>JAAFJC010000011.1 GCA_013297925.1 Comamonadaceae bacterium
CGAGAATTTCTCGATTCAGCTCCCGCCGCCCAACGTCACAGGCACGCTGCACATGGGCCATGCGTTCAACCAAACGATCATGGACAGCCTCACGCGCTATCACCGCATGCGTGGCTTCAACACCGCGTGGGTGCCCGGCACGGATCACGCCGGCATCGCCACGCAGATCGTGGTGGAGCGCCAGCTCCAAGACAAAGGCCAAACGCGCTACGACCTAGGCCGCAAAAACTTCGTCGCCCGCGTGTGGGATTGGAAAGAAGAATCCGGCAACACCATCACCACGCAAATGCGCCGCATGGGTGCAAGCGTGGATTGGAGCCGTGAATACTTCACGATGGATGAGAAGCTGAGCAAGGTCGTCACCGAAACCTTCGTGCGCCTTTATGAAGAAGGACTGATCTATCGCGGCAAGCGCTTGGTGAACTGGGATCCGGTGCTGAAATCCGCAGTGAGCGATTTGGAGGTGGAGAGCGAAGAGGAAGATGGTTTCCTTTGGCACATCCGCTATCCGCTGGCCGATGGCTCTGGCTCACTCACCGTGGCCACCACGCGCCCTGAGACGATGCTGGGCGACGTGGCGGTGATGGTGCATCCGGAAGACGAGCGCTATGTGCATTTGATCGGCAAACAAGTCACGCTGCCTTTGTGCAACCGCACCATTCCCGTGATTGCCGATGCGTATGTCGATAAGGCCTTCGGCACAGGTGTTGTGAAGGTCACGCCGGCGCATGATCAAAACGACTACGCAGTAGGCCAGCGCCACAACCTGCCGATGATCTGCGTGCTCACACTGGATGCAAAAATTAACGACGAAGCACCTGCAGCATATCGCGGCATGGATCGCTTTGTAGCGCGCAAAAAAGTGGTGGCTGATTTGCAAGCTTTGGATTTGCTCGTTGAGACGAAAAAGCACAAACTCATGGTGCCACGCTGCGCTCGTACCGGGCAAGTGGTGGAGCCGATGCTCACAGACCAATGGTTTGTTGCGATGTCAAAACCCGGAGCAACCGGCGTATCCATTGCGCAAGGCGCTATCAATGCAGTAGCAAGCGGGCAGGTGAAGTTTGTGCCTGAGCAATGGGTGAACACCTACAACCAATGGATGAACAATATTCAAGACTGGTGCATCTCGCGACAGTTGTGGTGGGGCCATCAAATTCCGGCTTGGTATGACGAAGATGGCAAGGTGTATGTGGCGCGCAATGAAGACGAGGCCAAGGCAAAAGCGCCGGGCAAGACGCTCACGCGCGACGAAGACGTGCTCGACACTTGGTATTCCTCCGCCCTCGTGCCTTTCAGCACGATGAATTGGCCTGCGCAAACAGACGCCGCGACAGACGACTACAACCTCTACCTGCCCTCCTCCACGCTCGTCACAGGCTACGACATCATCTTCTTCTGGGTTGCCCGGATGATCATGATGACGCAGCATTTCACGGGCCGCGTGCCCTTCAAGCACGTGTACATCCACGGCCTGGTGCGTGATGCGCAGGGCAAGAAGATGAGCAAATCCGAAGGCAATGTGCTCGATCCTGTGGACTTGATCGATGGCATCGAGCTCGCGCCATTGCTCGAGAAGCGCACCCAAGGCCTGCGCAAGCCCGAGACTGCGCCACAAGTGCGTAAAAACACAGAGAAAGAATTTCCTAACGGTATTCCCGGCTATGGCGCGGATGCATTGCGCTTCACCTTCGCAGCTTTGGCCTCGCTAGGTAGAAACATCAACTTCGACAGTAAGCGCTGCGAAGGCTATCGCAATTTCTGCAACAAGCTCTGGAACGCCACGCGCTTCGTGCTGATGAATTGCGAAGGCTATGACTGCGGCTTGAAGGATCACACCAAGGAGCAATGTGCTCCGGGTGGCGAAGCTCACGGCTACATGCAATTCAGCCAAGCTGACCGCTGGATTTCATCGATCTTGCAAAAGGTGGAAGCTGATGTGGCGCAAGGCTTTGCAGACTACCGCTTAGACAACGTGGCCAACACGATTTACGATTTCGTGTGGAACGAATTCTGCGATTGGTATCTAGAAATCGCCAAGGTGCAAATCCAAACTGGCACGGAAGCGCAGCAGAGAGCAACGAGACGCACCCTCATCCGAACCCTCGAATGCATCATGCGCCTCGCGCACCCGATCATTCCGTTCATCACTGAAGAGCTGTGGCAGAAGGTCGCTCCTGTTGCGGGCTTGAAAGGCGAATCTGTGGCCGTCGCGCGCTACCCCCAAGCCCAGCCCGAGAAGATTGACCCAGCCGCCATCGCACACGTCGCCAAACTCAAATCCATCGTGGACGCCTGCCGCAATCTGCGCGGCGAGATGAACGTCAGCCCTGCGCAACGCCTACCCTTGCTCGTCTCGGGCGATGCTGCGTTCATTCAGCAAGGCACCGACCTGCTTAAAGCCTTGGCCAAGCTGTCTGACGTGAAGACGTTTGCCACGGAAGCAGAATGGGCTGAGAATAGCGGCGCATCGCCCACCGCCGTCGTCGGCGAGGCACGCATGTCGCTCTTCGTGGAAGTCGATGTGGTCGCAGAAAAAGCGCGCTTAACCAAAGAAGTCACCCGCCTTGAGGGCGAAGTGGTGAAAGCCCATGCCAAGCTAGGCAACGAAGCCTTCGTCGCGAAAGCCCCCGCAGCGGTGCTCGATCAAGAGCGCAAGCGCTTGGCTGATTTCACCGCAACGCTGGAGAAACTGCGCGAGCAGATCAAGCGTTTGGGCTGATTCGCGAAAGCGTCGCT
The DNA here is from genome assembly GCA_013297925.1 of Comamonadaceae bacterium. Lineage (GTDB taxonomy): Bacteria > Pseudomonadota > Gammaproteobacteria > Burkholderiales > Burkholderiaceae_C > JANMDU01. The sequence goes on from JAAFJC010000011.1 coordinate 2,740, forward strand.
ATCAAAAAAATAGCTGGCCACGCAATCTTTGCGCCAGCCAGCCAACTGCTTGGGCTAAAAGTACTAGCGCCGGCGCATCACATGAATGAAATCCGCGCCTAGCGTTTGCTGCTCGATCAGCTCGTTACCCGTCTGCTTAGCAAAGGCCTGGAAATCGCGCACAGAGCCGGGATCGGTGGCCACAATCTTCAGCATTTGGCCGCTGGCCAGCTCGCCAAGCGCTTTCTTGGCCTTGAGAATGGGCAGTGGGCAGTTCAGGCCACGGGTGTCGAGTTCTTTGTCGATGTGCATATGCGGTGTCTTTTAAGTTAGCAAGATTTTAACGCTTTGACCAATCGACGAATTGGGGCTCGTAGCCCCGCCCTTTGAGCCAGTCGGCTAATGCGTAGCCTGTGCCGGCGGGCCAGCATTTCACGGCCTCGTAATCGTAGAGTTTGTATTCCACCAATTCGGGTGACAAGGCCACCTCGCCATGCGCGACAACATGATAGGCGATGATCACTTGATTCATGCGCTGAAAATCGTACACGCCAACCAAATTGACCTCGCTGCAATCGAGGTTCGTCTCTTCTTTCACTTCGCGCGCGATGCCGCCTTGGGGCGTCTCACCTGCTTCCATGAAGCCCGTAATCAGCGCAAACATTTTGCCCGGCCATGCGGCATTGCGCGCTAGAAGAATCTGCCCGTTGTATTCCACAATCGCCGCTAGCACGGGCGTGGGATTGTTCCAATGCGTATAAGCGCAAGCAGGGCAACGCAGGCGCTCTTTCGCGCCGCCGTCTTCCATTTGCGTTTCAAAGGCAAGTGGCGTGGCGCATTGGGGGCAGAATTTAAAAGCGGCACTCATCTTGTAGTTACTATTAATTTGATAGCTGCTCACGCATATTCTATGCCGGCAAACAGCCTAAAATCATTAAAATCAAGCAGGAAAGACACCCGTAGAGAGATACCGATCCCCACGATCACACACGATGAACACGATCACGGCATCCGTCTCGCGCGCAGCGATTTGCTGCGCCACCCAGCATGCGCCCGCCGCTGAAATGCCCGCAAAAATGCCCTCTTCTCGCGCCAGAGAGCGGCACATGTCTTCCGCATCAGATTGGCTCACGTAGATCAGCTCATCCACGTTTTTCGGATCGTAGATTTTCGGCAAATACTCTTGCGGCCATTTGCGAATGCCTGGAATGCGTGAGCCCTCAGAGGGCTGCGCGCCGATGATGCGCACTTTGGGATTCTTTTCTTTGAGATAGCGAGAGACACCGGTGATCGTGCCGGTCGTGCCCATCGCGCTCACGAAATGCGTCACTCGCCCAGCAGTTTGCTCCCAAATTTCAGGCCCCGTAGTCTCATAATGAATGCGCGGATTGTCGGCATTGGCAAACTGATCGAGCACGCGGCCTTTGCCTTCTTTTTGCATGCTATCTGCCAAATCGCGCGAATATTCCATGCCGCCGCTTTTGGGCGTGAGGATCAGCTCCGCGCCGAAGGCTTTCATGGTTTGCGCCCGCTCAATCGAGAGGTCTTCGGGCATGATCAAAATCATTTTGTAGCCCTTGATCGCAGCGGCCATGGCCAGCGCGATGCCGGTGTTGCCCGAGGTGGCCTCCACCAGCGTGTCGCCCGGCTTGATATCGCCGCGCTCCTCGGCGCGCTGAATCATAGAGAGCGCGGGGCGATCTTTCACGCTGCCTGCGGGATTGTTGCCCTCGAGCTTGCCGAGGATCACATTGCTATTCTTTGCGCAAAGATCAGCGCCAATTCGTTGCAGGCGTACAAGGGGAGTTTTGCCAATAGCGTCTTCAATCGTTGGGAAATTCATCATGTTGTGCGTTAAGGATAAGCCCCCTACTGTGCCATAATCTAAGGCTTCGCATCTGCGACATCCCATTCCTGCCCGGGTGGTGAAATTGGTAGACGCAGGGGACTCAAAATCCCCCGCCGCAAGGCGTGCCGGTTCGATTCCGGCCCCGGGCACCACGCTTTCTATATCGAACAGCGACACACATTAAAAAGCCCGATCAGAACTTTCTGATCGGGCTTTTTGTCTTTTCAGTCACGCGGCTTGTGGCATGGAGGCAGCACATGTTGTAACAGTTGGGCTCTTCTCGGGAATGAGGTTGCGAAACGCTCGCACTCGAGGTAAAATGCAAATAGTTACAATGTATATTTCAAATATTATAGCCTCAAGTAATACTTTTACACCCTTTTTTCGAAAGAAGGTTTCACGTGTTAACCAAATTACTACGCGCCATCAGTGGTAGCCCGGAGCGAACCGATTGGGAAAGCATGCTGACACAAGTCGGTGGCGATAGCACGGCTTGGTCAGATTTAGATGTGGCGCGCCAGGGCGCACCAGCCGCTAATCGTGTGGTCACATCAACGCCAGAGGCGAGCTCTTCTGACGTCAACTTGGCCTTGCTTGGCTTGGCGGGAGATGAGATACATGCGCGTGCTCATGCAATTGCCAAAGACTTGCATGACTTGGCCGAGCGTGGCGCGACAGTCCAGCAGTGGAATCTGCTACTTCGCGACGTGACTGCGCTCGCCGATATGGGCCAAACGATCAATTCGCTGGCCGAAGTCAAGCTCAGCAGAGCGAAGCCGCAAGTGCAAAGCATCCAAATGTTGCCACTGATGGGCAGTGTGTTGGCCAAGCGCTCCAATGATCTTCGCCGCTCGGGTGTGCTACTGGTGCCTCAGCTGCAAGCTTGCACGGTTCAGAGCGATCTGAATCTGTGCAAAGCACTGGTGGAATCCGCACTGGAATGGGCGATTCCTTTTGGCAACCGGCTCACAGTATCTACCGAGCTGTCCGCCTGGGGAGCAGCGGTTCGCATGTCGATCATTGCAGATCATGTGGTGAAGACGCAAGAAGATGTGCCCACGTTGGAGCGGACAAGCCATTTCATTTGGGAGCTCATCACTGAGCTGGCTCAGGCCTGCAAAGTAGTTGCCACTCGCTCTCAAGTCGATGGCAAAACCGCGATTTGCCTTGAATTTCCTGCGCACAATGAGCAAGAAGGTGTGGCCAGCAAAGATCTTAATTTGCTCACCCTGGATTCGCAGCAACTCGGGCAGCTTGATGTCTTGGTCTATGCTGCCAGCCCGATGGTGAAAATGAGTGTGGACAAGACACTGGGCAAAGCCCAAAGCCGCATCCGCCACGCCACCAACAGCCTGAATCTGGTTCGCGAGTGTGAGCTGGCCTTGCCGGCAGCGCTGATCATTGAATCCGAGCTGATGGATGAAACTGTTAAAGGCTTGATAGAAGATGTGCGCCGGCACACTCGTAATTTTGCGATCGTGGAGATCGTGAAAGCACCGAATGTGTATGACGTGTCTCTTCCAGGCAGCAAAAATCCTTGTCGGTTGAGCGTGGCCAACATCGAGAGCAACCTGCGCGATGCGCTGACGTTTGAATTAGCTCAGAGCTAAGCCCTCTGAGAATCATTCACGCGGATCACCCTCTTGGATGGTTTTCGGCCACAATTTTCTTCAAGCGCTCACGCGCCACGTGCGTGTAAATCGTCGTCGTGGAAATGTCGGCATGGCCGAGCAACATTTGCACGGCTCTTAAATCTGCGCCGTGATTGAGCAAATGCGTAGCAAACGCATGGCGCAGCGTATGCGGCGAGAGCGGTTTGGTGATGCCCGCTGCCAAAGCATGCTTTTTGATCGTTTGCCAAAAGGCCACGCGCGTCATCGCCTCGCCCGCTTTGCTGCCGCGTGCTGTGACAAAAAGATCATCGCTCAATTGCTTCTTCAAAATTTCAGGCCTAGCGCCTTTCAGATATTTTGTGATCCAATCGGCCGCATGCTCACCAAAGGGCACGATGCGCTCTTTGCTGCCTTTGCCAAAAGTGCGCAGTACATGCTCTGTCATGCTCACGTTGTGCACCTTCAGGCTCACACATTCGCTCACGCGCAGGCCGCTGGCATACATGAGCTCCAGCATTGTGCGATCTCGCAGGCCAAGAGGCGTTGATACATCAGGCGCAGCAAGCAGTTGCTCCACATCGGCCTCGGTCAGCGTCTTGGGAATACGCGGTGGCTGCTTGGCGGCGAGGAGCTTGAGAGTTGGATCAGCCGGCATCAAACGCTCACGCAAACACCAGCGGAAGAAGCGTTTGAAGACCGTTAAGCGGCGATTCGCAGAGGTGGATTTTGTGCTGCCATGCTTGGCCGCAAAGTACTCGCGCAGATCCAGCTCTTCAGTTGATTCAATGCGGCGTGATCGCTCATTGCGCAACCACGCGGCATACAAATTCAAATCACGCCGGTAAGCCTCCAGCGTGTTTTTCGCTAAGCCTTCTTCGAGCCAGAGGCTGCTGACGAAGGCATCAATGCTGTCCTCAGTCAAGCTTGAGCTTTTGCGTGGCCACGACTTTTTTATAGACCTCCAGCTCGGCGGCCATTTGCTTGGCAAACTCATCTGGCGAGTTGCCCAAGACGATGGAGCCCGTGTCTTCGATGCGCTTTTTCACTGCCGGATCTTGCAGAGCTGTGCGTGCGGCAGCATTGATTTTCTGCACGATATCGGCAGGCAAGCCCTTCGGGGCAATCAAGCCGTAATACGCCATACGATTGACTGGCTCCAAGCCCACTTCTTTGAACGTAGGCACATTGGGCATGCTGGCCAAGCGCTGCGGCGCTGCCACCACGATGGGAATCAAGCGACCAGCTTGGATATGTGGCAAGGCAGAGGGTACGTTATCAAAAATAATCTCGACTTGGCCGCCGACGGTATCGCGCAGCGCTGGGCCTGCACCGGAGTAAGGAATGTGGGTGATGAACACGCCCGCAAGGTTTTTGAACAATTCGGTTTGCAAATGGCCGATGCCACCTGTGCCTGAAGATGAGTAGCTGTACTTGGCAGGGTTTTTCTTAAGCTCAGCAATGAATCCTTTGTAATCCTTAGCAGGGAATTTGGGATTCACTGCAATCACATTGGGCGTTGCGGCCAAATTGATGATGGGTGTGAAATCAGTCGCTGGGTTGTAGGGGATTTTTGGATTGATCGCCGGATTTGAGGCGGTGGTTGAAACAGTTCCCATACCAAGCAAGTAACCATCAGGCGTTGCCTTAGCCACTTCATTGGCGCCTACTGAGCCGCCGCCGCCCGCTTTGTTGATCACCACAACGCTCTGTCCCAGAGCTTTGCCCAGAGGCTCAGCAATCACACGACCAACGATATCGGTCGTGCCGCCCGGTGCAAACGGAATTTGCAGCGTGATCGGCTTGTTGGGGTAGTTTTGAGCATGAATCAGGCCGCTGGCCGCCATGGATAATGCGCCAAGCGCTATGGTTTTAAGAGCGGTGCGTTTGCGCAAAGACAGTTGAGAAGACATATAAACTCCAAAGAATAAAAAAGCGAGAAGGCAGAGCCTGCAATGCATCAATAATAAGCAGTTCTACAACGCATGCGATTGTGACTAACCCATACACGTTTACCCCATTCCCAGCCCAAAGACCCTTCACTTCACATGCATTTCGCCCAGCTCCTTTTTCCTGATTTCGCCTTGATCGTTTGCGGCTATTTGATCTGCCGGTTCACTCGGCTTAATCGCCCCTTGTGGGATCAGGTCGAGAGCTTGGTGTACTACGTGCTCTTTCCCGTGCTGCTGTTTTATTCCATCTCGCGTTCGCCGCTCGATTGGCGTGCCGCCAGCAGCTTGGTGGGCGCGGCGTTGGCACTGGCCGCTTGTGGCGTTGCGTTGTCATACTCGGTGGCCAAACTGCCGGGCGTGAAGCGCGATGATTTTGCGAGCAGTGCGCAGGTCGGATTTCGCTTCAATGCATATATCGCGCTGGCGCTGGCGGAGCGCCTAGGCGGGCAAAGCGGCTTGTTGTTGATCGCTGTGGTGATCGGCGTTTGCGTGCCGCTGTTTAACGTGGCTGCCGTGTGGCCAATGGCTAAGCATTCTGGCCAAGGCTTTGGTAAAGCCTTATTGAAGAACCCACTCATCATCGGCACCGTGAGCGGCCTGATCGCCAATGTGCTGGGTCTCTCCGTGCCCGCCTTCGCCGAGCCCGCCGTGAGCCGCATGGGGCAAGCCTCCATCGTTTTGGGGCTGATGGCCGCCGGCGCAGGCTTGCAACTCGGCCAAATCTTTAATACCGCCAGCCGCGTGCGCACCGGCGTCGCATTGCTCATGGTGCGGCATCTGGCGCTCCCGCTGATTGCCGTCGGCTTGGTGCAACTCTTTGGCCTCAATACAGCGCAGGCCAGCATCTTGCTCATCTTCAGCGCGCTGCCCACCGCATCAAGCTGCTACGTGCTGGCCACCCGCATGGGCTTGGACGGCTCGCTTGTTGCCGGCTTGGTCACGATCTCGACAGTCCTAGGCATGCTGAGCCTGCCATTTGCGTTGAGTTTCAGATAGAAATCACTTCTTTGCCGGCATAGAATATGTGGGAACAGCTACTGAATTTATAGCACACCATATGACTTGGCACGCTCAACTCAGCCTCAACTACCGTGCCGCAGCCGGCAAAACCCTGCTCGATTTTTCGCACGACGGCCCGCTACGCATCTTGCAAAGCCTCTACCCCGAAGGCGATGCCATCTGCCAAAACGTGCTCGTGCACCCGCCCGGTGGCGTGGCGGGTGGTGACGATCTTGATATCAAAGTGCATCTGCAACAAGGCACGCGTGCTTTGATCACCACGCCCGGAGCCACGCGCTTTTACAAAACTTCGGGCGATGCCGCCATCCAGCGCACCACGATCAAGATGGAAGACGGTGCACGCCTCGAATGGCTGCCCCTAGAAAACATCGCCTACAACGGCTGCTTGGCTGAGAACAAACTCCAGCTCCAGCTCGCCCCCACGGCAGAGCTCATCGGCTGGGACATCACAGCGCTCGGCCTGCCCGCAGCAGACCTGCCCTTCGAGCGCGGCGCGTTCACCCAGCATCTTGAATTGCAATCGCCGAGCAGCATCCACAGCCCTTGGCTAGAGCGTGGCCGCATTGCTGCAGATGACACACGCTTGCTACAGTCCCCCATCGGCTTAGCCGGCCACACCTGCCTAGCTACTCTCTTTTTCATAGCAGGCCGCGCAATAAATACGCCGGCAAAAGAGCTATTTCTATCCAAATCCAGAGAAATTTCTCAGTCTCACGCCCTAAATGCCACCTGCGGCATCACCAGCCCCCATGCGCAAGTCATCGTGCTACGCGTGCTCGCGCATCACACCGAGCAGGCAATGGATTTATGCAAACAAGTGCGCGGGGCTTGGCGAGAGTTAGCTTGGGGCTTACCCAGTGTGCCGCCGCGTATTTGGGCGATGTGATGATTGGCTGACAAACAGCCACGAGACAAAGAGCAGGACACAAAGCTTACGCAGATATCTGCGGGGGGGCTAGCAACTGCTGTCCACAACACGTCTGTTTTAAAGAATGGATGCAAGCTAAGCACTACTGCTCTTTACACAAGAAATGTGATTGGTTACCAACGGCATGGCTCGACATGCAATATCACACTTGTGGAAATTAGATGGATGACAAGCTCTGAGCCAATTAGATTTTCGATCAGTTCATTACTTCCTGTGCTACATTATTTTTTAAGTTCCAGGGAGAGCTAAACACATGCAGCGTTATGAATTGATTGAAGGCGCATCCAGTAAATTCTGGGAGGTCGAGGTTTCAGGTTCTGAACTGACCGTGAGATTTGGGCGTATTGGCACAGCGGGTCAGAGCAAAGCCAAGAGCTTTGACGATGCGGTAGCCGCCACCAAAGAGCGCGACAAGCTCATCAAAGAAAAGACGGGCAAGGGGTATGCTCTCATCAGCAGCTCACCTGCCTCACCCTCCATGCCAGCCGCTGCTGTCACGCCGGCCAAACTTGCCAAGCCGGTAACATCGAACCCATCCACTTCGTCTGCAGCGCCAGCCCCATTGCCAAAGGCGGCAATCGCTCAAACACCTGCTGCCATTCCTGAACAAGCCAATGAAGGTATAGCAACCGAAACAGCAAGCAAAGCATCTTCCATCGTCTGGCCCAGTGGCGGCTTCCAGTGGACGAAGGAATCGCGTACTGCATTGCCCGTAGTGCGTGGTATTCATGTGCCGCCTGCTGATCCGGACGACACGGTGGAAAGACTTTTGGGTGTCATGATCATCTTGCAGGGCCCAAATCAATGGATCTCACAAAGCATGTCGCAAATAGCAGCTGCTGCGGGGCGAACTTGGGTGATTTGGAGCCAAGCAGAATCGCAACAGCGCATCACTCGCGCAGCATTAAACAGCCGTGATTTTGAATTCTGGCTTGAACTCATGGCACAAGCCTATTGCAGTGATGGCTGGGGCGGTAGTCAGTTAAATTGGGTCACCAAGGCGTGCATCGCATTGCATGGTTTGCCATTCACTCTAGAGGTTGTGCTGGCGTTTTGGGAACCAGCTCAGGTTGACTACCGCGACTTGTCAGGAATGCTTGATGCCTTGCGGCAAGGCATTTCACGCGCCGATGAGCACACTTATACGCAAGCATTGGAGACCGCTAAGGAGTTGCGTGTACACAGTTTTGAGAAAAAGCGGGTTTGCTCTCATCTTTTTCCACATATCGCTGAATGGGCAGTCGAGTGTCTGGCGCAGCAAGCTATTGACAGACCGCCTTTCTTGCTGGATTGCGTCCTACCTACCGCTTTGTTTGCGCAATACGTGCGTAAACACCGTATAGCTGTAGGCTGGCTGCGTCCGGCGCTGTACCTGCAAATTCATTTGCATGGCTCAGCAAGTTTTGAGGCTTTGCGTTGTGTCCTAGAACAAGCGATGTCCGATAAACACTCCACCCAAGAGGCGCTTGACATCATCACATGTATGTGGATTCCAGAGCTTGTTGGCTTGCTGGTGAGCGGCGGTGAAAACAAAGAAGTCCGAGCTGCGTTAGAAAAATTGGCAGACCAGTTCCCTGCCGCCGTGCTCAAAACGGCGATAGAGCACTGTGCCGCCAGCCGAAGCAGCTTGATGGAGGGCTGGACGCTGCGCTTGGCAATGCGCGACACTTCAGCTCGGAACAGCGCAATCGCTGAACTGGAGCCGAACACTCGCAGCAAATTCGAAAGCAAACTCGCCGCCTTACAGCGTGAAGATGCACCTACCGCAAGCTTGCCAGATGTATTACGCAATCCGCCTTGGCTGGGCAAGCAGCGCCAGCAGGAACTAGCCAGCTTTGAAGTGACTGCACTTCCAACGCCCGAACTCATAGCCTGGAATGAACAAGAGTTGGCGCAAGCAAAGAAGTACGAGGTCAGGTCTTACTATAAGCGAGTGAAAACCACGGATGGTTTCCCTGATGAATTGAGCATCAGTGCTATGGGGCTGGAGCGTTTGAAGAATGGCCAACTCCTCTTGGCCGGTGATCTTTTAGAAAAGTCCCGTGGCTATGAGTCACCCGATTTGCTGCTTATCGTGCCTGAAAGAAGTCGTATTGCACTCTGGAACAGCTACCCCGCTAAGCTTTGGAACGATTGGTCCGATGGTGGGGCGATCCGCTGCTTGGTGGCTGAGCAAGGTGTGGCAACCGTGTCCGGCTTGCTGGCCTATTTGCAATGCTGGCCTGATAAAGGCATGCCACTTGTAGAAAAAATTGACAGTCCACAGCTGGTAGATGCGGTTTTGCATATCGCACGCAATTTGAAAAAGGCAAAGAACGATGCGTTAGCTTGGCTGCGCCGCCACCCGCGAACTGTGTTCTTCAAAGCCCTGCCCACAGCGTTTGCGCCCAAACACAGCCCTGCTCGTGACAACGCCCGTCACGGTATATGCTGGCTGGCCAACCAAGGTTTTGAGGCGCTAGCTCGTGAGGTAGCGCAAGCCTATGGTGCGCAAATGCCAGTAGCACTCGATGCCTTGCTTAGCGCCGACCCATTGCTGGCACTGCCCAACAAAATGCCTAAGCTGCCCAGCTTTGTTGTGCCTGCTGCCATGCGCCGCCCCGAATTGCTCAATGGCATGAGCTTGCCCCCAGAAGCAGTTAACCATATCGCCGGCATGTTAACGATCAGCTCGCTGGAAACGCCGTACCCGGGGCTACAGATCGTCAAAGACAACTGCACGCCGGCTAGTATGGCAGAGCTGGTTTGGCAATTGTTTGACGCTTGGACGACCGCCGGCTCGCCTTCCAAAGAGGCCTGGGCGTTTACCGCACTGGGCTTGCTCGGGGACGATGAAACTGCGCGCCGCCTCGCGCCCAAAATTCGCCTGTGGCCTGGGGAATCTGCTCACGCACGCGCGGTGACTGGCCTAGATTTGCTCGCCGCCATCGGCACTGATGTGGCACTGATGCATTTGAACGCGATTGCCAGCAAGGTGAAATTCAAAGCACTGCAAGAGCGCGCGAAAGAAAAAATCAGCGCGGTGGCCGAGGCACGAGGCTTCACCGCCGAGGAGCTTGCTGATCGTTTGGTGCCTGATCTAGGCTTGGATGAAGCGGGCACGCTGCTGCTGGATTTTGGATCACGCCAATTCTCTGTTGGTTTTGACGAAGCGCTCAAGCCGTTGGTGAAAGACGCGCAGGGCGTGCGCTTGAAGGATCTTCCCAAACCCATCAAAACGGATGATGTAGCCCTGGCCGAGGAGGCCACAAACAACTTCAAGCAAATCAAAAAAGATGCCAAGGCCATTGCGAGCCAGCAGGTTAACCGCCTGGAGCAAGCCATGGTGGCACGCAGGCGCTGGCCGGTGGCAGATTTCAAACTCTTTTTTGTGGAACACCCGCTCATGCGCCACTTGGCCGTGCGTTTGGTGTGGGGCGTGTATGAGGGCGTTGATGAAGGCGAGGTGCTGCTGAACAATTTCCGTGTCGCGGAAGATTGGACTTTGGCCGACGCTGTGGACACTCTGTATGAATTGCCCTCAAGCGAAAGCTTGCGCGTCGGCATCTCACACATTTTGGAAATGCCAAAACCCAGCCTAGATGCTTTCGGCCAGATATTTGCGGACTACGAAATCCTGCAACCCTTCAAACAACTAGGGCGTGAAACCTATAGCTTGAAGCCTGAAGAACAAAGCGTCACCAGCCTGACACGCTACAAAGACAAACAAGTAGCCACAGGAAGCGTGATGGGCTTGGTCAATCGGGGTTGGGAGCGCGGCCAGGCACAAGACGCAGGCTGGGTGGGCGAGTTCAACAAGCGACTCGGCGACGATTTGCAAGTGGATGTAGGGCTAGAACCTGGAATCATTGTGGGCGATATGTCCTACGAGCCGAAGCAGAAATTGCCCGCCGTCACCTTGCGCCAACGAGGCAGCTATGACAACAATGACCTGCGCCCCTTTTCTGAACTGCACCCAATCGTGGTGAGTGAAATCTTGCGGGATCTGGAGTTACTAGCCGTGGTGAAAGACTGAAGCCACCACTTTTAAGCCATTTTTGGCATCTCGCCGGCATAAAAATTGCGCAAGCAGCTATTAAAAACATAGTGAATCTGAGGAGTTTGACAAGTGACACAAGACTTACATGAGCCTTCCCAGGCCGCAGAAGCCAGCCTCAACGACCTACCCCGGCTGCTACAAAACCCACCTTGGCTCGCCAAAAAGCGGCAAAACCCGCTGCCGGTGCTCGAAGTCGCCACGATTCCTACTGAAGAGCGGCTGCATTGGACACCCGAGGAGTTGGAGACATTCAAAACGTACAAAAACTACAGAGGTCAGAGTTTTCCTGATGAGGTGCCATCTAGCTCGTATTCAGTCACCTTGGTCGCGATGCGCCTCTCACTAGCAGGCATGGAGCGAGTCAAACAGTCTCAGCCACTGCAGCCGGGCGATTTGAACGAATCGGGTGTTGATATGGAACTTGTTTTGCAAGTGCCGCTTGGTATGAGGCTGGCACTGTGGAACAGCTTTCCGCCCGGTGCTTGGTCGAGCTGGCGCATTAGTGGCCCTGCGATTCGCAAAATGTTTGCCGACTTTGGCTTGGCTGCCATTCCCGGCCTAGCGCGGCTGTTTCAAACCCAGCCTGCCTCCGGCTGGTACAACACCCCGAAGGTGGATAGCCCGCAGCTGGTCGAGCCTTTTCTACACACCTTGCGTCACAGCAAAACCTTGAAAAAGGTCGCACAAGAATGGATCTTGGCGCATCCGCAAACCGTTCTGTTCAAAGCCCTGCCATTAGCTTTTCAAGCCAAGCACAGCCAAGCACGAGACAACGCCCGCCACGGCCTGCGCTGGCTGGTCGCCAACGGCGGCGAGGCGCAAGCTCGCGAGGCGGCGCAAACCTACGGCCAAGGCACGCCCGATGCATTGGAAGCGCTGCTCAGTGCTGACCCGCTGCAGGTACTACCTGGCCGCATGCCCAAGCTGCCTGATTTTTTCAATGTGGCTGCTTTGCACCGCCCCGTCTTGCTCACCGGCCAGCCCTTGCCCGTTGACGCTGTGGAGCATATTGGCTTGATGCTGGCCATCAGCAAGCTTGATGCACCCTATGCTGGCCTAGAGATTCTTCGCCAGACTTGCCAACGCGCCAGCTTGGCCTCTTTTGTGTGGGACTTGTTTGAAGCTTGGCTGAGCAACGGCACGCCCGCCAGCTACAACTGGGCGTTTACGGCCTTGGGCTTGCTAGGCGACGATGAGACCGCCCGCCGCCTCACGCCACTGGTGCGCGAGTGGCCAGGCCAATCGGCCACGGCTCGCGCTGTCACGGGACTGGACATGCTGGTGGCAATCGGCTCCGATATGGCGTTGATGCACTTGAACGGTATTGCCGTGAAGATCAAATACAAGCCCTTGCAGCAAAAAGCCCGCGAAAAAATCCAAGAACTGGCCGATGCGCGCGGTCTCTCCACCGAAGAGCTGGCCGACCGGCTGATCCCCCGGCTGGATATGGACGAGGCCAGCGCACTAGTGCTGGATTTTGGAACGCGTCAATTTACGATTGCGTTTGACGAAACCCTCAAACCGATTGTTAAAAACACAGAATGCGTGCGCCTGAAAGACCTGCCCAAACCCAATCAAAGCGACGACGAATACCTGGCCACGCGAGCCACCGATCGATTCAAAAAAGTCAAGAAAGATGCCAAGGCCATTGCTGCTTTGCAACTTCTGCGGCTGGAAGCCGCCATGGTCTCACGCCGGCGTTGGAGGGCGACAGATTTCGATGCGCTGTTTCTCGGCCACCCGGTCATGCGCTATTTGGTGGCCAGCTTGGTCTGGGGCGTGTATGACAGCGATCAACCCGAAGGCCAGTTGCAAAATGTATTTCGAATTGCCGAAGACTGGACGCTCGCTGATTCGCAAGACCAGCTCTACTCGCTACCGCCCGAAGTATTCATCGGCCTGCCGCACCGGCTGGAAATGCCAGCAGACACCGTGGCCGCTTTCGGTCAAATTTTTGCAGACTACGAAATCCTGCAGCCCTTCAAGCAACTTGGGCGTGAGACTTTTGCGCTCACACCCGAAGAGCTAAAGACCAAAGAACTAACGCGCTTTGCTAACCGAGAGCTGAACACGGCCAGCGTGATGGGCTTGGCCAATCGCGGCTGGGAGGGACAGGAGCATGGCGGAGGCTGGCTGGGTTCGTACCGCAAGCCAATCGGTGAGCAATATGAAGTCACGGTTGAACTAAAACCAGGCACCATCATGGGCAACCCAAAACAAGAACCCAAACAAAAACTACCTACTGTCACACTGAGCGAACGCAACCGCTACGACCCTCATTCGCCAATTTCATTCGCTAGCTTGGATAGCATTCTGGCCAGCGAGTTGTTGCGTGATTTGGAATTGCTGGCGCAAGCGAAGTAGCTTTTAAGCATACTAGACAATACTGTTACAGCGAAGTGCTGCGCGACCTGATCCAGCTCAACCCTTACCAAATCATGAGTTCCCCATGACCATAAGCCCCAACAAACAACAGCGCCCGCCTGCCGAACAGCTTTACGCCGACGAACTGGCACGCCTGAAAAAATCAGACCGCGATCCCAAGCCACCCGGCTGGCAGCTGTCAATGAAGGCGGTGCGCCGCTTCATAATGGGGGATAAAGACATTCGCACCAAAATCGTCTGTGCTCCCAGCCTGATTGAGCGCGCCATGGTCACGCTGGCTTCTAACCGGGCATTGCTGCTGGTGGGCGAGCCTGGCACAGCCAAGAGCTTGCTCTCCGAGCTACTGGCATCGGCGATTTGTGGCTCTAGCTTGCTGACCATTCAAGGCAGCGCAGCCACTACGGAAGACCAAATCAAGTACGGCTGGAATTACGCCTTGCTACTCGCCGAAGGCCCCAGCCCCCGGGCGCTCGTGCCATCCGCGCTTTACCGCGCGATGCAAGAAGGCCGTATTGTGCGGTTTGAAGAAATTACGCGCTGCCCGGCGGAGGTGCAAGACGGTTTGCTGTCGATTTTGTCGGAGCGCTTGCTGATGGTGCCCGAGCTGCCAGGTGAAAACGCCGTGTTTGCTGCGCCGGGCTTCAATTTGATTGCTACGGCCAACACGCGGGATCGTGGCGTGAACGATATGTCTGCCGCGCTCAAGCGCCGCTTTTCCTTTGAAACCGTGTTCCCCATTGCTGACTACGACCAAGAGCTGGCTCTCGTGCAAAGCGAGGTAGCGCGTTTGCTGGCAGGCGATGGCCTCAAACAGCAGCCCAGTCCGGAGGTGTTGGAAGTGCTGGTGACGACATTTCGGGAGCTGCGCCAGGGCGTGGATCGCGAGGGCGCGGCCAGTGAACGCTTATCCACCGTGGTGAGCACGGCAGAAGCCGTGAGCGTGGCATACAGCATTGCGCTACGCGGGCACTATCTGCGCGGCGATGCAGGGCAACCGGCTGATATCGTGGAAGCTTTGGCGGGAGCAGCCGCAAAAGACAATCCAGACGATTTGAAGAAAATACGTCGCTATATTGAAAACAAGGCATCCAAGCGCAAGGGAGATCACTGGCGCGACTTTCATGCGGCGCGGCATTTGCTGCCATGAGCTGAGGTTTGCTATGACTTTGATAGCTATCCGCGCAATGAATACCTGCGGGAACGACCTAAGAGGCACTGCAAAATGACGGTTCGCGTGATTGGCGTGCGCCATCACAGCCCTGCCTGTGCGCGGCTGATTCAGCGCCTGATTGCGCGAGACAAGCCCGCTGCCGTGCTAATTGAAGGCCCAGGAGATTTCAACCCGCGCATGGAGGAATTGCTGCTCGCACACAGGTTGCCCGTGGCGCTGTACAGCTATGCCAACGAAGGCCAAAGCCCCGCGCAATGCTGGTTTCCGTTTCTAGACTATTCGCCCGAATGGGTGGCGCTGCACAGCGCGCATGAAGCGGGGGCGTTGCTGCGATTCATTGATTTGCCGCATTGGGAATACCGCGCCATTTCGGACGCGCACAAGCTGGCGCACGGCGAGCAGCCGCGCTCGCGTTATGCGCTAGTGGTGGAGCGTATGTGTGAGCGGTTTGGCTGCGACGGCGATCACGCGCTGTGGGATCATTTGTTCGAAGGCGAACTAGATGATGCTGACTTGCACAAGCGCCTAGATCTGTACTTCGACGAACTGCGCGCCGAAGACCCCAGCACGCCGCAAGACCAAGCCCGCGAGCTGCAAATGGCGCGCTGGGTGGCTTGGGCTCAGCAGCAGGTGGCTGGCGATGTGTTGGTCATCTGCGGCGGCTGGCACAAGCGGGCGATTGAGCAATTGTGGCCTCAGCAGAATGTTGAAAATGAGCCCGTGACCCCCGCGCCCACAGATGCGCGAGAAGCCGGTTGCTATCTGGTGCCTTACGAATACCGCCAGGTCGATGCACTAGGCGGTTACCGCTCAGGCATGCAGTCGCCGATGTTTTATCAGTGGGTGTGGGAGATGGGCTTGCAAGCTGCGGGCGAGCGCGCTGTGAAAGGCATTGCCAAGCGCCTGCGGGGCAAAAAAGTGGCCTTCTCCACGGCAGAACATATCGCTATGCGCAGCGCTCAGCAGCATTTGGCGCAATTGCGCGGCCATGCCCTGCCTCTGCGTGGCGACTTGCTGGATGCGCTTCAATCCACCGTGATCAAAGAAGCGCTGGATGCCCCCGCGCCTTGGACGAACCATGGCATTCTGAGTGACCAGCACCACCCCGTCTTGCGCGAGGCTTTGCTGACGCTTACGGGCGAAGGTGGCGGCACGCTTCACGCAGATACACCTTTACCACCACTGGTACATGACGTGACCGCGCGGCTGGCACAGTGCAATCTCACCCCGCTGATTCAGAGAGCGGGTATGGGCAAGCAAGCCATCGTGCTTGACCGCAGGCGGGCTGAAGACCTGCCCCGCGCTCACACGCTGTGGCAGTTAAAGCTCATCGGCCTAGAAGGCGCGCAGTTGATTGAAACCCGAGCGCCGCATGCTGCACGCCAGCTTCCCGCCGCGCTGAATTTTGAAGAACATTGGTCGTTGGTGCAGGGCGAGCGCTGGTTTCCCAATCTGATTGAAGCTGCCGCGTTTGGAGCCACGCTCGAATCAGCTGCCAGATCTCGACTGGAGATGCTGGTGGCCCAAAGCCAGGCCGATGTGGGCGAAGCCGCCGCCTGCCTGCTCAAAGCCGTGCGCGCTGGGCTACTGGACATGGGCGATGCCTTGGGTCAGCAGCTGGAAGCAGCAATTCCCGCTGCACATGATTTGGCGCAACTGGCCAAGGCTGCGGGGCTGCTGCTGCAAGTGGTGCAAGCCGGTTTTTGGGGGCAAGACACGCGTGTCTTGCTGGAGCGCGCGCTCTCGGTGCTGGCGGAGCGCATCTTGTGGCTGCTGGAAGAGCGCCAGGGTTCGCAAGACAAAAACATGGAAGCTGATGTAGCAGCTGTTAGCGTGTTTGACAGCCTGCTGCGCCTGCAACTGGAATCTGCCGCTGGTTTAAGCCGCAGCGCTACACTCGCAACTTTGCTGCGCTTGGCGCGCAAAGTGCAAACGCCGCCTGCTTTGCGCGGCGCGGCTTTGGGTGTGGCTTACGTGCATGACGCGCTGGGGGAGCAGGCGAAAGAGCAGATCCTCGCGCTGGTGCGTGCAGTGCCCCCGCGTGATGCTCTGGGTGATTTTTTGTACGGCCTGTTTTGCTGCGCGCGGGTGCTGGCTACCGAATCTGATTCCATCGTCAATGCCGTGCATGAAGCGCTGGAAGGCATGGGCAGCGATGATTTTTTGGTGGCACTGCCGCAGCTTCGCGCCGCCTTTGCGTGGTTTCCACCGCGCGAGCGTGGCGCACTGGCGGCTCGGGTGGCAGCTTTGCTGGGGCTTTCGGCCAGCGAGCAATCAAGTTTGCTGTCGCTGCGCACGGGCACGCAGCCGTTGCTGGATGCGAAACGCATCGAAGCGCAAGCCTTAGCTTGGGCTACAGCTCTGGAGATGCCGGTATGAAGCCTGCTGTGGTTCTCTCCGCCGCAGAGCGCTGGCGATTACTGTTGGGTGAAGCCGCGCAACAGTCATTGGCAGGCGGTTTGGGGGGCACGGGTGATGCTCAGGCCATGGCGATGGATCGCGCTCTGGCATGGCTTTATGGACGCGATGAGCAAGATGGCCAAGGCGCAGACCGGTTTGACCGCCAAGGCGGCGCGGGCTCCTCGCAACTCAGCGTGCCCGAGTGGATCAACGACATCCATGAGCTGTTCCCAAAAGAAACCATCGAGCGTCTGGAGCGTGATGCGATCGAGCGCTACGGCATTGACGAAGTGGTGACCAACCCCGAGGTGCTGGCGCGCGCCACACCCAACCCTGCGCTGTTGCAAGCCGTGCTACGCACCAAGCATTTGATGAACCCGCAGGTGCTGGCCATGGCGCGGCAACTCGTAGCCAAGGTGGTGGCTGAGTTGATTGAAAAGCTGGCCAAAGAAGTGCAACGCTCTTTCAGCGGCACGCGAAAGCGCCAGCAACTCTCCACACGCGGTAGCATGAGCCAGTTTGCCGCTCGCGAAACCCTGCGATCTAACCTGAAGCACTACGATCTGCAAGGTCAGCGCATAGTGATTGAAAAGCCGCTGTTTTATGTGAACACACGCCGCAGTTTGCAGCCCTGGCAAGTCTTCTTACTGGTGGATCAAAGCGGCAGCATGGTCTCTAGCGTGATTCATTCAGCGGTCACCGCATCGTGCCTCTGGGCTCTGCCTGGCGTGAAAACTCACCTCGTGGCGTTTGACACCGAGGTCGTGGATTTGACCGACAGCGTGCAAGACCCGGTTGAGGTATTGATGGCAGTGCAATTGGGCGGCGGCACCGACATTGGCAAGGCCGTGATCTATGCTGCCGAGCACATTGAAGCGCCTCGACGCGCCATCGTAGTCATCATCAGTGACTTTTATGAAGGCGCAGCTGAGTACGCATTGGTGAGCCAGGTGCAGGCTTTGTGCGCGCAAGGCACGCAAGTGCTGGGGCTGGCCGCACTGAATGAACAAGCAAATCCCGACTACGACCACGCCTTGGCTGGCCGCTTGGCTGATGTCGGTGCGCATATCGGTGCCATGACGCCGGGGCAGCTTGCGGCCTGGTTGGCTGAGAAGCTGGGGTGATGTCTGTGAATCCACGTCAAGACTTGCTCCACCTCAAACCCGAAGCGCTGGCTCAAGCGTCCAATGCAGGCATCGTGAAACGCGCCGTGCGGGAGCTACAAGGCGGCTATCGCCCGCAGTGGGTTTTGGATGCAGATGGCACGCTAAACGCCAGCTTCAGCGACGGTATACGCACCATCTGGCCAACGGCCACGCCGATTCTCCAAGTGCGCTGCAGTTGTGGCTCGGCCACGGTGTGTAGACACCGCATCATTGTGGCACTGGCTTATCGAGAAACGGCACTGGCCGATCAAGCAAACGTTTCGACCAATGCAGCCACAACGCCTCCTGTAGCAGCCCAAGCCACATCGCCCGGCCAAGCCAGCGATGAAACCTTGAGCCACTTGATTCCCGCCACCTTGCTCACTCGGGCAACTGCGGCACGCTCGGCAGGCCTGTCCATCAGCTTGCGCCGAGCCGCCAGTGGAGAGCCTTGCGACACCGCACGCCTGCCTTCGGCCACGGTGCGCTTTTGGGCAGGTGCCGCGCTAGAAGCTGCTCGCTGCGACTGCATTGCAGGCTCGGCCTGCGAGCATGTGGCTTTGGGGGTTTGGGCTTTTCGTCAGGCAGATGAAGACAGTACGAAATCCGCCGAAGCCGCGCAAATCGTTCGCCTGGGCAATGAAGGTACACGTCTGGCGCTTGACACCACACCCTGGATCGCGCTGGTAGAAGCACTGCTTTTACACGGTGTGAGTCACGGCTCAGCGCCCATCGCACAGGCGATGAGCCATGCGCTGGACGCGAGCCGCGCCATCAATGCCACTTGGCTTGTATATCTGCTGCAAGACTTAGAGCACTGGAGCGGCGCATGGCTAGCCCGCAGCGCTTCCTACCAAGCCACAGACGGCGTAGCGCTGGTGTCTGAGCTGGCTTTACGCCTGCATGCTGGCGTGTTGCCCGGCAGCGCACGTGCGGTGCTAGGTCTGGCCGAGCCTGGCGAAACCGAGCTTGATCGCTTGCGCTTGCTGTGCTTGGGCGCACGCACGCTGCGCGACGGGCTCAAACGTCGTACCCGCCTCATGTTGGTCGACACCGACACCGCAACGGCAATGGTCTTGAATCACGAATGGCAAGTCTCTGCTGGCGATGCCGATGAATCGGATGCACGCGCAGCCGAGCGTCTGGCTCCCGGCCTGCAGTTGCAAGCCTTGAGCAACGGTCAATTGCTCGCTCGCAAAGCGCGCCGCTTGCCAGATGGCAGCCTCAAACTGGCCAAAGCCCGCAGCTCGGATAACAGCACCTTGCCCCAAGTACCCGATTGGTCGCAACTGGCCGCTCCACTGCGCTATGACAGCGTACGCGCCCTGGCGGATGCGCAGCAAGCCCACCCCACAGCCCAGGTGCTGCCACGCCATGCTGCCCAGCGCTTTGTTGTGTTCACACCTGCCCGCATCGAGAGCCTGAGCTACGACCCTCATTCGCAATCCCTGATGGCCGTGCTGTACGACAAGCTAGACCATCCCGTGCTGATCAAGCGCAGTCACGAAAGCCATAACCGCCACGCCTTGGCCAGCTTGGCGCAGGCTCTTTCGGGAAAACTTGGAGCGGTAGACCATGTGTCGGGCCTTTTGCACTGGTCGGGCGGCTTTCCCATCATCGAGCCTTGGGCTTTGGCTACTAGCAACATGGTGGTTCCTGACTTTGCCGTCGCATCAATAGAGAACAACGACACATTGGCGCAATTGCCGATAGGCTTTTTGCCCGACGAAATTGGCGATCCCATTTCCAAAGTACTAGCAAGCCTGAACCAGATACTGAGCACTTTGTTGCATCACGGTTTCAAAGCTCTGCCCGCGAGTTGGAAAACTGACTGCCAACAAGTTGTTCGCCAGCTCAAAATCCAAAGTCTATTTGTGTTGGCCGACCAACTCAACAAGGTGCTTGAAGCTACGCTGAACGCTCAAGCCCGGCCAAAAGATACCAGTCTGGCGACAGCTCTCATGCAGCTGGCGGCAATAGCTCAGTTGCATCGGGACTCACAGGTAATATCAGCGGTGGAAAGCCGTAACTACTTACAAAAGTAAAACTTGAAATATGCTGACAGTGCCGTTTTTTTATCTTTAAATCGCCACGAGTTGACGAATCCCCTTGGCTTCCATCTCACTCCCCGGCCCGCGAGCAATCACTTCGCCGCGTTGCATCACGAGGTAATCATCCGCCAGCTCCTGCGCGAAATCGTAGTACTGCTCGCACAGCACAATCGCCATATCGCCGCGATCAGCGAGCATTCGGATCACGCGGCCGATGTCTTTGATGATGCTGGGTTGGATGCCCTCGGTGGGTTCGTCCAAGATCAAGAGCTTCGGCTTAGCCGCGAGCGCGCGTGCAATCGCAAGCTGCTGCTGCTGGCCGCCTGAGAGATCACCGCCTCGGCGGTTGATCATTTGCTTGAGCACTGGGAAGAGATCAAACAACTCGGCAGGAATCGGCGTGCTCGCGCTTTTGTAGGCCAAGCCCATGCGCAGGTTGTCTTCCACGGTGAGGCGTGAGAAGATTTCTCGGCCTTGGGGCACGAAGCCGATGCCGGCTCTGGCGCGTTCGTACGATGTAGCCTTCTCGATTGGCTTGCCATCGAATTCAATGCTGCCAGAGCGAATCGGCACCAAGCCCATGAGGGATTTGAGCAGCGTCGTCTTACCGACGCCATTGCGCCCGAGCAGCACGGTGACTTTGCCTAAGCGGGCTTCGAGGTTGATACCGCGCAGGATGTGCGAGCCGCCGTAGTATTGGTGGACTTCTTTGACGGCGAGGACGGGTGCGTGTTCAGCGGCCAAGATACACCTCGATGACTTTTTCGTTGTTTTGAACTTGCGCGAGTGTGCCTTCTGCTAGCACTGAGCCTTCGTGCAACACGGTCACTTTTTCTGAGATGCGCTCGATGAAGCTCATGTCGTGTTCGACGACGACGAGGCTGTGATGCTTCTTCAGGCTCAAGAAAAGCTCAGCAGTCCGCACCGTCTCTTCATCCGTCATGCCCGCCACCGGCTCATCGAGCAGCAGCAGTTTAGGATCTTGCATCAACAGCATGCCAATCTCCAGCCATTGCTTCTGGCCGTGGCTTAGGTTGCCAGCCATGCGGATCACACTATCTGCCAGATGAATCGTTTGCAGCACATGCGCGAGGCGATCACTCTGCGCGGAATCGAGCTTGAAGAAGACTGAATGCTTGACGGCCTTGTTCGTCTTCAAAGCCAGCTCTAAATTTTCAAACACCGTGAGCTGCTCAAACACGGTGGGCTTTTGGAATTTTCGGCCAATACCCATTTGCGCGATTTGCGATTCGTTAAAGCGCAGCAGATCAATCGTTGAGCCGAAGAAGACTGTGCCGCTGTTGGGGCGGGTTTTGCCGGTGATGATGTCCATCATCGTCGTCTTGCCTGCGCCGTTGGGCCCGATGATGCAGCGCAGCTCGCCGGGGGCGATGTCGAGCGAAAGGCCGTTGATCGCCTTGAAGCCATCAAAGCTCACGCTCACATCTTCGAGATACAGAATACGGCCATGCGTGGTGTCCACCTCGCCCACCGTGCTCAAGCGGCCATAGCCTGCATTGCGGCCACCGGATTCCGTTTTGCCCATCACGGGCTGCTCTAGCGCGGCTTGCAGACGCTTGGCGCCCTGCTCCATCAAATCGGGGGTCATGCTCGCTCCCCTTCTTTCTTACTGGTGAACTTGCGCACCAAGCCCACAATGCCTTGCGGTAAATACAAGGTCACGATCACAAAAATCGCGCCTAAGAAATACAGCCAATACTCGGGAAAGGCTGCTGTGAACCAGCTCTTCGCGCCGTTCACTGCGAACGCGCCCACTATCGGCCCAATCAAAGTCGCGCGACCACCGACTGCCGCCCAAATCGCCATCTCAATCGAATTGGCGGGGGACATTTCACCCGGATTGATGATGCCCACCTGCGGCACATACAGCGCACCAGCAATGCCGCACATGATGGCCGAGATCACCCAGATCGTGAGCTTGTAGGCCACAGGGTTGTAGCCGGAGAACATCACGCGGCTTTCAGCATCGCGAATCGCTTGCAACACGCGACCAAACTTGCTTTGCACGAGCCAACGCGAGAAGATATAAAAGCCCAGCAGCGTGCAGCCCGTGAGCACAAAGAGCACCATGCGTGTGGACGGCTGCGCAATCGGAATATCCAAGATGCGCTTGAAATCGGTGAAGCCGTTATTGCCACCGAAGCCTGTTTCGTTGCGGAAGAACAAGAGCATGGCAGCGAATGTGAGCGCCTGCGTGATGATCGAGAAATACACGCCCTTGATGCGCGAGCGGAAGGCAAAGAAGCCAAACACCAGCGCGAGCAAACCGGGCGCGAGCACCACCATCGCCATTTGGAAAATGAAGGAGCTGCTGCCCAGCCAATGCCAAGGCAACACCTTCCAGTCGAGGAACACCATGAAATCTGGCAACTCGCTTTTGTAGTTGCCATCCAAGCCAATTTGGCGCATCAAATACATGCCCATCGCATAGCCGCCAAGCGCGAAGAAGAGGCCATGGCCGAGGCTCAAGATGCCGGTGTAGCCCCAGATCAAATCCATCGCCAACGCGCAGATGGCGTAGCACATGATTTTGCCGATCAGGCTGATGGCGAAATCGCTGAGGTGAAACATGCTGCTGTCGGGCACCATGAGATTGAGCACGGGCGCACCGGCGCAGACGATGATGAGAGCGACGAGAAATGCGCTCCAGCCGCGTTTGGTCATCAACGGTGCTGCTGACGGCAAAACAACCGTTCGCCCTGAGCTTGTCGAAGGGTTCGCTGGGGCTTCGCCATCAGAGCGAACGGAGTTGTGTGGAGCGCTACTACTCATGCTTCTGCACTCCTGCCTTTGATGGCGAAGATGCCTTGCGGGCGTTTTTGGATAAAGATGATGATGAACACCAGCACCGAAATCTTGGCCAGCACTGCGCCTGACCAGCCTTCCAAGAATTTATTGAGCACGCCCAAACCGAGTGCCGCATACACCGTACCCGCCAATTGCCCGACGCCACCGAGCACCACGACCATGAAGGAATCGACGATATAGCTCTGCCCAAGATCAGGCCCCACGTTGCCGATCTGGCTCAGCGCACAACCTGCCAAGCCAGCAATGCCCGAGCCAAGCGAGAAAGCATAGGTATCGATCCGCGCCGTGTTCACGCCCATGCAAGCAGCAATCGGGCGGTTCTGCGTCACGCCGCGCACGAAGAGACCGAGGCGCGTTTTGCTGATCACCAAGCTCACGCCCACGAGCACGAGGATGGCAAACAGCACGATCATCACGCGGTTGTACGGCAGCGAAAGATTAGGCAGCAATGCAAAATTGCCGCTCATCCACGAAGGGTTTTCTACACCCACGTTTTGCGCACCAAAGATCGTGCGCACGAGCTGCATCAAGATCAGGCTGATGCCCCAAGTGGCCAGCAGCGTCTCCAAAGGCCGTCCGTAGAGAAAGCGAATCACCGTGCGCTCCATCGCCGCGCCAACCAACGCTGAAGCCATGAAGGCTACAGGAATCGCGGCGAGCAAATACGCATCAAACGCACCGGGCAAGTATTGGCGAAACAGGTTTTGCACCACATAGGTGGCATACGCGCCAATCATGATCAGCTCGCCATGCGCCATGTTGATCACGCCCATGAGGCCGTAGGTGATGGCCAGGCCGAGCGCGGCGAGCAGCAAGATCGAGCCCAAGCTGATGCCGGTAAACATCACACCCAGCGTCTCGCCCAAACCTAGGGACGATTTGATTTTGGCCAGCGATGCTTCGAGCTGCGCTTTCACTTCGGCATCGCTCTCTTGCTTCAATCGCTCGTTGAGGAGGAGTTGCGTGGCGGGGTCTTTGCTGTCAGCCAAGGTCTTGGCAGCTTCGAGGCGCTTGGCTTTGTCAGAGCTGCCCAGCATCGCGGCGGCACGGGCAAGGCCGAGTTTTGCTTTCAGCTCAGGATTAGCCTCCGCTGCTAGCGCTTTCTCCACCAAGCCGAGCTTGGATTCGTCAGGGTCTTTGAGCAGCGCGGCGATCGCTTCGCCACGCAGTTTGTCGTCTTTAGAAAAAAGTTTCAGTGAAGCTTGCGCGGTATCGAGCTCGCCGCGCATCCGGTTGTTGTTGATCACATCTTCCGCGCCTTCGGGCAGGGCAGTAGCTTGGCCTGTCACTGGATCAATGGCTTTGTCATCGCGCACGATGAAGACCTTGCCGCTGGCGGTCTTCACCGCATCGTCACTCA
Organism: Comamonadaceae bacterium; assembly: GCA_013297925.1. Classification (GTDB taxonomy): domain Bacteria; phylum Pseudomonadota; class Gammaproteobacteria; order Burkholderiales; family Burkholderiaceae_C; genus JANMDU01. The sequence continues at coordinate 27,458 of JAAFJC010000011.1, forward strand.
GGGCTTGAATGAAGGCGGCAGTTTTATCGTCAGCATTGGCCAAGGCTTTGTTGACAGCCTCGATGCGGGCATCAGATTCACCGATGGCCATGCCCTGCGCCTCCTGCGCAGTTAGCGCCGCCGTTGGCGCTGAGTGCAACAGCGCTAAGCTAAGCAGCGCTGCGTAAAGAATTTTTTGAATCATAGAAAAACCTGTCATGTGAGCACGCTGATCGCCCATACGCCGTTGCACAGACGCATGCGCACACGAGAAGTCTCAAAACATGAAGGGCAGCCAAGCCGCCCTTCATGCTTATCTCATCGGGTCATTAGGCTTTCTTCGCTGGTTCGTCAGGCTTCTTCTCGTTGCCAGGAATGTAGGGGCTCCATGGCTTAGCCTTCACTGGGCCAGGCGTCTTCCACACCACGTTGAACTGACCATCGGCCTTGATTTCGCCAATGAACACGCTCTTGTGCAGGTGATGGTTTTTCTCATCCATTTTGCTGGTGATGCCGGATGGTGCTTTGAAGGTCTGGCCTGCCATGGCAGCGATCACTTTGTCCACTTCCACAGACTTAGCTTTCTCAACCGCTTGCTTCCACATGTTGATGCCGATGTAGGTGGCTTCCATCGGGTCGTTGGTCAGCGGCTTGTCTTTGTGGCCAGCGATGCCTTTGGCTTTGGCGTAAGCGCTCCATTTTTTGATGAACTCGTCGTTGGCTGGGTTCTTGATGCTCTGGAAATAGTTCCAAGCAGCCAAGTGGCCAACGAGTGGCTTGGTGTCCACACCGCGCAGCTCTTCTTCGCCCACCGAGAAGGCGACCACGGGCACGTCCTTGGCCTTGAGGCCAGCATTGCCCAGCTCTTTGTAGAAAGGCACGTTGGAATCACCGTTAATGGTGGAGACCACAGCCGTCTTGCCGCCCGCAGCGAATTTCTTCACATCTGCCACGATGGTTTGATAGTCAGAGTGGCCGAATGGGGTGTATTTCTCGTCGATGTCTTTGTCAGCCACGCCCTTGCTCTTCAAGTAAGCGCGCAGGATTTTGTTGGTGGTGCGTGGGTACACATAGTCGGTACCGAGCAAGACCCAGCGCTTGGCTGCGCCGCCGTCTTTGCTCATCAGGTAGTCCACAGCGGGAATAGCTTGCTGGTTAGGCGCTGCGCCGGTGTAGAACACGTTCTTAGAAAGCTCTTCGCCTTCGTATTGCACGGGGTAGAACAGCAGGCCGTTGAGTTCTTCAACCACTGGAAGCACAGACTTGCGAGACACAGAAGTCCAGCAGCCGAAAATCACCGAGACTTTATCTTGCGTGAGCAATTGCTTGGTCTTCTCAGCAAACAGCGGCCAGTTGGATGCGGGATCAACGATCACAGCTTCGAGCTTCTTGCCCATCACGCCACCCTTGGCATTGATCTCTTCAATCGCCATGAGCACGGTGTCTTTGAGCACCGTCTCAGAAATAGCCATCGTGCCAGACAAGCTGTGCAAAATGCCGACCTTAATCGTGCCACCGGCTTGCGCCATGACATTGCTAGATACGCCAGACAGTGCAACGGCTGTTGCAGCGCTGAGCGATTTGATAGTTTCGCGACGATCCATTGAAAATTCTCCAAGAAAAATGAGTAGCCGCTGGTTGCGGACAAATGCATCTTCTTGGATTTGGCTCGGGCGAACCATACGCCGCATGGCTAACTTTGGCGGCTTGTACGCTGAATGGCGTATGCAGTCGAAGGTGGTTGGCGTCTCGCGGCAGGCTACGGGCAGTGCGCTTGCGCCCAGAGCAGCGACCCCTTCGGGGGAGCATCTGCAGTACTCGCGATTAGGGCACGGCACCCAAACTCGCTTCGCTCAAACAAGGGTGCCTCTTCGGCCCTGCTCACTGCGTGCTTCGAGCTCGCTGCTCAATCGGGCGCAATCACACTGTCCGCAGCCCGCCGCGAGGGTAACAGTGTTAGAGCGCAAATGAAAATATCGCTAAAAGCACGATGTGGCAGTGCCGTGGCCATGCAGCACAATCAGAGCTCCGGGCTGGAAGCACGGAAGAATTTGATGATTCGCTTGATAAGAAGCCGGCCATCGAAGATCAAATTCTGAGTACTGCACAGGCTCACCGCGAAGCGGGCCGGGGCTCGTGCGGCATGGCTACGGCGCTGGCGCAGCGTGCGTTCTGACCAAGGCGTACACAAAGAGCGAACACTACGACTTCAATAGCACTCTACGCAGTAAATACGCCGGCAATATGCCATTTTCGATCTAAATTCACCCCTCAAACTGAGGATGCAACTGCTTGATGCGATTCAGCGCCATCGCCGCTGCCGCAGTGCGAGTCTCGACGCCCATTTTGGCGTGGATGCGCTCTAAGTGTTTTTTCACGGTGGCGGGGCTGGTGCCTAGGATATCGCCGATATCGCGGTTGATTTTGCCTTTGACGACCCAGTACAGCACTTCGGCTTCACGCGCGGTGAGGCCGAATTGGCTGCTCATGCTCTCAAGAATAGTGGTGTCGTTGCTCTCTCGCATAACGATGAGCCAATCACCGCCGGCATCGCTGTCTCCGGTTTGCTGGTGCAGGCGGAAGCTGAGGCGGCGGTCTGCGTTGTCGATGACTAATCTTGAAGGCTCGAAGTTTGTGGCGTTCACTGCATCGCCCAAGCGCTGCACGCTTTGACGAATCCAGAGGAGCACTTTTTCTGGCGTCTCTGGCGCACTGGTGCCGAAATAGCGCATGAGCAGCTCGCGTGCCAACGGCGTTTGCCACATGAGTTTGCCGTCTGCCAAGCGCACGGTGATGCTGGCATAGCCGAAGGCATCGAGCGCATTGCGGGCTTGGCGCTGGGCGCGGGCGGCATTCAGGTGCACACGCATGCGGGCGATCACCTCTCTAGGCTTGACGGGCTTGGTGACGTAATCCACACCGCCGGCGGCGAGCGCGGCTTCAATGTGCTCGGTCTCAGTCAATCCCGTCATGAAGATGATGGGGATGTGGCTCGTTTCGGCATCCGCCTTCAAGCGCCGCGCCACTTCAAAGCCATCCATGCCGGGCATGCGGGCATCGAGCAAGATCACATCGGGTAAGGCTTCGGCGGCGCGTTGCAAAGCGCTTGCGCCATCGAGCGCCACAAGCACGGTGTAGCCAGCCTGCTCCATCGCATCGTGCAGCAGGCTCACGTTGTCGGGCACGTCGTCCACGATCAAGACGACAGGCTGCTCGATCAAGGCATCGGGTAAATCAGGATTCATCTAAAGCGGTTTGAATAAACTGAGCAATCGCGTCGAATTGATAGGCTTTGAGCGAGGTTTGGATGCGCGCCACAAAAGCGCCATGCTCGGGAGATTGCAATGCATCGAGCGCGCTGCTGATGCCACGATAGTAGCCCAAGCGGGCGTGGCCGAGCATGGCTTGGAGGGTGGCACCGTCTGGAAAGATAATTTTTTCTGAAGACTTTGGCGTGTTTTGAGCCTCTAGCCGGCGAATATTGTGCGCGGAGTGATCCTCAATCCATAGCAAGCCGAGGCGCTGGCCGATCCAATCAAGCAGCTCATCGAGCACGATGGGTTTGACGAAAAAATCTGCGGGCGTGATGCCCACCGTGTTGTCCAGCGATTTATCAAAGGCATTGGCCGAGACGATGGCCACATGCGGCGCGCGGTAGCCTGCGGCGCGCAGCGCGGCAATGGTTTGCCAGCCATCGAGCCCCGGCATGGCCAAATCCATGAAGATGATGTGGGGCTGCAAACCGCTGGCCAGCAGTTGCAAGCATTGCTCGCCCGATGCGGCTTGGCTCATCTCAAAGCCAAGCGCCCCAAGGCGCTGCATGAGCACATCGCGATCCGCTTCTTCGTTGTCTACCGTGAGCACGCGGATGCGCTCACCCGCGTAGCCAGTGCGCCGCTTTTTCGGCAGCATCGCGCCCTGCCCTGCACCCTCTCGCAGCTCGGGCAAAAACACACGCGCTTTGAAATTGCTGCCTTGCCCAAGCTTTGTGCTCACGCTCAGCTCCCCGCCCATCAAATCCACAAGCATTTTGGCAATGGTGAGCCCCAGGCCTGCGCCACTTGTACCCGCGCTGCTGCCACCTCGTTCGAAGGGCTCAAACACTTTTTGCACCACGGCTTCACTCATGCCCGGCCCCGTGTCGATGATTTCAAAGCTGGCCATCTCGCGCGCATGGCGCACGCGGAAAGTCACCGAGCCGCTGGATGTGAACTTCACCGCGTTGCCCAGTAAATTGATCAGCACTTGCCTCAGACGCTTTAAATCAGCCCGCACGAGTGGCGGCAAATTCGCAGGCGCATCGAACTCAAAGCGCAGGCCTTTTTCTGCGGTTTGCAGGGCGAAGAGATTGCGAATTTCTTCGAGCGTATCGAGCCAATAAACCGGCTTCACATCGAGTTTGAGCTTGCCACCTTCGATCTGCGCGAGATCCAGCGTGCCTTCAATCAGCGAGAGCAAATGATCGCCGCCGCGCTTGATTACCGTGACGGCCTGGCGGGTTTTCGCAGGCATGGCGGCATCTTCATCGAGCAACTGTGCATAGCCAAGAATAGAATTGAGCGGCGTGCGCAGCTCGTGGCTGATGGCGCTGATATAGCGGCTCTTGGCCAAATTCGCGCTCTCGGCCAGCTCTTTGGCCTCTTGCAATTGCTGATCGGTGATTTTGTGCGACTCAATCTCTCGCATCAGCGCTTCGGTCTGCCGATTCGATTCTTCCTGCGCCACCATGCGGCTCTTGTGCGCGAGCACGAGCCACCAGCAGACAATGCCCGCAATCAGCAGCAGCGCGAGAAAAGCTTTGAGATAACCCGATTGCAATTCAGTGGCAAAGTTATCTGCGCCTTCTGCAAACAAGGAAAACTGCTCTCGGTAGAGCAAGCCAAAAAACACCGCGAGCAGCGGCGCAACGATGGCCATCAGCAACAAATAATGCCCGAGCCCTGAATGAATGTAGGGCCACATTCTCTTGGGCAACACGCGTTGCAAGACTGCCGCCCACTGGCTCGATAGCTTGGCCTGCGGTTTGCAGAGATCATCGCAACGCGCATCCAGCGTGCAGCACAGGCTGCAAATCGGCCCTTGGTAAGCGGGGCAATGCGCCATATCTTCGCCTTCGTAAGCGCGCTCGCAGATCACGCAGATGCGCTCACGGGCTGGTTGGAGCTTTTTGCCGAGGTAGTTTTCATCACGCCATTCGCTCTCTCGCGCGATGTAATATTTTCCCTTCGTGATCCAAGCAATCAAAGGCGCGCAAATCATGGCGGTGACCAAGGCAATCAACGCCGAGAATGCCTGCGCCAGCTCACCAAACGCGCCCAGATAGGCCATCACCGAAAGCACCGAAGCAATGCCCATCGCGCCCACGCCCACGGGGTTGATGTCATACAAATGGGCTCGCTTGAATTCAATGCCTTTGGGTGACAAACCCAGCGGTTTGTTGATCACTAAATCCGCTACCACAGCCATCATCCAGGCAATCGCCACATTGGAATAGAGCCCTAGCACTTCACCCAACGCTTTAAACACATTGAGCTCCATCAGTACCAGCGCGATGAAGATATTGAAGATCACCCAGACCACGCGCCCCGGATGACTGTGCGTGAGGCGCGAGAAAAAATTGCTCCATGCGAGCGAGCCGGCATAAGCATTCGTCACATTGATTTTGATTTGCGAGACGACGACGAAGATCATGGTGATCGCCACCGCCCAGCCGTAATTCGCAAAGCCTGCGTTGTAGGCCGCGAGATACATTTGGTTGGGATCAACCGCTCGGTCTACAGGCACGGATAAGCTGATCGCCAGATACGCCAGCAAGCAGCCGCCCAGCATTTTGAGCACACCGGGGATCACCCAGCCGGGGCCGCCGATCAGTGTGGCAATCCACCATTTTTTGCGGTTTTCTTTCGTCTTCTCCGGCATGAAGCGCAAGTAATCCACTTGCTCACCCATCTGCGTGATCAAAGCCACCCCAACCGTCATGCCTGCGCCGAAGTAGAGCAAATTGAAATTACCGCCCTTGCCGTTTTCTCCGGCATAAAGCTGCAGCTCACTCAGAATGCCCGGATGCGCGTTGAAAACAAAAATGAAAGGCAAGATCAGCAAGAAAATCCAAAGAGGTTGCGTCCATACCTGCAATCGGCTGATGGTGGTGATGCCATAAAGCACCAGCGGGATCACCACCAAGGCGCAGATCAAATAGCCCCAAGCGGGAGGAATGCCAAAAGCCAGCTCCAAGGCGTAAGCCATCACAGCGGCCTCAAGCGCGAAGAAGATGAAAGTAAACGTGGCGTAGATGAGCGAAGTGATGGTCGAGCCAATGTAGCCAAAACCAGCCCCGCGCGTGAGTAAATCCATATCCACCCCGTAGCGCGCGGCATACACCGAGATCGGCAAGCCAGCGAGGAAGATGATCAGCCCTGTGGCGAGAATTGCCCAAAGCGCGTTGATGAAACCGTATTGCACCAGCAGCGTCGCGCCCACGGCCTCCAAGATCAAAAACGAAGCCGCGCCAAACGCCGTGTTCGCCACCTTCATCTCAGACCAAAGCCGAAAGCGCCGAGGCGTGAAGCGCAGCGCGTAATCCTCCATGCTCTCGCTGGCCACCCAAGAGTTGTAATCGCGCCGAATTTTGATGACTTTTTGCACTGCGCCAGCTTCTGCTGTTGGCTGAGATGAGGATGCGTCGGCGGGGGTCATGAGTCAATTGTGCCCGACGAGCATGGGCTATTAGCTACGTCATTCGGCGCATGCACCAAGATGGGTTGCGCACTTGCAAAGCGCCGCGATTCCCAGATAATGAAGCTATGGAACTGACACCTCGCGAAAAAGACAAACTCCTCATCTTCACCGCCGCGCTTTTGGCTGAGCGCCGCAAAGCACGCGGCCTGAAGCTCAATTACCCCGAAGCCATTGCTTTCATTAGCGCCGCTGTGATGGAAGGCGCGCGTGATGGCAAAACCGTGGCGCAGCTCATGAGCGAAGGCCGCAATGTGCTCACGAAAGCCGATGTGATGGACGGTATCGCTGAGATGATCCCCGACATTCAAATTGAGGCCACGTTTCCTGATGGCACGAAGCTAGTGACTGTGCATCAGCCTATCCAGTGATCTTTATGAAAAAACATCTGTTTACCGGCATGAAATCTGCGCAACGTGCTATTTTTTCAATAGCGACTGCGTTGATCCTCTGTACTGCCCCCTCAGCCCATGCACATGGTGACCCGAACGATGCCACCACCATCTCCGCGCAAGATTGGGTCACATGGGGCGAGGTCGTCCACGGCGGCTTCGGCTCGCATATCGCTTTGGGCATTCGCATCGGTGAAGATGCATTGAAGCGCTTGGGCGCGAAGCGGCGTGATGTGGAAGTCACCGTCACTGAAGGCGCGAAAGCGCCCTGCGCCTGTGTGGCCGATGGCATCACTCTCGCTACGGCGGCATCCGCTGGCCAGCGCAGCCTCACTGTGTTGCCAAAATCAACCGATGAAAGCTTCATGGCCGTGATTGAAATTCGCAAAAAGAAAAGCGACAAAGCTGTGACCTACCGCATCCCCGCCAGCGCGCAAGCTCCTCTTGGCAATATGAACATTGGCAAATCCGCCGCAGAGCGCTTCGCTTTGGTGATGAATGCGCCCGAATCCTCGCTGTACAACATCTCGGAGAAAAAATGAAAACTATCAAATTTATAGCTGTTTGCGCAATATTTATGCCGGCAACAGCAGTGTTTGCTCATGAGGGGCATGGTTTGACGGGCTCTCACTGGCATATGAGCGATGTCGCTGGCTTGGCTGCGCTGGGCGTGCTGATTGCCGTAGCCGTGTGGCTTTCCAAGAAGTGAGCGCCGTATGACACCCGGTGAAATGCTCATCGACGAAGGCTCGCATGAGCTCAATGTAGGGCGGCGCGCAATCACGCTGGTTGTGAAGAATGCCGGTGACCGCCCGATCCAAGTGGGCTCGCATTACCACTTTGCGGAGACGAACACTGCGCTCAGCTTTGACCGCGCTGCTGCTCGCGGCATGCGCTTGAACATCGCTTCGGGCTTGGCTGTGCGCTTTGAGCCGGGGCAGCAGCGCACCGTCGAGCTCGTTGACTTCGCGGGTGATAGAAAAGTTTATGGCTTCAACGCCCAAGTACAGGGAGCGCTCTGATGGCCACAATACAAAAACGTGCTTACGCTGAAATCTTCGGCCCTACAGTTGGGGACCGAGTTCGCCTCGCGGATACCGACCTCATCATCGAAGTCGAAAAAGACTTCACATTGCAAGCAGGCGGTTACGGCGAAGAAGTCAAATTCGGCGGCGGCAAGACGATCCGCGATGGCATGGCGCAAAGCCAACGCACACGAGCCGAAGGTGCAGTCGATACCGTGCTCACCAACGCCCTCATCGTCGATCATTGGGGCATCGTTAAAGCAGACATCGGCTTAAAAAACGGCCGCATCGTCGCCATCGGCAAAGCCGGCAATCCCGACACGCAAAGCGGCGTGGACATCATCATCGGCCCCGGTACAGAAATCATCAGCGTTGAAGGCAATATCGTCACGCCCGGTGGCATTGATACTCACATCCATTTCATCTGCCCGCAGCAAATTGAAGAAGCCCTGGCCAGCGGCGTAACCACCATGTTTGGCGGCGGCACGGGCCCCGCCACCGGCACACTAGCCACCACCTGCACACCCGGCGCTTGGCATATCGAGCGCATGCTGCAAGCGGCTGATGCCTTCCCCATGAACCTCGGCTTTCTCGGCAAAGGCAATGCCTCATTACCGCAGGGTTTGCTTGATCAGATCCACGCTGGCGCGATTGGCCTGAAGCTCCATGAAGACTGGGGCTCCACGCCCGCCGCGATCAGCAATTGCCTCGATGTAGCCGAGCTGACTGATACCCAAATCTCGCTACACAGCGACACGCTCAATGAATCCGGCTTTGTGGAAGATACGCTGGCCGCCACCAAAGGCCGCACACTCTGCGCCTTCCACGTCGAAGGCGCAGGCGGCGGCCATGCGCCCGACATCATGCGCTTGGTGGGCGAAGCCAATTTCCTGCCCAGCTCCACCAACCCCACCATGCCCTACACCGTCAACACGCTCGACGAGCATGTGGACATGCTCATGGTCTGCCACCATCTCGATGCTTCGATTGCGGAAGACCTCGCCTTTGCCGAGAGCCGCATCCGCAAAGAAACCATTGCCGCTGAAGACATCCTGCATGATCTCGGCGCAATCAGCATGTTCAGCTCGGATTCACAAGCCATGGGCCGCGTCGGCGAAGTCATCACCCGTTGCTGGCAAACCGCGCACAAGATGAAGCAGCAGCGCGGCAAACTGCCGGGCGACACAGAGCGCAACGACAACGCCCGCGCCAAACGCTACATCGCCAAGCTCGGCATCAATCCCGCCATCTCCCACGGCATCAGCCATGAAGTGGGTAGCCTAGAAGTGGGCAAATGGGCCGATATCGTGATCTGGAAACCCGCGTTCTTTGGCGTGAAGCCCGCCCTCATCTTGAAGGGCGGCAGCATCGCGATGGCCGCCATGGGCGACCCCAACGCCAGCATCCCCACCCCCCAGCCAGTTCACTACCGCCCCATGTTTGGCAGCTTTGGCCGCAGCCTGCACAAAAGCAGCCTCAGCTTCATCTCTCAAGCCGGCCATGCCGCAGGCGTGCACGAGCGCTACGGTTTGCAGAAAACCATCGGCGTCGTCAAAAACAACCGCAAGATCACCAAGCGCGATATGGTTCACAACCATTACCTGCCCAAAATGGAAATCGACGCGCAAACCTACCAAGTCCGCGCCGACGGCCAACTCCTCACCTGCGAGCCCGCCAAGAGCCTGCCGATGGCGCAGCGGTATTTCCTCTTTTAAAAAAATGATCACTGCTTCTAAACTCATGCCCCAAGGCGCGGGGCTCGCATCGGTTTTGCTCAAGCGCGCTCACACGGTAGAACTCGATTGGGATGTGCGGCAAAAAAGTCGCTTTGATTGCACTGACTCAGGTGGGCGACAGCTTGGTGTGTTTTTGCAGCGAGGCGTGGTCGTGCGCGGCGGGGATGTGTTGGTGGCGGAAGACGGCTCGCTGGTGCGCGTGATCGCATCTGGCCAGCCGGTGCTGCGGATTACGCATTGCACAGCGCACGGCTCGCCCTTTGATTTAACTCGCGCCGCGTATCACTTGGGCAATCGGCATGTGCCGATTGAGCTCAAACCTGATCATTTAAAGATTGAGCCGGATCATGTGCTGGCCGAGATGCTGCGCGCGATGCATTTGATCGTGAATGAGGTGACGCAATCGTTTGAGCCGGAAAACGGCGCCTACTCTTCGCATGGTGGGCATAGCCATAGCCACGATCATGACCACAGCCACGCACCTGCGCCAACGGCCAACGCCAAACTCAGCGCCATTCCGATTGCAGCAGCGCCCGCCAAGCCGCATGTGCATGGGCCCGATTGCAACCATGGCCATGCGCACTGAGCAGCGCTAGCCATGCGCCGCATCTTTGATTCACAGCCTCAAGCGCTGCCCGCCAGCAGCCTGCTACAACTGATCTGGCTCGCCTCACCTGCTTTGCCCATCGGTGGCTTTTCATACTCAGAAGGGCTAGAGGCCGGCATAGAATCTGCGCGAATAGCTCCTGATTCGATAGCAGATTGGCTGAAAGATCAATTGCATATCAGCTTGGCGCGTGGCGATCTAGCGGCACTGTGCAAAGCAGTCGCCGCGATTCGGCGCGATGATGTGCAGCGCGTGCAAGAACTCAACGCTTGGGTGCTGCAAACCCGCGAAACCTTAGAGCTGCGTCTGCAAACTGAGCAGATGGGGCGCTCCTTGGTGGAGTGGCTTAAAACGCAAGCCCCCGAGCTGGATGCCACAAACTGGTTGGGCGATCAAATTCCCACCTACCCCATCGCCTTCGCACTAGCCGCTGCTCCCACGCAAGCCAGCACCCGAGACATTGCCCTGGCCTTCACCTTCGGCTGGGCAGAAAACATGGTGCAAGCTGCGATCAAAGCCGTGCCGCTCGGCCAAACGGCCGGGCAGCGTATCTTGCAGCAATTGGCTGCGGAGATTCCCGCTGTGGTTGAAACCGCATTGCAACTCCCCGACAGCGAGCGGCAAGCTTTCACGCCAATGTTGGCCATTCTCTCGGCGCAGCATGAGACACAGTATTCGAGGCTGTTTCGATCTTGACAGTACAAAACCAAATGCAAAGACCGGACGCAGAAGACGCAAAGGTTACGCAGAAGGAATACCAAAAAGAAATGCATCAGAGAAAGTTAATTCACAACAGATTTTTCTGTTTTTTCTTTGAATTTTTCTGCGTTTTCTGCGTAACCTTTGCGTCTTCTGCGTCCGGCTGTTAGTCTTCAATCTTTAGAAATCCAACCATGTCCAACCTCCACCACATCAAAAACCGCACCAAGAAGCTTCCGCCACTACGCGTAGGTATCGGTGGCCCAGTCGGCTCAGGCAAGACGACGCTGCTAGAAATGCTCTGCAAAGCCATGCGCGAGAAATACGATCTCGTGGCGATCACAAACGATATCTACACGAAAGAAGACCAACGCATCCTTACCGTGAGCGGCGCTTTGCCTGCGGAGCGCATCATGGGTGTGGAAACTGGCGGCTGCCCGCATACTGCGATTCGTGAAGATGCCTCGATCAACCTCGAAGCGATTGACCGCATGCTGGAACAATTCCCGAATGCGGATATCGTCTTCGTAGAAAGCGGCGGCGATAACCTTGCGGCCACCTTTAGCCCCGAACTGAGTGATCTCACGATTTACGTGATCGACGTGGCCGCGGGCGAAAAGATTCCGCGCAAAGGCGGCCCCGGTATCACCAAGAGCGATCTCTTTGTGATCAACAAAATCGATCTCGCACCGCATGTGGGCGCGAATCTGGAAGTGATGGAAGCGGATACGAAACGCATGCGTCCATCGGCCAATCGCCCCTACGTGATGACGAATCTCAAGACGCTGAGTGGTGTGAGCGACGTGGTGGCTTATATTGAGAAAAAAGGCTTGCTTGCTGGTATAAATACTTGATAGTTTGCTATGAAATTTATACCGCTGATCGAATACACCCGAGGCAATCTGCCCGAGATCGTGCATTCCGGGGCGATTGCAGTTGTTAACGCAAAAGGCCAATTGCTGCGCAGCGCAGGCGACGCGCAGGCTCTGAGCTTCACCCGCTCCACGCTCAAGCCGTTTCAAGCCTTGCCTTTCCTGCAAAGCGGTGGTTTGAAGCACTTCGGCTTTGATCAAAAGCAAACCGCCCTCCTTTGTGCCAGCCACAACGGGGAAGATATGCATGTGGCGCAGGTCGATGACATGCTGCGCAAGGTCGGGCAACCCTACAAGGCTTTGCAATGCGGCTGCCATGTGCCGCTGCGCTTTTCTTATGGCGGCTTGAATGCGCCTGAAGGTTTGCAGTTTGACGAACGCCATAACAATTGCAGCGGCAAGCATGCAGGCTTTCTGGGCTATTGCGTGCAGCATGGTCATAGCCTCGCCAATTACCTCTCTCCAGAGCATCCATTACAGCAAGCCATTCACAAGAGTGTGATGCAAGCGACCAAAACAGATGCCACGCAACTCATCGCCGGCACAGACGGCTGTTCAGCGCCCAACTACGCCATGCCCCTGCACAATTTGGCGTATGCCTTTGCGCGGCTGGCCAGCGGCAAAGCCGATAGCGAGCTTGGCGAGCACTTCGCAGTGCTGCGAGATGCTTTTGTGGCACACCCCGAAATGATCTCCGGCACCGCCCGTAACGATCTCGCCTTCACGCAAGCAGGTCGAGGCGACTGGATCACCAAAATCGGCGCGGATGGCGTGCAAGTCATCGCGAGCATCTCTCGGCGCGAGGCTATCGCCATCAAAATGATCAGCGGCCATATGCCAGCGCTGTATGCCGCAGCTGTCGTGGCGATGGATCAACTAGGCTGGCTTGATGCTTCACAACGAGAAGCACTTAAGGCTTGGGCGCCACAGCCTTTGCGCAATGCACGTGGTATTCAAACGGGTGAAATTCGCGCAGTGTTCGCCCTGTAAAAATCGGTAGTTTCCCGTAGCAAAAGCCCTGAGCTGAGTCAGGCTGAATCAGTTTTGATTAGGCTAAATCAAAGCTTTTAGCGAGAATCCTGTCCCATAGCTTACAAGCTGGAGACATTGATGGCTGATTCACAGATTTACGATACAAAACCTTGGGAGGCTGCTTACGGCAGTGCCATCGCCCGCGAATTGCCCGCAGCGCGTTACACCAACCTCGCCCACATGGTGGCCAGCGCCTGCGAGCGCTATGCCAAGCAAACCGCTTACACAGCTGTCGTGCCCAACGGCATGAATGGTAGCTTGAGCTTCGCGCAAGTGGGTGAGCTGTCTGACGCGTTTGCGCTGTATCTGCGCGAAGTCTGTGGCTTGAAGCAAGGCGACCGCGTGGCCGTGCAACTCCCCAACGGCCTTGCCTACCCCGTGGTTGCGTTCGGCATTTTCAAAGCAGGCTGCGTGCTCGTCAACACCAACCCGCTCTACACACCCAGCGAGATGGCGCATCAGTTCAAAGATTCTGGCGCGCGCGTGCTGGTGATCGTGGATATGTTTGCCGACAAGCTGGCTGAAGTGATTCCGAAGACAACCATCGAGCGCGTCGTGCTCGCTGGCGTATCGGAAATGTTCCCCGCCATTCCCAATGTGATCGTGCGTGGCGTGCAGAAAGTGTGGAGCAAAGTACTGCCACCCATTCCCACCCTTCCACAAAAAATTGAGCGCTTGGCGGCTGCCCTCGAAGCCGGTAAAGCCAAGAACGCTCCGGGCAAAACAAAAGCCTATTGGCAAAACTTGGCGTCTAGCGAAATCGTCGCTCTGCAATACACCGGCGGCACCACCGGCGTGAGCAAGGGCGCCATGCTCACGCATGCCAACATGCTGGCCAACGTCGATCAGGTGCTGGCCATGGGTAAATCGCATATGGCGCAAGGCGAATGCGTGCTCACTGCGCTGCCGCTGTATCACATCTTCGCTTTTACGGCGAATTTGCTCTCCTTCATGGACATCGGTGGCCGCAATATCTTGATCCCCAGCCCGCGCCCTGTGCAAAATCTGCAACGCGCTTTGGAGAATTACCCCGTGACATGGATCACTGGCGTGAACACGCTGTTCAACGGTTTGATGAACGAAGAATGGTTCACCGCCTTTCCTCCTAAGCATCTCAAAGCCGCGATTGCTGGCGGCACAGCGCTGCACCATGCCGTGGCCGAGCGCTGGCAAAAAATCACCGGCACTCGAATCGCCGAAGGCTTTGGCTTGACGGAATGCTCGCCCGTGGTGAGCTTCAATCCGTTGAGCGGAGTTGCAAAGGCTGACAGCATCGGCATCCCCGTGCCGGGCACAGACGTGCGCTTGGTCGATGATGCGGGCGTGCCCGTGGCGCAAGGCGAGCCGGGCGAGCTGATCGTGCGCGGCCCGCAAACCATGAAAGGCTATTGGCAGCGCCCCGATGAGACGGCGGCCATCATCAAAGACGGCTGGCTCTACACGGGCGATGTGGCCGTGATGGATGCGCAAGGCTATTTCAAGATCGTGGATCGCAAGAAAGATTTGGTGCTCGTCTCGGGCTTCAATGTCTATCCCAACGAAATTGAAGATGCGCTCGCCAAGATGGATGCGATTTTGGAAGCCGCCGTCGTCGGCATGCCCGATGCGAAATCAGGCGAAGCCGTGCGCGCCTATGTGGTGAAAAATCCAGATTACGTTGGCGAGCTCAGCAAAGAAGCCGTGCTCGCGCATTGCAAGACTTTGCTGACTGATTACAAAATCCCCAAATCCATCGTCTTTCGCGATGAGTTGCCGAAGTCGCCAGTTGGCAAGATTCTGCGCAAAGATTTGAAAGCCGAAGTCAAGGCTGAGTTCAATAAGAAATAAGGAAGCACATCATGTTGACCGAACTCGAAACCAAGCTGCTGGGCGTGATGATGATGGTGATCATGCTCGGCATGGGGGCATCACTCACATTCCGCGATTTTTTGATTGCATTTAAGAAGCCCAAGGGCGTGCTCGTGGGCATCGTTTGCCAATATGGCATCATGCCTTTTTTGGGCTACCTTCTGGCTGTGTTGCTTGGCTTGCCGCCCGCACTCGCCGTCGGCCTCATCCTCATGGGATGCATGCCCGGCGGGACGACATCCAACATCTTCACCTACTTCAGCAAGGGTGCGTTGGCGCTGTCTATCATGATGACCAGCGTATCCACGCTCGTGGCAGTGGCCGCCGTGCCATCGCTGATTTCGTTTTACAGCAAGATGGCTGGCGTCACGGGTGAGTTTGCGATTCCCGCGGCCAACGTGGCGCAAGTGCTCGTGGTGCTGCTCGTGCCCACAGTGATCGGCATGATCTTGCGCAAAACCAATCCGAACGTGGGCGCCACGATCGAACTGATTGGCTCGATGCTCGGCATCTTCGTGATCCTTTTCTTGGTGGTCTCATGGGTGCCGCGCAATTACCAATTGCTGCTTTCCACGCCTTGGTATGTGTTCTTCGCTGCGGTAGGCCTAGGGCTTTTCGGCATGCTTTTGGGCTATTGGCTCTCACGCATGCTCAAGCAAGACACGAATCGCTCTCGCACCATCAGCTTGGAAACCGGTATTCAAAACGGCCCGCTCGCCGTGCTGATCGTCACGCTCACCTTCCAAGGCGAAATGCAACAACAAGTCTTGCTGATCCCGGTGCTCTACAGTTTGTTCATCGTGCTCACCAGCTCCGCAATCACCGTGTGGTATCGCAAGAACGCCACGCGCGAGGCGCTGGCTCGCGATTCCGCTAAGGTCAATATGGCCGCGGCTTGATCTGCTGAATTACAACAACTTGGTGGGCTCCACGTCCACCGAGCCCTTCTCGCTGCTGAGCGAGAGCACGCCTTCTTGGATCGTGGCTTGTATTGTCATGCTGCGCTCAGCCAAGGTTTCTAAAGCTTTGGCCGCCACGCTATCGACCTGATACACGCTCAAATTGCGTGGCCGCGTAAGCTTGGTTTGAATGCCCTTCCACCACACAGGCGTGGCGTGATTAAAGGCATACACATGCACTTCATCAGCCTTGCCGCAAGCCTTGATGATTGGCTTGTCTTCCGGCTGCCCCACTTCCACCCAGAGGCGAATCGCGCCAGTGAAATCCTTCAAAAACACATCGGCTTCATCGGGATCAGACATGCCCGCGCCGAATGCCAGCGTGCCATCGCCATTGCAAATGCTCTGCAACTTATACGCTTGCAGCGCAAACGCCACCAGCCGAATCATCATCCGCTCATCCGTCTCGCTCGGATGCCGAGCCAGCGTGAGCGCATGATCCGCATAGTAGCTATGGTCAATATCCGCGATCTGGATGTTGGCTTTGTAGATGGTGGATTTGAGCGCCATGCTTGAATTCTGGAAAATAAAAAAAGCTCCACGTAGGGAGCTTTTTGCTAACTGGCGGAGGCTGTGAGATTCGAACTCACGGGGGACTCACATCCCCGGCAGTTTTCAAGACTGCTGGTTTAAACCGCTCACCCAAACCTCCGAAGGGCTGTATTTTAATCTATGCGAGGAACAGGGCTTGCAGGTCGCTCAAAAAATCTAAGCCACGAGCGGTGGGGCGCACGTGGGTGAAATCTCTGGTGATCAGGCC
Source organism: Comamonadaceae bacterium (assembly GCA_013297925.1). Taxonomy (GTDB): domain Bacteria; phylum Pseudomonadota; class Gammaproteobacteria; order Burkholderiales; family Burkholderiaceae_C; genus JANMDU01. The sequence continues at coordinate 44,102 of JAAFJC010000011.1, forward strand.
TTTGGCTTCTGCCTCTTCAAGCTGCTTTTGGATCGAGGTGATGGAGAGGCCCGTGCGTTCAGAGAAATCCGCTAGAGCGAAACCACCAGTAAGGCGTAGAGCGTTAAGCATGAATTCGAAGGGGAGATCTGCCCTGGTGACTTCGGCTTCTTGCACCATGCAATCCCACGGGTTGGCTGATAGCGCTTTGTCCATATAGAGCTTGGGCTCACGGGCTTTGGTTTGGCGCATCACGCGATGGGCGAAACTGAGCTTGCCGTGTGCACCAGCGCCGATGCCGAGGTAATCGCCGAATTGCCAGTAGTTGGTGTTGTGCAGGCAGCGTTTGTTTGGCTTGGCGAAGGCGCTGATTTCGTAGCGCTCTAAGCCCTGCGCTGCTGTGAGCTCGGTGATGCGGTCGAGCATGTCGTAGGCATCGTCATCCACAGGCAAATTTTTTGGCGTGAATTTGGCGAAGTAGGTGTTGGGCTCGATTGTGAGGTGATAGATGCTGATGTGGGGCGGCTGGAAGCTGAGTGCGGTTTGAATGTCTTGTTCGCATTCGGCCAGCGTTTGGCCAGGCAAGGCATACATCACATCGATATTGAAGGCATCGAAATTCATCGCTGCTTCTTCAATCGCTGCCTTGGCTTGCGCACTGTTATGGACTCGGCCTAGGGCTTTGAGATGCGCATCGTTGAAGCTCTGCACGCCGATTGACAGGCGCGTCACACCAGCTTGGCGGAAGGCTTTGAAGCGGTCTTTCTCAAAAGTGCCGGGGTTGGCTTCGAGCGTGATCTCACAGCCTGCTTCCAATCTCAATCGGGCGCGAACGGCAGCAAGAAGTTGATCAATGCTGTCAGGAGAAAACAAACTCGGCGTACCACCGCCGATAAACACGCTGTGCACCGTGCGCCCCCAGATCAGCGGCAGGCTCATATCTAGATCAGCGATCAAGGCTTGTAAGTAGCGCTGCTCCACATCTTGCTGCAGACCCGCGCCACCGCTCACTTCATGTGAATTGAAATCGCAATACGGACACTTCTTCAAGCACCAAGGCAAATGGATGTAGAGCGAGAGCGGCGGCAGGCTAGCAAGACGCAGCGTGCCTTCGCGCATGTAGTGTTGGATGTCTTTCATTGGTGCCCATTTTGTCATGCACTCTGCACCACATCCTCCACCATCTGCCCGTCCCGAAACACGATGCGCCTTCGTGCCCATGCAGCCACGTCATGCTCATGCGTGACGAGCACCACTGTCATGCCTTGCGCATTGAGCTCGGTGAGCAGCTTCATGATGTCTTCGCTGGTTTGGCTGTCTAGTGCGCCGGTGGGCTCGTCGGCAAGAATCAGCTGAGGGCTATTCACCAAGGCGCGGGCAATCGCCACGCGCTGCTGCTGGCCACCGGAGAGCTCGGCGGGAGTGTGATCCATTCTTGCGCCTAAGCCTACTCGCGCCAGCGCCGCCTTGGCTTTTTCTTTGCGAACATCACCTTTGATACCGGCATAGACCATCGGCAGCTCGACGTTTTCTAGGGCACTTGTGCGTGGCAGCAAATTGAATTGCTGGAAGACAAAACCAATTCTGCGATTACGAATCGAGGCAAGCTGATCGCCTTGCATGCCTTCCACGCTCTCACCTGCAAGCCTATAGATGCCGCTGGTAGGCAAATCCAAGCAGCCCATGATGTTCATCAGTGTGGATTTGCCTGAGCCTGATGCGCCCATGATGGCGACGAACTCGCCCTCGGCAATATCCAGCGACACCCCGCGCAGGGCGTGCACGGTTTGATCGCCCATGGTGTAGGTTTTAACGATCTCTCGCGCTTCGATCAGAGGCATAGACAGTGCGATCAGAACGGCATGCGAGGGCCAGAGGGGCGTGCACCAGCGGCGGGTGTGCTGCCTGCGCCGATCACGCCTGTTACCACGATTGCGCCTTCTTTGAAGACTTCTGCATTGGGCGAATTGGGCGCGACCATGAGCTCAGTGGATGTGCCATCGGTGATGCCTAGGCGCACGTTGTATGCGACGGGTTTGCCTTGCTCGTTGAGCAAGTAGATGCGGCCACGCGAACTGGTGCGGTTGCCGATTTCTGCGAGCAGTGCGGCGTATTTGTTTTTCTGCTCGGGCGTGAGGAAATCGTTGATCTTGGCGCGCAGCTCGCTCATGATGCGCTCCCGCACCTTGGGGCGATCTTCGGGCGTGGCATCGCGCATGGCGGCGAATTTAGGGCGAGTCTCGGTGAACAGGGCATCGAGCTTTTGCTGCTGGTCTGCGCTGAGCTGCAACTCGCTCACGAGGCGGTTTCGGAATTCGCCCAGGGGGCCACCACCTCCGCCGCCTGTTGCTGGCGCACCAGCTTGCGGCGCGGGCGCTGAAGGCGATGAGGTTGGTGCTATTGGCGCTACAGCGCTTCCCACCGCACCTCCGACCGCACCTACAGCACTGTTTTGAGAAGGTTTTTGGCTGGTTGCCGGCATAGAATCTGCGCGAGGCGCTACAGAATTAGGAGCTGATGGTGCGGCGGGTGATGCGGCGGCTGGGCGATTGCCACCGCCTGAGGAAGGCGCATTGGCAATCATCTCTTGGTATTTCTTGCGCTGCTCGGGTGTGAGCATGGCTGAGATTTTGCTGCGCATCTCGGCGGTAATTTTTTCTCTTGCGCCTTGGCGCTCGGCCTCATCCATATCGCGCATCGCCATGAATTTGGGGCGCAGTTCGGTGGAGATGGCTTCTAACTTGGTTTGTTGATCGGCACTCAATTGCAATTCGTTGATCAAGCGCTCACGCTGCGCGGCCATACCACCGCCACCACCTGCTGGCTGCGCTACGGCTTCGCTGAAGAAACTGAAGCCGCTGCGACCTGTTTTGGGTGCTGAAGATGGAGCCCCGGGTGCTGATGCACCAGAAGCCGCGGGCTCGACGCCAGCAATCCGCACGCGCAGCGCAGAATTTGGGATCTTCAGCACATTCTCGCGGCTGTCCGTCACCACGCGCACATTCGCCGTCATCCCCGGCAGCAATCGGCCTGCGGTATTGGTGAAGCCCACCACTGCGATATAGGTCACCACATTGGCCACGTTCTGCGCGGCCTTACGTACCTGGCGCACCTCGCCTTCAAAGGTCTGACCGGGGAAGGCATCCACAGTGAAGGTGGCGCGCTGGCCCGTGCGGATGCGGCTCACATCGGCTTCGTCGATACTGGCATCCACCTGCATATCCGAGAGATTCTGGGCGATCACAAACAGCTCAGGCGATTGCAGGCTCGCTGCCACCGTTTGCCCTTTCTCAATCGCGCGCTTGATCACGATGCCGTTAACTGGCGAGGTGATCTTGGTGCGCTGCAAATCAATGCGGGCTTGAGACAAAGCAGCATCGCGTTGCGCCACATTGGCTTGTGCGGATTTCACTTGCGCATTCGTCACGGCCAATTGCGCTTGGGTCGATTTCAAGCTCTCGCCCGATGTGTTTACCAGCGCCCGAGCTTTATCCGCTTCGCTCTGCGCAATGAATTGCTTGTCCGCCAAATCCTTCTTGCGCTCAAAATCTCTTTGCGCCTCAGCCACATCCACCTGCGCGCGCGAGATCGCCGCATTCGATGCCAACACATTAGCTTGCGCCGTGAGTACAGCCGCGCGCGCCGCATCCACATCCGCCATGGCTTGGCGCACGCGGAATTCAAAGGTCTCAGGATCAATCTGCGCAATCAACTGCCCAGCTTTGACTTCAGAATTGAAATCCACATACAGCTCTTTGATCTGGCCACTCACCTGCGTGCCCACGCTCACCTGCGTGACGGGGTTCACCGCGCCGCTGGCCGACACACTGGCTTGCAAATTCCCGCGCTCGATTTTTGCGCTGCGGTACTGCACATCGCCCGCTTTATCCTGCTGCGAGTACCACCACGCGCCGCCGCCCGCCGCCGCCAGCAGCACCAAGCCCGAGATCCACAAAGATTTCTTCATAAAGCCGATTGTAGGCAGTCGGGTAACGCCCTGTATGTCTAATGAGTAAACTTCGGACTATGAGTAGCAACCCCGTCATCTCCCAGCCCGCAGGCAGCCTGATCGCCCAGCTTGCCAAAGAGCTGGCGCAACACGCCCCCTTTGACCAAATGGCCGCAGAGCATATTCGCGCATTTGTGAACGGCAGCGAGCAGCGCTACTTCCCGGCGGGCCAACTTGTGATGAGCCCTGCAGATGGCGCGGCGCAGCATCTGCTCTTTGTGCGGCGCGGCGCTGTGACGGGAACGCAGGGCTTGGCTGAGCTCAATGGCGGCGCGTTTTTGTATGAAGCTGGCGAGCTCTTTCCCGTGAGCGCTGTCGTGGGCAACCGCGCCGTGACGGCCACCTACAAAGCCACCGAAGATTGCTTCGCGCTCGCGCTGCCGATTGCGGCTGTGAAAACGCTGGCCGAGCAAAGCGCGCCGTTTGCAGATTTTCTCAATCAACGCATTCAACACTTCCTCAGCCTCTCTCGCAAAGCCCTGCAAGGCGAAATGGCCTCACGCGTGCTCGCTGAGCAGAGCATGGAAACGCCCTTGGGCAGCCTGATTAAACATGCTCCCATCTGCTGCTCGCCGGCAGAGAATCTGCGCGAGGCGCTATCAAAAATGCAGCAAATGCGCATCGGCTCGATGCTGGTGACGGATGACACGCAGCATGCCGTGGGCATCCTCACACGCTATGACATCTTGGGCCGGGTCACGCTGCCGGGCGTATCACTCGACACACCGATCTCTACAGTGATGGTCTCACCCGTGCGCACGCTCGATGTGAGCGATACCGCGCAAGATGCGGCGCTGCTCATGTCGCGCCACGCAATTCGGCATGTACCGATCACGCGGCAGGGCGCGGTGGTGGGCATCGTCTCTGAGCGCGATTTGTTTGCGATGCAGCGCATGAGTTTGCAGCAGCTCTCCAATGCGCTTCGCGGCGCAAACAGCGTGGATGAGCTCAAAAGCCTTGCGCCCGGTATCCGCCAGTTTGCCGCACGCCTGCTTGGTCAAGGCATTCAAGCGCGCCAGCTCACGGCGCTGGTGAGCCATTTGAACGATCTGCTCACTGAGCGCTTGCTCGATCTACTCGCTGCCGAGCACGGATTAGACCCACAGCAAGCCTGCTGGATCGCGCTCGGCTCCGAAGGCCGCGAAGAGCAAACCGTGGCCACCGATCAAGACAACGCGCTCATCTTGCGAGACAACACGTCGGACGCAGACCGCGCCAAGTGGCTCACTCTCGCCCGCCAAGCCAACGACACGCTCGACGAGTGCGGCTACCCGCTTTGCGCAGGCAACATCATGGCCAGCAATGCCGAGCTTTGCCTCAAACAATCCGAGTGGCAAGAGCGTTTCGCACATTGGATCGGCGTGGGCGAGCCTGAAGATTTGCTCAATGCCAGCATCTTCTTTGATCTGCGCGGCCTTTGGGGGGAGAAGGCATTGGCTGCACAACTGCGCGATTTCGTCACCACCCAAGCCGGCAGCAAAAACCGCTTCTTAAAACTCTTGGCCATCAACGCCCTACAACGCACCCCACCGCTCACTTGGACGGGCGCGATCGACACGCATGACGATGGCACTGTGGATTTGAAACTGCGCGGCACGGCCATTTTCGTGGATGCGGCTCGCCTGTACGCGCTGGCCAATGGCATCGCTGAAACCAATACCCGTGCTCGTCTCGCCGCTATCGGTCAAAAACTGAATATCAAGCAGCGCGAATACGAAGGCTGGATCGGTGGCTTTGAGTTTTTGCAGACGCTCCGCCTGCGCGTGCAGATCGACATTGCGCAAGGCATGCAAGAAGCTTTGGGCAATCCTGATGAGCCCAACCGCATTGACATTCGCCGCTTGAACACCATTGACCGCCGCATCCTCAAAGAAACCTGCCGCGTCGCGCGTGATGTGCAAGATCGTATGCGCATGGATTACGAGCGATGAGCCTGTTCAGTTGGTTTAAAGACCAAGCGCCACAATCGCAAAGCGGAAAAGAGCGCTGGGTCGTGCTCGACGTAGAAACCAGCGGCCTCGATGCACCCACTGCGCAACTCTTAGCAGTAGCCTGCATTGGCCTGCAAGTGGATTGGACAGCCCGCACGCTCAGCATCACCCCAGGCGACAGCTTTGAGATCGTGATCCAGCCCAAGCGCCCCGTCGATGATGTGAGCAATATCTTGGTGCATGGTATCGGCATGCAGCGCCAGCAAATGGGCCTGCCCGGCTGGCAAGCTCTGCCCATGTTGCGCGATTTTCTGGCGGATGCCCCTCTGCTAGCCTTCCACGCTTGGTTTGACCAAATCTTGCTAGAGCGCCATTTCCGCTCCGAGCTCGGCAAACCTTTGAAGAACCCTTGGCTCGACATCGAAAAGCTCTGCTCCGTCACCCAACCTGATGCCAAGGCAGAAGACCTTGACCAATGGCTCGCCCACTTCAACCTCAGCTGCGCCGCCCGCCATGAAGCCGCAGCGGATGCGTTCGTGGAGGCCGAAGTGCTGCAATGCATCTGGCCGCAGCTGATGAATGAGTTGGGAGACAAACCCAGCTGGCAAGGCTTGAAGAGATTAGAAAAGCTTGACCAGTGGCTCTCAAGGTAAGCACAGCTTAAAGTCAAACCTGAGCAGGTCTTTTTCGCGTTTTTCGCGCAACTTTTGCCTCTTTCGCGTTCCTCTTTTGCATTTCGCTCCCCAAAATTCGCATTCCATCGCAAACCGCTAGCTTCATCCGTGTCAACACGGCACAGTAGCGGCATGCAAACACTGTCCTCCCTCTCCCCGCAGGTCATCATTCATCTAGCTGCTGCCCTATCAGCCGCCGCGCTAGGGCCTTTTGCGCTTTGGGCGCGCCTAACTAGCAAGCAGCGCCCCAAACTGCACCGCGCCTTTGGCTACGCTTGGGTCACGATGATGCTGATCACGGCCATCACGGCCATCTTTATCAAATCCCATTTTCCATTCTGGCTGCATTTTTCGTGGATTCATTTGCTGATCCCTGTCACCCTGCTTGGTCTGTTCGGCGCGTTCTGGTTTCTCGCCAAGGGGGATATCAAAGGCCATCGCAAAAGCATGCTCGGCCTGTATTTCGGCGCATGTCTGGGAGCCGGTGTGTTCACTCTTTTGCCCGGCCGCTTCCTTGGTCAATTCATTTGGGGTTGAAGCCCACCTCAGCTCATCTTCAACTCCTCCATCGACATCTATGAAACTCATCTCCACTTTGATCGCCAGCCTAGCCACCAGCATCGCGCTCGGCCTACCCGCCCACGCGCAGGTGGGTATGAGCAATATTCAAGCAGGCTCAATTCCTGTTACCTTGATCTACCCCACAACGGCCACCGCCAGCCCCGTCAGCTTCGGCGCTTTCGTACTGAACGTGGCACCAGATGCACAGCCGCTGCCGCAAATGCATCGCTTGGTTGTACTGTCTCACGGCTCAGGCGGCAGTGCTACATCTGACCATGGCTTGGCCTCGGCGCTGGCACGAGCAGGCTTTATCGTTGCCCAGCCGCTGCATGCAGGAGACAACTTTCGAGATGCCTCCAAAGCGGGGCCTGAGGCTTTTCGCAGCCGCCCTGCCGAGGTCTCGCAGGTCATTGATGCGCTGGCCAAGCATCCGCAATGGTCACCTAAGCTCGCGCTGGATCAGGTGGGGGTGCATGGCATGTCGGCGGGTGGTGTCACTGGCTTGGCACTTGCAGGCGGCCAATGGCGCACACTCAATTTGGTGCAGCACTGCAACCGCGTGCAAGAGGCAGATGCTGGGTTTTGCTACCAAGGCGCTCGATCCGGTGCGGGCAAACAAGAGCGCGCGGCCAGCTTTGAACGCGCGAAGAATGTGCCAGAAGCATTTCTACCGAGCGAAATCAAAACCTTGCATGGCGGCCTCACGCCATCTGCGGGCAAACCAGACGTGAGGCCAGATACGCGCATCGCTGCTGTCACGCTTTCCGTGCCAGTGGCTGCAATTTTTAGTGCGGAGAGGCTGGAGAGAATTCGCATTCAGGTGGGCGTGGTCTCAGCCAAGAATGATCAGGTGCTCGTGCCCCGCTTCCATTCAGAGCATGTACTCGCCCATTGCACAAGCTGCCAACGCTTGGCTGATCTGCCTGCCGAGCATTTCGATCTGCTCTCGCCCTGGCCTGAATCGGTGGCGCGCGAAGTGGCCGCCACCCAAGTGCGCGGCGGCCTGCCTACGCCAGGCTTTGATGCCAAGCTGCGCGATGCCGCCTTTGCGCAAATCGTGCAATTTCATCTCAAGCATCTCAGCCCAGCAGCGCCAGCCAAGCCCTGAAATCCATCGCCCTTCCCGTCATTCCAAGGAGTCTCTGATGAACATGACCTACATCCTCTCATCACCCAATGCCAGCCTCTCCCCCCAAGAGATTGAGCGCCTCGCTCGCCGCCGCGCGGGCGCGAAGCTGGGCTGGTTCATTCATGCCGCAGTCTTCGTTGGCGTGAATGCCTTGCTCATCACACTCTCTCTAGTCAGCGGCAAGCCTTGGGCGATTTTCCCGCTCGCAGGCTGGGGGCTTGGCTTGGCCATTCATGGCGCAGCGGTCTGGCTCGGCAGCCCCGGCAGCGCTTTGCATGAGCGGCTGCTACAAAAAGAGCGCCAAGCTTTGGCAGCACGGCACGATCCTTGGTGAATCCATTTTTACCCGCACAATAACGATCATGTCTTCGCATATCGCTTCCCTGCCCGACCCGAAAATCGCCCAGGCTTTTGAAGCGGCCAAGGCGCTGCCGCGTTGGCCGCGAGGATGGGCCGTGATGCGGCCTTGCCGTCTGGTTTTGCTTCGCCATGGTCTGATCGTGACTGTGAGTTGCCTGGCGATTTGTTTGGTGCTCGCCTTGTTTCAGCCAGACGTAGCTTTGTGGAAGCAGCTGGCATATTCATTGTCGATTGGCTTTATTTCTTGGGCTTTGATCGATGGTGGGCGTTTTTTTATTGATCAGGATTCGCCGTATCTGTTTCCGCGGGGCTGGCTGGGTGGCGCACTGATTGCAGGTGGTGTGCTGCTTGGCTTTGTCGGTGGCACCTTGATCGGTGATGCCGTGAATGGTCAAAGCGGCTTTGAGCTGCTGCGGCGAGCGCCTCGCCTGTTCGCCTTTATCTTCCTCTTCAGCATGGCTTGCGGCATTGGCATCTCGCTATTCTTTTACAGCCAAGGCAAGAACGCCTATTTCCAAGCTGAGCTGGAGGCCAAAAGCCGCCAAGCCACTGAGGCGCAACTCAAATTGCTGCAAAGCCAGCTCGATCCGCACATGCTGTTTAACACGCTGGCTAATCTGCGGGCGCTGATTCCGCAGGAGCCGGATCGCGCGGTTCAGATGCTCGATCAGTTGGGCGATTTTCTGCGCGCCACGCTCAGCGCGTCTCGTGCGCAGGAGCACAGCTTGGCAGCGGAGTTTGATCGGCTGCGAGACTATTTATCGCTCATGCAAATTCGCTTGGGCGAGCGGCTGCGCTTTCATCTTGATTTGCCAAGCGATCTTTCGCAGATCAAGGTGCCCACCTTGATTTTGCAAAGCTTGGTAGAAAACGCCATCGTGCACGGCTTGGAGCCCAAAGTAGGCGGCGGTACGGTGTGGATCACCGCCTCCACAAAAGATGAGCAACTCATCCTTCAAGTGAGCGACGATGGCATGGGTTTCAAAAGTGATGCCATGCAAGATGGCTTTGGCCTCACTCAAGTACGCGAGCGCCTGCAAAGCTGGTATGGCAACCACGACACTATTAATTTCATAGCTGTCCGCGCAATGAATATGCCGGCGAACCATGGTTTTTCTCTTGAAAATACGCCCAAAGTTGGCATCACACCGGGCTGCCAAATGACGCTCACGCTGCCGATGCGATCATGAGCCCAGCCATCACAGCCCTGATCGCCGAAGACGAGCCTCTGCTCGCGCAAAGCTTAAAGCGCGAGCTAGCCAAGCTCTGGCCTGAGCTGCAAACACATATTGCCACCGATGGCCTGCAAGCCGTGGAGCAGGCGCTGGCCTTACTACCTCAAGTGATGTTTTTCGATGTGCGCATGCCCGGCCAATCGGGCTTGGAAGCGGCGCAAGAAATCACTGAGCGCTGGCCGCAGGGCAGGCGCTTACCGCTGCTCGTGTTTGTCACTGCGTTCGACGAGTACGCGGTGCGGGCGTTCGAGCAGGCAGCGGTGGACTACATCGTCAAACCCGTCAAACGAGAGCGTTTGCAGCAAACTTTAGAGAGAATTAAGCCAGTAGCCGGCATAGAATATGCGCAAACTGCTACTGAATCAATAGCAAACGTTGATGAACCTCAACTCAGCGCACTGCGCACTCTGCTGCACACGCCTCCAGATGCAGCCCGCGCCGCGCCACCACTCAAACGCATCCAAGCCAGCGTTGGCCACCAAATCGTCATCGTACCCATCGAAGAGGTGGCTTACTTTGAAGCCGCAGACAAGTATGTGCGTGTGCTCACCGGCATCCACGAGCCGCCACGCGAGCTGCTGATCCGCACACCCATCAAAGATCTGCTGCCCCAGCTTGACGCACAAGAATTCTGGCAAATCCATCGCAGCACCTTGGTGCGCGCCAGCTTGATCGAAGCTGTGCATCGCGATGAAACTGGCAAGCTGTCACTCAGTTTGCGCAGTCGCCCAGAAAAGCTTGCAGTGAGCCGACTCTATGCTGGCCTGTTCAAAGCGATGTGAGCTTGGGTTTCGCAGTCGAGCCGCGCTGCACCAATTGAAACGGCAACAGCGATTGATGCGCCACCGGCTCGCCTGCGAGGATGTGCAAGATTTGCGTGGCGGCAATCCGCCCTAAATCTTGCGTGGGCAAGCTCACTGTTGTCAAACCGGGGCTGATCTCGCCCGCCAGCTCATGGTTATCAATGCCGCAGATGGAGATGTCTTGCGGTATTCGCAAACCCATCTCCTGCGCCTCCAGCATCGCGCCAATCGCCACCATATCGTTACCGCAGACCAAGGCGGTGAGTGCGGGATGGCGTTTTTTGAGTGCCCTCAAGCCAAGGCGGCCGCCTTGAATGTTGAGCGCTTGCTCGCTCACGGCGGCAGTGCCAGCGCACAAGTCTTCTCGCTCAATCTCCGCCAAAAATCCGAGCCTGCGCTGATCGGCGCGATCGTTGTGCTGCGTGTGGCCTGAGATCATGCCAATTTTGCGATGCCCTAAATCCAGCAAATGCCGCGTAGCCAGAGCGGCAATGCCTTGGTTGTCAAAACCGACCGAAGGCAATCGCTCATCGCACACCCATGTCAGCAGCACCGGCTTGTTCCAATTCTTCAAGCTGCTCCATGCCTGTGCATGATGCTGCGCCCCCACCAGCACCAAAGCATCCACACTCCGATGCTGCATGGTTTTGATGAGCTCAACTTCTGCGACGTGATCGTAGTTGTGGCTGGCCACCAGCAATTGGTAGCCCGCATTGGCCAATACCAATTGCATCGCATGTGTGCTGCGCGCAAAGATCGCTAAATCCAAAGTAGGAATCACGCAGCCTACCGTTTGTGTGCGCCCCGAGGCCAATGCCCTGCCTGCTGCATCGGGCACATAGCCCAGTTGCTCGACAGCCGCTTGCACCAAGTCACGCGTTTTCTTGCTGACGCGCTCAGGCTGCGACAGCGCCCGAGACACCGTGGCGGTGGACACGCCCGCCGCCAAGGCCACATCTTCAATCCGACTCTTTGTTCGCATGCCTAAAGATAGCGCAAACCCATCAAAACTGCAAACGCTTGCAAATGGTTTTCATTTTGCGTTGTAGCAATACCTAGGATTTACCCTCTGTAATCAATATTCTCAGCATCCATTGCTTGACGCATGAATAACTATCTGCCAACATGAATGAAAGCGCTTACATTGTGGAAGCGCCTGACTCAAGCACCATGGAATCATCCGCTCGTTTCGCAGGAATGTCTCGCCGCACTTGGCTGGGTGCGCTGACGATTGCTCTGCTGTTTGCGGCTTGGTATGTGTTCACCACCTTGACGGGATGGATCTCTCCAGCGCGCTTTCCCAATCCGAAAGAAGTCAGCGAAGCTTTGGTGCAAATCACCACAGAAGGCTATGGCAATGGCCGCATGCATCAGCATGTGCTTCACAGTCTGAAGCTAGTGCTGATGGGCTTCACAGTGGCCGTGGGATTGGGCGTACCGCTGGGCTTGCTGATGGGCTATTCGCGCAAAGCCGAGACTTTGATCAACCCAGCCTTTCTGCTTCTGCGCCCGATCCCTCCTCTCGCATGGATTCCTCTGGCCATCGTATGGCTTGGCCTGGGCGATGCCGCAAAAATCTTGGTGATTTTTGTGGCGGCTTTTGTGCCTTCAGTGATCAACAGCTACACCGGCGTGCGCAATATCGATACGCCAGTTTTAGAGGCCGCAAAAATGCTGGGCATTCGCGGCAGCAAGCTCGTGTTCGGCGTGTTGATCCCCGGCGCATTCCCGATGATCTTCACCGGCCTGCGCCTGTCTTTGCAGGCAAGCTGGACGACGCTAGTTGCCGCTGAGCTGATTGGCGCTTTGTATGGCCTCGGCAGCATCTTGAACCAAGGCGCGCAAGACATTTATCCTGCGATGATCTTGGTGGCCATGGTCTGCGTAGGTATCTGCGGCGCACTCACCACGGCGCTTTTAGGCTACGTGGAGAAAAAAGCCATGCCATGGCGGCGCGAAAGGGCAGCGTGATGAATGGCTCCGTGATCCATACCGCCCCCAAATGGATGTTGTCGTTGATCGGCATCACTGCATTTTTTGGCTTCTGGTATTTCGCTTCTTTTGCGCAGCTGATTCCTCGGCAGTTTTTGCCGATGCCGCATGAAGTTGTGCTCAAGCTGATGGATCTGATGCAAACGCCGTTTGCTGGCCATGTACTCCATGAGCATATGGCATCTAGCCTGCAGCGCTTTGCTTGGGGCTTTGGCTTGGCGGCACTTGTGGGCGTGCCGCTGGGTTTACTGATGGGATGGTTTGGTTGGTTAGACGATATCGTCTCGCCCCTCTTTGATGGCTTGCGTTTCATTGCGCCTGTGGCTTGGGTGCCATTTGCCGCTTTGTGGTTTGGCACGGGCGCAGGCGGCCCCACCTTGATTATTTTTGCGGGCGCATTCCCACCTTGCCTGATCAATGCTTACCGGGGTGCGCGGGGCGTGGAAGTGCGTTATACCGAAGCCGCGAGCATGCTGGGCGTGGGCAGCTTCCGCACCATCACCGAGGTGCTGTTTCCTGCGGCTGTGCCATCCATCATTGCGGGTTTGCGCATCGGCGCCGGTTTGGGATGGATGTCGCTGGTAGGCGCTGAATTGATTGCATCGTCAAGCGGCATGGGCTATTTGATCGTGAAAGGTCAAAGCGCGATTGCGACTGACATCGTGATGGCAGGCATGCTCGCCATCGGTTTTGTGGGCGTGTTGATTGACGTGGCGCTGCGAAAAATCGAAGCGCATCTGCTGCGCCATCGCCGCTAAAACGAGAAAAAACCCTCCCCATGAGCACCATTGAATTCAAAAATGTGACTCGCGTCTTCAAGCGCGATAACAAAGATTTCCTCACCATTGATGGCTTTGATCTCAAGGTCAACGATCAAGAATTCGTGGCCATTGTCGGGCCATCAGGTTGCGGAAAAACCACCTGCATGCGTATGGTGGCGGGCTTGGAGTTTCCCAGCACCGGTGATGTCCTGGTCTCCGACAAAATCGTGAAAAGCCCAGGGCCAGAGCGCGCAGTGGTGTTTCAAGCCTTCGCCTTGTTCCCTTGGAAATCTGTGTACGACAACATTGATTTTGGCTTGCGAGCCAAGAATCTGCCCAAAGAAAAGCGCCACGAGATCATCACGCATTACATCGGCTTGATGAATCTCAAAGGCTATGAATCAGCCTACCCGCATCAGCTCTCAGGCGGCATGCAGCAGCGCGTAGCGATTGCGCGCGCTTATGCGCTTGATCCCGATGTGCTGCTGATGGATGAGCCTTTTGGCGCGCTGGATGCGCAAACGCGTGTGGTGATGCAAGAAGAGCTGGTGAAGCTCGCGCGCAAGAATCCGCGCACCGTGCTTTTCATCACCCATGCCGTGGAAGAAGCCGTGTATCTTGCTGATCGCGTGGTGGTGATGACCAGTCGCCCCGGCAAGATCAAAGAGATTTTGGATATCAAGAGCATTCGCGAATCAGACGGCTGGGACAAGCATCCACGCATCGAAGATGTGATGGATCTGGCCTCTTTCGTTCACCTGCGCACCCGCATTTGGAAATCACTGCGTGAAGAGCACGGTAGTGCGGATCATTAATTTTTTCACTCACCACTTGGAGATTACTATGTTGAAGAAAACTGTTATCGGCTTGGCAGCGGCTGTTGCCTTGGGCACATCGTTTGCGCAAACCCTCACGCCCATCAAAATCAGCTACCAGCCTTCGCTGTATTGGGCAATGCCTTTCCATGTGGCCACGGAAAAAGGCTGGTGGAAAGAAGTGGGGCTCGCACCTGAATTCAGCACCTTCCCCGCAGGCGTGCCCCAGATCGCCGCATCGGCTGCGAAATCTTGGGATGTGGGCGGCACAGGCTCTGTGCCTGCTGTGCTCGGCCATGTGCGCTTTGGCATCAAAACCATTGGCGTGACCAATGATGAATCTGCTGGTAACGCGCTGGTAGCCAGTGGCAAGAAAGCGGCTGAGTTTGCCAAAGATCCCGTCGCTGCCCTGCGCGGCCAAACCATCACGCTCACGCAGAATTCCACAGCAGATTATGCTGTGCAAGCATGCCTCAAGCGCTATGGCCTGAAAAAATCCGATGTCGTGATGAAGAACATGGGGCAAGCTGAGATCATCTCCGCGATCTCGTCCAACAATTCCGATCTCGCCGGCATGTGGGCACCGAATATTTACACCGTAGAAGAAAAAGCAGGCGCGAAAGTCCTGTGCAGCGGCAAAGAAGGCGGCGCTGTGGTGCCTGGCGCGTTGATCGCGCGCGGCGACTATGCCAAAGAGAATCCACAAAACGTGGCGAAATTCTTAGCCGTGTATTTGCGTGCTTGGAAATGGATGGGCGCGAATCAGCAGGCTTCCATTGCGATGATGAAAGACTTTTATGCCAAAGGCGGCGTGAGCATCAGCGAAGCTTCGATGAAGAAAGAGTTTTCTACGCGCCCTACCTTTGATTTGAATCAACAGATCAAAATGATGGAGCGCAAAAACAGCAATTCGCAAGTGGATGCTTGGTTTGCGCAAATCGCCGTTTTCATGCGCGAGACGGGTGCAGTGCCGGCCATTCCTCAAGTGCAAGACTTCGTGACCGATGAATACATGAAGCTGGTGATGGCTGATCCCAAGCTGCGCGAATTCGCCGACAACAGCAAGTAAACCGCCTTTTCTCGCAGCAGCCAGCATGCTGGCTTGGCTGCTGCATTTCAATTTTTTGGAGCACCCTTGTGAGTATTCAATACCTGAAAAAAGCTGCGAAGACCCCTGAGTCTGAAACAGCGACCGCGCAAAGCGTGGTCAATGAGATGTTGGCTGAGATCCAAAAGAATGGCGAAGCGGCAGTGCGCGGCTATGCCAAAAGCTTGGATAAATGGGAAGGTGAGTTTGTCGTCACCCGCGCGCAGCTCGATGCAAATGCCAAGACCGTGCCTGCCGATGTGAAAGCAGACATTGATTTTGCTATTGCACAGGTGTTTAACTTCGCGACCGCGCAGCGAAACTCAATCAGCAATTTCCAAACTGAGCTGCATCCTGGCGTAACAGCTGGGCAGCGCGTTTTGCCAGTGAACGTGGCTGGCTGCTATGCGCCCGCTGGCCGCTATGCACACATCGCATCGGCCTACATGGGCGTGGCCACTGCAAAGGCAGCAGGTGTGAAAACCATTTTGGCTTGCTCGGGTCCGTTTCGCGGTGGCCCAATGCATCCGTATCTCATGTATGCCTTCGACAAAGCGGGCGCAGATGTGATCATGACGCTGGGCGGCGTGCAAGCGATTGCGACGATGGCTTATGGTTTATTTACCGGCAAGCCAGCGGATGTGATCGTGGGTCCTGGCAATAAGTTTGTGGCAGAAGCCAAGCGCAGCTTGTTTGGCAAAGTGGGCATTGATGTATTCGCAGGCCCATCGGAAGTAGCCGTGATTGCGGATGAGACGGCAGACCCTGCCATTGTGGCCAGTGATTTGGTCGGCCAAGCCGAGCATGGGCATGAATCGCCTGCGTGGCTGTTCACCACCGATGAGAAACTTGCCCGTGATGTGATGGCGCGCATGCAGCCCTTGATCGATGCCCTGCCCCCGATTGCACGCGATGCCGCAGGCTGCGCATGGCGCGATTATGGCGAGGTGATCCTGTGCTCTACGCGCGAAGAGATGGCTGAAATTTCCGACAAGTACGCTTCCGAGCATCTGGAAGTTCACACCAAAGATTTGAACTGGTGGCTGGAGAATCTCACCTGCTACGGCTCGCTCTTCTTGGGCGAAGAAACCACGGTGGCCTATGGCGACAAAGCCAGCGGCCCAAATCATGTGTTACCCACCAAAGGCGCAGGGCGATACTCGGGCGGCCTATCAGTTCATAAATTCATGAAGACGCTCACTTGGCAGCAAATGACGCGCGGTGCTGCACGTGACATCGGTTTGGTCACTGCGCGCATCTCCCGCTTAGAAGGCATGGAAGCGCATGCACGCACGGCGGATGATCGATTAGCAAAATACTTCCCCGGCCAAAAATTTGAGCTGGGTGAGCCTGTGACGGCATGATGATTGAAAAGCTCTTCAGCCTCAAGGGGCGCACTGCTTTCGTCACTGGTGGCAATTCTGGCATTGGCGAAGCGATGGCAACTGCCTTGGGCTTGGCCGGTGCGAAGCTCGTGCTCGGCGCGCGCCGAGCGGATGCGCTCACGGCGGCGGCAGAGCGTTTGCAGCAACAGGGCATTGAGGTGCAATGCTTGTCCTGCGATTTGGCCGATATCGAAGCCACGCAAGCTGCTGCGCAAAGCGTTTTGAAGCTGGGCGATATTGATATTCTGGTCAATGCCGCTGGTGTGAACTTGCGCGAGCCGTTTGAAGCCGTCACGCCAACAGCCTGGCAAACGCAAATCAACTTGCATCTCTCCGCGCCCTTCTTCCTCACGCAAGCCCTCGCCCCCAAAATGGCCGAGCGCGGCTGGGGGCGCATCATCAATATTGCCAGCCTGCAAAGCTACCGCGCCTTTGGCAACAGCGCTCCGTATGGCGCAGGCAAAGGCGGCGTGGTGCAGCTCACGCGCGCTATCGCGCAAGAGTGGTCTGCCAAGGGCATCACTTGCAATGCGATGGGTCCGGGATTTTTTCCGACGCAGCTCACCGCGCCGGTGTTTGGTGATCCCGCAGCCGTGCAGAAGAACGCCGCGCAAACCTGCCTGGGGCGTAATGGTGAGCTCACGGATTTGTATGGTTTGAGTGTGTTTCTGGCCAGCGATGCATCGAGCTATATCACCGGCCAAACCATCATGATCGACGGCGGGTTCACTGCCAAATAGTTCAGCGACATCACGACATGAAACCAGCCGATACGCATCCCGCTATGCTCGGGTCCTTGCTTCCCCCCAGCGGTGTGAAGCCGCTGAATTTCAGCCCTGGGCCTACATCACTTGCCGCTGAAGTGGAAGCGGGTGTCAAGGCCTTGTTCGACGCGCAGCGCATGTGCTCGATGTATCTCTCGCATCGATCACCTGAGTTTTTGGACATCCTTACCAACGTGGTGCAACGCTGCCGCATAGCGATGGACATTCCTGAGCAGTATGAAATTCTTTTCATGCATGGTGGTGGGCATGGTCAGTTTGCAGCAGTTCCGCTCAACCTATGTCCCAATGGCGATGAAAAAGCGACCTACCTGGTCAATGGCACCTGGTCCAAACGCGCCTTGTCCGAAGCCTCAAAATATTGCCGCCCGATTGTTGTCTCCTCCGAGAATACAGATGGCACGTTTACCCACAATCCATCCTTTGATCATTTGGATCCTGAATCCAAGTACGTTTATCTTTGCTCGAATGAAACGGTGAACGGGATTGAGTTTCATCATTTGCCTAAGCTGGGCATCAAAGCACCTTTGGTGATTGACGCATCGTCAGACTTTTCCACCAAGCCGATTGACTGGGTGGGTTGCAATGTGGGCGTTCTGTATGCCTGCGCATCCAAAAACATCGGACACCCCGGCATCACACTGTGTGTGATCCGGCGGGACTTGCTGGGCACGCCCAGCAAACTTTGCCCCGGCGTGCTCTGCTACACCACCAATGCCCGTGAAGGCAATTTGTGGAACACCATCGCCACTTTCAACGTCGAGGTGGTCAACATCTATATGCAATGGATGATCGCGCAGGGTGGTGTGCATGAAATGGAGCGCCGCTCTATTGCAAAGTCAGCCATGCTGTACGACTTGATCGACAAGTCGGAGGGCTTTTATTCCACCCCTATTGCAGATCCCTCCATCCGCAGCCGCATGAACATCCCCTTTGATGTCGCCGGTGGCGACGA
>JAAFJC010000110.1 GCA_013297925.1 Comamonadaceae bacterium
TGCACCGCAAGCATCCAAGCCGCTCACGAATGCCGCGAGTTTGTCGCGCACGCTTCTTGCGGCGAACTGGGCTGCTCTTCCGTTCAGATCCGTGCCGGCGCTCGCTGCTGTGGCGCTGGCGTTGGGGATTTTACTGGTGTCGCTGGCTGTGGCTCGGATCAGGTCGTAGGAGATGCCCAGCTCATGCGCGACGATTTGCGCAATTTTCGTGTGCAGGCCTTGGCCCATTTCTGTGCCGCCATGGTTGATCTGCACGCTGCCATCGGTGTACACATGCACCAGTGCGCCGGCTTGGTTGAAGAGAGTGGCTGTGAAGCTGATGCCGAATTTGACGGGGGTGAGGGCGAGGCCGCGCTTGAAGTGTTTTTGGCTTTTATTCCAAGTGGAAATGGCTTGTCGCCGGGAAGAATATTGCGCAGAGTGCTCTAATTTTGATAGTAGGCTGTGAAGGATGTTGTCATCGACCTGCATGCCGTAGTGGGTGGTGTTTCTCTTTGCTTGGTTGGTGTGGTTCGCTTTGAATGGCGGCGGCGAAATTGGGGTCAGAGCAGAATTTCGTTCGAGTTGGTTGATCTCCGGTGAGATGGTCGTCCTGAATTCTGATCTGACCCCAATTTCGCCGCCGCCATTCAAAGCTGCGTCGTAGAGATTGCGCACTCTCACTTCAAGAGGGTCGAGCTTCAAATGCCTTGCGATGTCGCCCATGATGGTTTCGATGACCATCATGCCTTGGGGGCCGCCGAAGCCTCGGAAGGCGGTGTGGCTTTGCGTGTGGGTTTTGCAGCGGTAGGAGCTGATGGCGACGTGCTCTAGGAAATAGGCGTTGTCGAGGTGGAAGATGGCGCGGTCTGCTACCGGGCCGGAGAGATCGGAGGAGAAGCCGCAGTTCACTCGCATGCTCACACGCAGGCCGCTGAGCAGGCCATCGTCGTTGAAGCCGACTTCGTAGTCGTAATCAAACGGATGGCGTTTGCCGGTGATCATGAAATCATCGTCGCGGTCGAGCCGTAGTTTGACAGGTGCTCCGAATTTGAGAGCGGCCAGCGCAGACCAGACGGCGAGATGGCCGGATTGAGTTTCTTTGCCGCCGAAGCCGCCGCCCATTCGGCGTGTTTCGACTTTGACATCGTGCAAGTTCAGGCCAAGTGCATGCGCCACCCAATGCTGCACTTCGCCGGGGTGCTGTGTGCTGCTGTAGATCAGCCATTGCCCCATCTCTTGCGGCTGCGCATAGGCCACTTGGCCTTCGAGATAAAAATGCTCTTGGCCGCCGACTGAGAAGCTGCCACTCAGGCGATGTGGCGCAGTTTTCAAAGCGCCGTCTGCATCGCCACGGCTCACATGAACGGGAGGCAACACGAAATGGTTTTTCTCCAGCGCTTCTTGCGTGCTGAGAATCGCGGGCAGAGGCTCGATATCGGCTTTCACCAATCGCGCTGCGCGGCGAGCAGTCATCACGTCATCGGCCACGATGATGGCCATGACGTTGCCGACGTGTTGCACCGTCTCAGTGGCGAAGATCGGCTCATCGTGGCCGAAGGCGGCGAAGATCGGGTCGCCGGGGATGTCTTGTGCAGACACGATGCCTCGCACGCCGGGCATGACTAGGGCAGCGGAGAAATCCAAGCTGCGGATGCGGCCATGCGCGATGCGAGACATCACTGGCGCGGCATGCAACGTGCCTTGCAGCTCGGGGATGTCGTCTACATAACGCACCGCGCCTTGGACTTGCGCGCGGGCGCTTTCATGAGCGATGCTTGAACCGGCAGCTGGCGCGATCCTTATCCGTTCGTCCTGAGCTTGTCGAAGGACTGGCATGGCTTCGACAAGCTCAGCCCGAACGGTTGGAATACTGCGGCTCATGCCAGCACCTCTTCCAAGCTGTCCCATGATTCCAAGCTCACGAGCTTTTCGCCGCGCCAATCACTGGCGAAGCGATCCATCAATGCGCCGAGCAGTTCGCGGCGGTAGGCACTGCTGGCGCGCATGTCGGAAATGGGTTGGAATTCAGCTTGTAGGCTGATTTTTAATGCATCAAATAAGCCACTCGCACGCATAGAATCTGCGCAGAGCGCTTCTGTTTTAATAGCGCGAGCAGGGGTGGCGGCCACGCCGCCCACGCCGATGCTCAAAGCTTTGATCTCGTCGCCGCTGCGTTGCGCAGAGATCGCAAGGCACACTGCAGAGATGTCATCGTCGTAGCGCTTAGAGATTTTGTAGATGCGGCTGAATTCTGTGGCTGTAGGCAGGGGCACTTTGATCCAAGCGAGCACTTCGTCTTTTGCGATGACGTTTTGGCGATAGCCGGTGTAGAGCTTTTCCAAAGGCATCTCGCGGTGGCCACGCGCTCTCATGAGCACCACATTGGCTTTCAAGGCAATCAGCAAAGGCATCGAATCACCAATCGGCGAACCATTGGCCACGTTGCCACCAAATGTGCCGCTGTTGCGTACAGGCAGGCCGGCGAAGCGCTCGGCAAAAGTGCGAAGCTGCGGGCGATCTTGCACGAGCGCGGCGTAGGCCTCATGCAGCGAGACGGCTGCGCCAATGGCGATGTGATGCGGGTAGCGCTCGATGCGGCGAAGTTCGGCGACGCGGGTCACGTCCAGCACTTGGGCGAACTGTTGATGGCCTTTGTTGACCCAGAGGCCAACATCGGTGCAGCCCGCGACGATCTGCGCTTGCGGGTGTGCGCTGCGCAGCTCAAGCAGCTCAGCCAGCGTGGTGGGCAGCAAATAGCTGCCAGAGCTGGTTTTTTGATCGATTTTTAATGCCTTTTCGGCAGTTAGCCGGCGTATTTCCTGCGCGGGCAGCTCACTTTTTGATAGTGATTGCATTTGCACAGCGGCATCCAAAATCGGGCGATAGCCAGTGCAGCGGCACAGGTTCCCAGACAATGCGACCTGCGCACAAACGCGATCCACTTTCTGCCCGGTAGCGCTAAAGTTCTCATGCAGTGCAAACATGCTCATCACAAAGCCCGGCGTGCAAAAGCCGCATTGCGAGCCGTGGCATTGCACCATGGCTTCTTGCGCGGGATGCAGCGCGCCATCGGCAGACAAATCCTCCACCGTCGTCAGCTCCATGCCCTCGATCGAATGCGCAAAGCGAATGCAACTGTTCACTGCCTTGAACTCAGACGATCCCGGCTCACGCAGCGTCACCACGCAAGCGCCGCAGTCGCCCTCATTGCAGCCTTCTTTTGTGCCGCACAAATGCAGGTCTTCCCGGATCAGCTGCAAGAGCGTGCGTGTGGGTGGTACATTCTCTAGTCTTAGGAGTTGCCCCCGGTGCAGGAATCGAAGAGGTTTAATGTGCATCATCACAGGGTAGCCCAGTAAAACCAAAGCAACATACTAGCCGGCGTATAGCCCAATATCTTCCGACCGTATGCAAAACAGCGCCTTGTTAGACAAGATCGACCTTCATCTGATTAAGGTCTTGCATACCGTGCTCACTGAACGCTCCGTCTCGCGCGCCGCCACTCGGCTGGGCATGTATCAGCCTGCCGTGAGCGCGGCTTTGAAGCGCCTGCGTGATTTGGCCGGAGACCCGCTTTTGGTGCGCTCGGGCGCAGGCATGGTGCCTACCGATGCCGGGCTACGCATGATCGAGCCTTCAGCGCACATCATTCGCGCTGCCGAGGTGATGTTTTCTGATGCTCGCGGTTTTGATGCGAAGACGGCTGAGGCCAGCTTTCGGATTGCGGCGAGCGATTATCTGGATCCGCTCTTTTTGCCGCAGCTCGTGAGCCGCATCAAGGCGCAAGCGCCGCTCTCGAAGATTGACATTCAGCCACTCAGCGGCGCGCAAGACTACCGCCAGCGCCTAGCCCAAGGCGAATGCGATATCGTGATCGGCAATTGGCCACAGCCGCCGGATGATCTGCACATGGGCAAGCTCTTTGCCGATGAAGTGGTTTGCCTCGTGAGCGACAAGCATCCTGCGCTGCGCCGCAAATGGACGCAAGAGGCTTGGCTTGCTGCCGAGCACATCGCGCCCACGCCCACGCATCCGGGCGCGAAAGGTGTGATTGACGATCACTTGGCTGGATTGAATCTTGCGCGCAACATCACAGCCCGTTGCCCGCATTTCGGCCTGATCCCGAGCATGGTGGCATCAAGCTTGCTGGTGCTCACCACAGGCCGCCAATACTGCGAGCGCTATGTAAGCGGCTCGCTGGGCAGCCTGCCTGTGAAAATCTTGCCTTGCCCGATTGCCTTTCCACCGATGATGTATTACCAACTCTGGCACGAACGCTCGCATGCTTCTGCGCAAGCGCGCTGGCTGCGTGAGCAGGTCAAAGCTGTGGCTGCGAGTTTGAAAGTAGCCACATGAGCTCACGCTTGCAGCTAGATGGAATCACCAAAGCCTACCCATCCGTGGTGGCCAACGATTTAGTGAGCTTGGCGGTGCAGCCCGGTGAGATTCACGCCGTGCTCGGCGAAAACGGCGCGGGCAAATCCACGTTGATGAAGATCATTTATGGCGCTGTGGCGGCGGATCGCGGGCAGATGATGTTTGATGGGCGCGAAGTGCAGATTCGCAATCCGCAAGAAGCGCGCGCACTCGGCATTGCGATGGTGTTTCAGCATTTCAGTTTGTTTGAAACACTCACCGTGGCGGAAAACGTGTTGCTCGGGCTGGATCGCTCGCAATCTCTCGCGCAAGTCACAACGGCGATTAGCGCGAAGGCCAGCGAGTATGGTTTGCCCATTGATCCGCTGCGACCTGTGCATACACTCTCCGTGGGTGAGCGCCAGCGGGTGGAGATCATTCGCGCTTTGCTCACGAACCCCAAGCTCCTGATCTTGGACGAACCGACTTCCGTGCTCACGCCGCAGGCCGTAGAAAAGCTTTTCGAGACGCTGCGCCTCCTGAAAAACCAAGGCTGCAGCATTCTCTACATCTCCCACAAGCTGCACGAGATTCGCGCATTGTGTGACACCTGCACCGTGATGCGCGGCGGCAAAGTGGTGGCGACTTGTACGCCTGCTAACGAATCCAATGCCAGCCTCTCGCGCATGATGATTGGAAGTGAGCCGCCAGCTTTGGCGCATCGTGAGTCCAAAGCTGGCGCGGCGGTGTTGCAAGTGGAGGCTTTGAGTTTGCCCAAAGCGGATGCCTTTGCCGTCGATCTTGAAGGCATCACGCTCACGGTGCATGCCGGCGAAGTGCTTGGCATGGCGGGCGTGTCGGGCAATGGGCAAAAAGAACTGATGGCGGCGATCAGCGGGGAAGATTCGCGTGTGGCGCAAGCAGCCATCTCGATCAGCGGCCAAGCGGTGGGCAGCTATTCCCCTGATGCGCGGCGCGCTCTGGGCATGCATTTCGTGCCCGAAGAGCGGCTCGGGCGCGGCGCTGTGCCAGTAATGAGCCTCGCGCAGAATTTGTTGCTCACGCGGCAGGAAGCAGTTTCCTCATCCGGCTGGATCACGCCCGCCAAGTTGCGCGAGCAGGCCAACGTGATCATTGCGCGCTTCGGCGTGAAAGCCGGTGGCGCGAATGCTGCAGCGCGCAGCCTCTCCGGCGGCAATTTGCAAAAATTCATCATGGGGCGCGAGATTTCTGCGCAGCCGAAATTACTCATCGTCTCCCAGCCGACTTGGGGCGTAGATGTGGGCGCGGCGGCGCAAATCCATGCGGAGATTTTGGCGCTGCGTGATGCGGGCTGCGCTGTGTTGATCGTCAGCGAAGAGCTGGAGGAATTGTTTGAGCTCTCGGATCGTTTGCAGGTGATCGCCAAAGGGAAACTGTCACCCAGTATTGCGCGCGCGGATGCAAGCGTGGAGCTGTTGGGGCAGTGGATGAGCGGGCTGTGGGAGCACGAGCACTCAACCGTTCGCCCTGAGCTTGTCGAAGGGCTTCGACAAGCTCAGCCCGAACGGAATAAAACTACGACTAGTGAGGGGCAACGTGCTGCGTCTTGAGCCGCGTGCCGAAGTCTCCAAAGCTTGGATTTACGGCTCGCCCGCCTTGGCCTTGCTCATCACCATCGCTGTGGCCGGCGTGCTCTTCATCGCGCTCGGCAAAGATCCTGTGCGCGGCCTCTCCATCTTCTTGATCGAACCTTGGGCGAATGTGCGCGGCGCGAGCGAGATTGCTTTGAAATCGATCCCGCTGATTCTCTGTGCACTCGGCTTGGCGCTCTGCTATCGCAGCAATGTGTGGAACATTGGCGCAGAAGGCCAGCTGCTGATGGGCGCGATCTTTGCTGGCGGGCTGGCGATGTGGGCCACGGAAGCCAAGCAAAGCTTCTCGCCTTGGGTTTTCATGTGGCTGGGCATGCTCGCTGGTGCCATCGGCGGGGCGCTGTGGGCAGGCATCGTGGCACTGCTGCGAGACAAGTTCAATGCGAATGAAATTTTGGTGAGTCTGATGCTGGTTTATGTGGCGAATTTGCTGCTGAGCTATTTGGTGTTTGGCCCATGGAAAGATCCGCAGGGCTTTAACTTTCCGCAGACTGTGACCTTTGACGATGGCACGCTGCTGCCGCGCATCTTCAAAGGCTTGCGCCTGCATTGGGGTTTTGCGATTGCGCTGATCGCCGTGGCGGTGATGACGGTATTTTTGTTTCGCACCTTCAAAGGCTACAAGCTGCAAGTGGGCGGCTTAGCTCCTGCGGCGGCGCGCTATGCGGGCTTCTCTAGCCGCAGCGCCTTGTGGACGGTGTTGCTCACCAGCGGCGCGCTCGCTGGCATCGCCGGCAGCATGGAGGCGCTGGGGCCGCTGGCGCAGCTCACGCCGCATGTGTCGGTCGGCTACGGGTTCACGGCAATCATCGTGGCCTTCATTGGGCGGCTGCATCCGGTGGGCTGTGTATTTGGCGCAGCGCTTCTGTCGATGTTTTTGATCGGCGGGGAGCTGGCGCAATCGCGCATTGGCCTGCCATCGGCTTTGTCCAACGTGTTTCAAGGCGTGTTGCTCGTCGCGCTGCTGGCGTGTGACACGTTAATTCACTATCGAATTCGTAGCAGCTCGCGCATTAAATATGCCGGCGAAGTGGCTAAATCATGAATGAATTTGCTCTTTTACTCGCCGCCACGCTCAATGCTGGTACGCCATTGGCCTTAGCTGCTCTTGGTCTGCTGATCAACGAGCGCGTGGGCGTGTTGAACCTCGGCGCAGAAGGCTTGATGCTGATCGCTGCCGTGGCAGGATTTGCGGTGGCTTTCCATACGGGCAGCGATACGCTCGCTTTCGTTGCAGGCGCGTTAGCTGGCGCGGCAGCAGCAGCCGTCTTCGGCTGGCTCGTGATTTGGCTCGGCACCAACCAATACGCCACCGGCCTAGCCATGAGCCTCTTCGGCGCGGGGCTCTCGGCTTTCGTCGGCGTGGCCTATGTCGGCAAGAAGCTAGAAAACCGCATCGTTCATGAGGTGCCGTTTCTCTCAGATATTCCCTTCATCGGCGCAGCGCTCTTCCGCCAACACGCCTTGGTGTACGTGACGATTGCTTTGACTGCTTTTCTCGCTTGGTGGCTCTTCCGCACCCGCGCCGGCCTCGTGTTGCGCAGCATTGGCGAATCGCCAGAGTCTGCCCATGCCCTGGGCTACCGCGTGCGCTGGGTGCGGCTCTTTGGCGTGATGGCGGGCGGGGCGCTGTGTGGCGTAGCAGGCGCTTACTTGTCTGTGGTGTATGCGCCGCTGTGGGTGGAAGGCATGGTGGCCGGGCGCGGCTGGATCGCGCTGGCGCTCACGGTGTTTGCTACTTGGCGGCCAGCGCGCGTGTTGCTCGGCGCGTATCTCTTTGGCGGCGTGACGATGCTACAGCTGCATTTGCAAGGGCAGGGCGTGCAAATACCGTCGCAATTCATGAGCATGCTGCCCTATTTGGCCACCATCGTGGTGCTGGTGATCATGTCGCGCAATCCCGTGTGGATTCGAATGAATATGCCCGCCTCCCTAGGAAAACCCTTTAACCCAAATGGTTGACTAGCCGCTTTTGCATTCTTCTCTCATAATGTTGGTTTGATTTTTGCTTGTACCGTTCCGTCATATTTACCAAAAAGGATCTGAGATGACTGACTTCACGAAGCGCTCCGCGCTCAAACTGGCCGCGATCAGCGCTGCCATGGCTACTGCCGCCCTGGTTGGCTGTGGCAAGAAAGAAACTCCGCCTCCCGCGCCTGCCGCTGCCGCACCCGCGCCCGCACCGAAGCCTGAGCCGCTCAAAGCCGCTTGGGTGTATGTGGGCCCTGTGGGCGATGCTGGCTGGACTTTTGCGCACGATTTGGGGCGCAAAGCCGTTGAAGCGAAGTTTGGCGATGCTGTCAAAACCACCTTCGTGGAAAAAGTGC
>JAAFJC010000111.1 GCA_013297925.1 Comamonadaceae bacterium
GCGTAGCGCTGTGCTTCTTTCTGACTCATCAGTTTGTTCCCCTGGCTCATCACATCCACCCTTCTCGATCAAAGGGGACATTTGTAAATGGCTCGGAGGGGACATTACTATGTTGGGGTCACACAGGATTTCAGTCTGGGCAGTCCTTTTGAATGCAGAGAGCCGTCACTCTCCGCGTAAGATAAGGAATGCTGGAAGCTCCGACCTACTTGCCGAGCCAGATCCTTAAGGACGCTGCCAAACACGGCGAACTGGTCGTGTTCGTAGGTGCAGGTGCATCCATGCTCTGCGGTAGCCCTGATTGGCGTGGATTCGCGAGCCAAGTCGTTGGCGCACTCGAGAAGGGCGGCGTGCTCAGCTTCTTGGAAGCGGAACAGTTGCGCGGACTTGGCGACTCGCGGCGAACCCTCTCCATTGCGATGGCGCTCGCCAAGGAGAAGGGCATAGAAATAGATTTCGACAGCATCTTGCACCCAGCCAAGCCTGCGGCGATTGGCTCTGAGCTTTATGAGTTGCTGTCGGGCTTGCGACCCGTCTTCGTCACAACCAACTACGACAAGTGGCTAGACGAGGCTGGTCCGGAGGATTTCTCAACAGAGGTCAAGGTAGGCGGCGAGGCGGAACCAGCGAAAGGGCCAGGCAAAAGACCAAAGTACTACCTGCGCGAGCATTTGTCCTCCGCCCTGCTCACCGAGCGCGGCGCTGTAATCCATCTCCATGGTTCCTATAAGGCCCAAAGTTCGATGGTGGTCTCGCTGAAGGACTATATCGCGCACTACGCGGACCCGAGAGTTCAGGCGTTCCTCTCGGCAATGTTCAAGAACCATACGGTGCTGTTCGTGGGCTATGGGCTTGCGGAACTGGAGGTCTTGGACCACATCATCCGTTCCAACGAGTCGCTGCGAACCGGGACGGCTGAGCCACGACACTTCTTGTTGTATGCGCATCGGTCAACCGAGTCGGTCCAGACTCGGTTCATCGAGCAATTCTTTCGCGACCAGTGTGGGGTATGTGTTGTTCCGTATTGCATCGACGCCAAGGGCCATCAGGAAGTAGTTGAGGTATTTAAGGGTTGGAAGTCGGAGTTGGATGTACGAGACCCAACGACGTTGGATCTTCAATCGCACCTCGATCTGTGTATCGCTTCACCTACTACAGTCAATCGAGAAGCGGCGCTTCGTCTGGTTCGGAGTCGGCCCGAGCTTGCCTCGTACTTCGTCAATTCCCTGAAGGACGCGGTTTGGTTCGGCGACCTTGATAACGCGGGCTTCTTCGATCCGGAGTACAGCCCCACAGTGAAGGTCGTCGAGAGCGAACGTGGCACCATGTATCAGGCTGAGGGGTGGCCCGCGCTGCGCTATGTCGAGCAGATTGCTGCGTCAGCACAGGGCGACCAGGCTAGCCGCATTGCCGGCATTGTTCGGGCTATCAGCTCGGACGCACAGCTGCGAGGATTGGACAACTGGAGGACATGGTGGTCCCTTGCCACAGTCCTGTCGCAGTTGCCGCTTGAAGTGTTGACGGACCTGGACGTTGACATGATTCGCTTCTGGCTCGCGGGGCGGTTCGAATCCAACATGGTCGGTCACGAGCTAGGCGCGAAGCTCCTACCGCGACTCTTGGACAGTTCCGAGCCAGCGAACTGGCATAGGGCACTGCTGCTGGTCGATGCGCTGTCGATGATTCGGCTCACCGGGGAACCGTCATGAGCGATAGAACCGGTCTTTTGGACAGTTATCACTTAAGCGAAGTGCTGAAGCCCTCAGCACGGAAGCTCGGCGAGCGCTGTGGCGCTGCCGCCGTTGACATGTTGGCTCGCCGATTGACCGAATACATTGGCTCAGCGGAAGACGACAAGTACTCATACATTTGGCGCTCGGCGATCGAAGACCACGAGCAGGACGCCCACAAGGAAGAGGCACGCGCCGTACTCGTTGATGCCGTCCGGGATGCCGCTCTAGGTGCTACGAGCACAGGCTCTCCTGCAGCGTTATCCATTGTCAAGTCGCTCCTTCAATCTCCATATCCGACGCTGACTCGCGTAGGGATCTACGTATGTGGCGAGCACTACGGAGCCGTTGGGGCAGCCTTCTGGGAATGCGCGACGGAGAGTTGGTTTCTTGAAGTTCCTTACTGGCATGAGCTCTATTGGTTCATCAATAAAGCTTTCTCTAGATTCTCCGTCGCCCAAAGGGCCCAATTCTTGGGATTCGTAGAGAAGCTAAAGGGAGATTGGCGGGACGAGGCGCGAAGGGTGGAGTGGGACGAGACCCATAGGCGTGACCTCTTGCATCCGGCCTTCGGGCTGGGCGATTCGGAAGTGGATGAGAAGTACCAAGGGCTGGTGGAACGCTGGGGGCCAGTACGAAATCACCCAGATTTTCACACATATTCCACTGGCGGATGGGTGGGCGACCGAAGCCCTGTCGCATCCGATGCGCTCCTGGGCATGTCTGATGAAGAGTTGGTGGCCTTCCTCAAGGGCTTTGTGCCTGATAGCCGCAGTTGGGATGGTCCGACATATCGAGGACTCGCTTCATCTATTTCTGCGGCAGTAAGAGCCAGCGAGGACGGCTTGGCAGGGCGAATCGGGCTCTTTGCTGAGTTGGCGCGACCATATCAGCATGGGCTGCTTCGGGGACTCAAGGAGCGGTGGTCCGACGACAAGCGAGACATCAATTGGCCTGCCACGCTGTCGCTCGTGCAGGCCATCGTTTCCGCGCCGGCCTTCCGGGTGGATTTGGCTGCCGATCAAGCTGAAGGCTGGGAGCCCTCAGTGCACTGGGTCGTGAGCGACATTGCTGACCTCTTGAAAGGCGCAACTGGAATAGAGCGACACCTGCCATCCGAGTTCCACAAGTCGTGCCTCCAAGTTCTTCGAGTTGTTCTCGACGCTACTCCGACAGATGCCAGAGAGTCGAGCGACGCCGTTTCGCATGCAATCAACTCCCCCAGAGGGCGGGCTCTGGAGTCCTTCATTCTTCTCGCGTTAGCAATGCGGCGCGAGGAGGTTGCGGCAACCCGGAGTTCAGGTGAGACCTGGCTTGCCGTCGGACCGGTGTTTGATGCAGAGCTAGTAAGTAGCGAGTCCGGGATGAATGCGGACTTTGCGGCAATGGCCGGGATGTACTGCGCGAACTTCCACTACCTAAGCGCGGAGTGGACAGAGACCAACTTCGACAGGCTTTTCTCGTCCACCAGCGAAGCAGCTTGGAGGTGTGCGGTGCAGGGCTTTGCGTATCAACGCCACCTCTATGAATGGCTATTCAAGCGCCTTATCACAGGCGGGCACCTGAGGAGGATGGTTTACTCGGAAGGCCTACCTGACCAGGTGGCGGAGCGAGCTCTGCAGTTCTTGGGGCTTGCCTATCTTGAAGGCATGGAGAGCCTGGATGGAAGTGGGCTGTTAAGTGAACTCGTTTCGGAGCTGAAGGCAAAGGAGCTATCGCAGCTATGCTGGTTCTTTTGTACGCTTCGCGGGAAGGACGAGCCTTCCGTCCGCGCGTCCAAGATACTAGTGTTCTGGATGAAGGTGGCAGAGAGAGTTCGGGTAAACCGCGCCGACGTACCTGAGCTGCAGTCGGCCCTGAGCCAGCTGGCAGTCTTCGTTCACGACCTTACGCCGGAAGCCGTCTCGGCATTGGTCGACGCGGCACCTCATGCGCAGGTTAGGCATCATGGCTATATGCTGGTTCAAAACCTTGCGCGTCTTGCGACCCAGTATCCGAAGGAGGTAGTGACGATCTTCCGCGCGGCAATGTCCGGGTTCTTGCCTGACTACCGCAAGGAGGACGTGATTGGATGCATCAATCGATTGGCAGAGGCGGGCGAAGTCGAAGAAGCCGAGGCGATATGCAACGCATATGCGGCACGAGGTTCTACCCTGCTCAAGGACACCTACGCTGCATTGCGTGCAAGACAGCGCAGTCTGAATAGTCCTGACTCAACTGGCGTGTAGGTAGCGGGTTAGTTTTAATGGAGCCGTCTGCCTGTTGCGTAGCTTGAAGTCAAAGGCCCTTGAATGTCCGCATTCTTGCGACCACTATGCCACTGGCTATGTCTGCACTGTCGTCGAGTCACTACCAGTGACGACAGACTCCTTCCGCGCCGGCAAGCGTAAAAGACCGCTATGCGACAGTGACCTCGCCAAGAAGCCGATCATGTGCCGACAATGACCTGCCTCCCGGTCAGTACCACCAAAGTGAATTGATGTGCCAGACGCCGATAGCGTGAATTTGGTTTCGGCCTAATCAACCCGCAGCACCTCAAACTGCTGTCGGGTGGCCGCGAGCTGTATCGACACCTGGTCACCCTCGCATTTACCCAGCATGGCTCTGCCCAAAGGGGCTTCGCTGCTGATGACCTGAACGAACTCTGAGCCGCTGACCAACTTCATGCTGCCACCATTGGGGCCGAGAAAGAACTGTTGCTGCTTATCGTCGGCATCGACCAGGCAGACCAGCGCGCCGAGCTGTATACCTTTGCTGGCATCGTAGGGGCGCGGGCGGAATTGGCGCCAATGGGTCATCGCCTGGCGGATGGCTTCGGCGCGACGCGCTTGGCCGGTGGACAGGTAAGCGGCTTCGAGGCCCAATGTGTCGTATTTGTTTTCGGCGATGTTTTCTTCGTGAGTGGCCGTTTCATGAGCCTCCCGCATGGCGCGCTCGGCTTGCAGCAGGTCTTCGGCGAGCCGCTCTAGCACCTGCTGCTGCAGCAAGAATTTATCCATGATGAATGGTTGGCCTATCGACTAGCGGGGTGAGGGTTTGATTGTGAGCGACTCAAGCGGTCAAGTCGGTGGGCCGGATCGGGCGCATGGTGATGTGGGGCGGCGTGGGGTGGCTGGCGTTGGAGGGTGTTTACTATGCTTCTGGTAGCACTCAGCGCTGATTTTATGCCGGGGAGAGGTGGATTTGGCTTGATTTTTTAAGGTGAGAGGAAGTCTATAATTTTGAGAGAAATCGGCACTTCGCCGGCATGAATACTGCGCGGAATGCTATTGAATTCAGAGCGAAGTAACAAGCTGCTGCGGCCAGCTTTTGGGTTGGGCAGTTTGAGTGCAAAATCGAGCTAACGAAGATTTTTTGAACGCTCGCCCATGATCCTACCCAACAAACTCAACATCCTTGACCAAATCGAGCTGGCCAAGGCGGAAGAAAAACTCAGCAAACAAAAAGCCAAGCAGCTTTTTGATTCTGGCGATATGTCGCGTATCGAGGTGGGCAGCTTCGCAGGGCTTTGCGCCATTCATGCTTATCTGTTTGGCGATATTTACGACTTTGCGGGAAAGATGCGCGAAGTCAACATCGCCAAAGGCAATTTCCGGTTTGCACCGCTGATGTATTTGGCGCAATCGCTTGAGCACATTGACAAGATGCCGCAAGGCAATTTCGATCAGATCGTTGAAAAGTATGTAGAGATGAATGTGGCGCACCCTTTTCGCGAAGGCAATGGCCGCGCCACCCGCATTTGGCTCGATCTCATTTTCAAGCAAGAAATTCAGCAAGTGGTGGATTGGAACCGCGTTGATAAAGAAGAATACCTCTCCGCCATGCAGCGCAGCGTGGTCAAAGATCTTGAAATCAAAGCCTTGCTCAAGACTGCTTTGACCGATCAAATCCATGATCGCGAGCTCTACATGAAAGGCATTGATGTGAGCTACTACTATGAAGGCTACAGCGAATTCAAAACGGATGAGCTGTAGTTCCTGGATCTGCGGTGCGTGATGTCTTTGAGATGTGCAGATTCGTTGAATTTGAAGCGATTTGAGCACTTCGCCGGCGTAAATAGTGCGCGGATTGCTACTAAATCTATAGTATCTGTATTCGATTCGATATGCGCTTCATGCTCACACGCGAGTCATCACGTAAAGAGCGGGGTTCTTGAAGCTGTCATTGTTGGAGCCATACAGAATTCTTAGATTGGCATCTGTATAGATTTCTTTAAGTGCGCCGCCGCCGAAAAAGACTTTGACGATGAAGGTGGGCACGATGTTGATATCGGGCATCAGCTTTCCAGTTTCGACGAGCTCGGGTAGCTCAAACAGTTGAGTGGGGGCGGAGGGGCGTTTGCTTAAACCGGGGTATTTGGTGAAGCGCACTTGCAGCACATCGCTTTGCTCGGCATCGAAGCGATATTCGCCGCGCAATAAGGCGATGCGCTCAGGGCTTGTGCCGCGTTGATCAGTCAACGGGGTGACGTTGTAGTAATAGCCCCCGGCGAAGACGACTTGATAGATTTCGTTCACGCCGAGCTCGGGATCAACGATGCGTTCGCTGCCTCGGTAGTTATATGGCCCCCAGACTTGTTTCCACGCGCCTGCGAGCAGATCAATGCGTTTGCTCACGGGCTGCTGTGGCTGCAAGCGCAGCAGCTCCGCAATCAGAGGATTGAAGCTGTTTTGCTTGGACAAATCAGGATCGCCTTGGCCGGAATAGGATTGCGCGAGATCGAGAATTTTCTGTTTCACAGATGCGGCTGGATCGGGCGTTGGCTTATCTTGCATACGCTGAGAATTCTGCGCAAACGCGCTGCCCATCGTTGCTATGGGCAACACGTTGGAGGCTAACAAGGCCGATAAGATCGTGCGGCGCGTAGATGGGGTTTGCATGGCTGCCTAGAGCGGATCAGCGCTGGCCGAGCAGTGCTTTGCGCAATCCAGGCTGCTTGGTTTTCTCATCCAGCCAGATGGCGAAGAAAGCATCGCCGAAAGCAGGATCGTTGATTTCGGCGGTGAGGCGGCCGTTGAAGAAGAAGCGGGTGCCTTGTTTGGGGACTTGAACGCCGGTGAGTTTGTCGCCGGATTTCACGTCGGGGAAGGCTTTTTTCAGCTCTGCGGTGAAGGCTTTGATTTGCACATCGCTCAGGCTGCGCAGGCGCGCCATCTCGACCAAGGAGACGTTGGCGATATCGTCGGCTTTGATTGAGGTGGTGTAGTCAATCTCCAAGGCGAACAAGGTTTTGGAGAGCAGCGGATTGGCGTTTGGCACTGTGCTGGCCTCGCCGCTCCAGAGGTAGGCATCGTAGGCCTTGAACCCAAAAAACCGCAACGCCCCCGTGCCCACGAGCGCCCATGGCGTGGGCGAGGGGAAGGCATTGAGTTCGGCGGGGGCGATGCGTTTGGCGGGTTTGTCTGGCGTGGTAGCGGCTTGCGCGAATACTTTAGGGGCGGCGATGGTGGCTATGCTGATTGCGGTGATGCTTTTGGCGAAATTGCGGCGGCTTGTAGTAGCGTTGGATGGATGCATTTTTGACCTTTTGGATAATTATGTGACTAAACAGTATTTAATGATACTGAAAAGTATTGATAAGGTCAAATAACCCTCAAAGGCTATGGATGAGTGGCAAATAGGATTGCTAGGTGCCATGACTTGTAAATAAGTAATGTATATATTAAACTATGGAAGATGAACCAAAGTCAGCACATCCTTGAAGTCGCTCGCAGCCAGCGCCTGCTGCGGGCGGCGGATGTGCGGGCGCTGGGTTATTCGGCGCAGCTTTTGCTCAAGCTGCATCAGGCGGGCGAGCTAGAGCGCGTGGCGCGGGGGATTTATGCGCTGCCGGGCGCGGAGCCGCATCAGCATCAAACTTTGATTGAGGTGTGTCAGCGCGTGCCTAAGGCTGTGGTGAGCCTGCTTTCGGCCCTTCAGTTTCATGGGGTGGGCAGTGAGCAGCCGCATGAGGTGTGGATCGCTCTGCCTGAGGGTACGCATGCACCTGAGCTAGCCTATCCGAGGCTGCGCATCGCTCGGCTGCGCGGCCCAGCTTATAGCGAAGGCATTGAATCCGTGGCGATGCAGGGCATGCAGATTCGCGTTTACGGCGTGGCCAAGACGGTGACGGATTGCTTTAAGTTTCGCCACAAGATTGGGCTGGATGTGGCGCTACAGGCTTTGAAAGACGCATGGCGTAGCCGCAAGCTCACGATGGCTGAGCTGCGCCATTTTGCGAAGATCAATCGCGTTGAAAAGGTGATGCAGCCATATTTGGAGGCG
>JAAFJC010000112.1 GCA_013297925.1 Comamonadaceae bacterium
CAAATCCAAGCCGCTGGCTGATAGCATTTCATCCAAAGCACTTTTGAGCAATTTGTTATGGTGTTTTGCGCTTATACCCGGCGTATTCATTGCGGGAGCAGCTATTGAATTTATAGCGGGATTGGGGCTGGCATTCTTGGCTTGGTGCCTCATGTGGTGGCGTCTGTCCAAGCGTTTGCAGGGCTTCACAGGTGATGCGCTGGGCGCAACACAGCAGGTGTGTGAGATCGCGTTTTTACTGGGTGCCTTGCTCATACTGAGCGTGAGCTGATGCGGCTGTATTTGGTGAGGCATCCCAAGCCACAGGTGGCGAGCGGTGTTTGCTATGGTTCGACAGATGTGGTTTGCAAAGGTGAAGAACTGGAATCTGCTGCGATTGAGTTGCTCAGTGTGCTGCCCAAATCAGTGGAAATGATCAGCTCGCCGCTATCAAGATGTGAGCAGCTTGCGCAGGTTTTATGCCGGCGAGAGGCTGATTATTCTTATAAAACCGATCAAAAGCTTACTGAGATGCACTTTGGCGCATGGGAGATGCTGCCTTGGGGTCAGATCTCGCCGCATGAGCTTTCCGCTTGGACGGATGCTTTTGCCAGCTACCGCTGTGGCGGTACAGGTGAATCCACGGCACTGCTCTTGCAGCGTGTGGCTCAACGCTTGCATGCATCGGCGGTGCAAGGAGATGATCAAATTTGGATCACCCATGCTGGTGTGATTCGTGCGATGCAGTGGCTGGGCCAGCAGCCTTATGCGGTTTTGGCCTCGCTCGTTGAGCCTATTGATCCCGCGCTGAATCTTTGTCTGCCTGCTGCCGATTGGCCCCGGGGCGAGGTGGCCTTTGGCCGGGTGTGCCAGGGCCAGCCATGGAATTGGCCGGCGAATTGGCCTGCGGTGTGGCAGCAGCCATCGGAGGCAGCATAGGTGCTGGGTTGGAAGCGATCACAGGCGAGGGCATGGCAGGACGAATTGCCACAGCGGTGCCAGCAACAGCACTGGTGAGCTGAGGCAATTCCAAGCTCAAGCTTGGGGCGGCGTCTTGACCGGTGGCCAACATGGCTTTGCCGGCGGATACGCTGTGCAAGATCACGCCATCGGCAAGCGTTGCATTCACGCGATAAGGCCGTGGTGGCTTGCCATCTACAGCAATCAGAGCCACACCTTGCCCAGACTTGGCTTTTTGCACCACCACACCGGTGAGGACAAAACGCGAGGCTTGCAAGCTCGGCACGGACACCGCCTCAACGGGGCTGCTGGCAGGCGGTGGTTTACCGCCTCCGCCTAAGCCTTTCGCCAGCGCCAAGGGATCTACCGAGCCCATACCCGAGGACGCAGCCACAGCAGCAGAGGCCGGTGCAACAGGGCCACTCGCGAATTTCAGTGCCCAATAGACTGCACAAACGGCAGCGAGTAGCCAGACAAGAAATGTTGCGAATCTGTTCCAAAGGGGACGTTGCATCCGGCTATTATCATGTCTCTCTCCAGCTTTTGACCAGCCCTATGTTTTCTTCACTTCAAACTTTGCGCCGCAGCGCGTTACAAACTGTGCAGCGTGGCTTCACTTTGATTGAGTTGATGGTGGTGCTCGTGATCATCGGTATTTTGGCTGCGCTCATCGTGCCCAATGTGCTTGATCGCGCAGATGATGCACGCGTCACAGCTGCCAAGACAGATATCAACAACATCGTGCAGGCTTTGAAGCTGTATCGTTTGGACAATCAGCGCTATCCCAGCGCGGAGCAGGGCTTGCAGGCCTTGGTGAGTAAACCTACTGCGGGTGCGATCCCTGGAAACTGGAAACCTTATCTCGAGAAACTCCCCAACGATCCTTGGGGACGTGCTTATCAGTATCTCAATCCGGGTGTGCGGGGCGAGATCGATGTGATGAGCTTTGGCGCGGATGGGCAGGCTGGTGGTGAAGGCAAAAACGCCGATGTCGGCAGTTGGCAATAAGGTAGGCTGAATCAGTGAAATCACTGTCACTTGTCTGCCCCTCGCCACGCCATGCGTCGTTACAAATGCTCGCCGTGCCACCCAGCACGTCTGCGCTTTGCGCCTAGCCTGGCCTGCCGCTGCGCAGCCACTTGCCAGCGATTTCAATGATTCAGCCTACCCGTTCCCCGCCGCACCGAAATGGGTTCACCCTGATTGAACTCATGGTGGTGATCACGCTGATTGCCATTGCTACTGCTGGGGTGAGTTTTGCGTTGCGTGATGGCAATGCTACTTTGCTTGATAAAGAGGCCGAGCGGCTGGCTGTGGTGCTTGAGACTGCGCGTGTGCAATCGCGCAGCACGGGTGTGGCGCTGGCTTGGCTGCCGCTGCCGCAGGGTTTTGTGGTGTTACCAGCTGCTGAGCTAGCCGGAGCGCAATTGCAAATCAATGCCAATGCCATCAGCCCTTGGCTGGCGGCTGATTTGAATGCGCAAATCGTTGGCGCGGCCAGCAATGTGCAGCGTGGTGTGTTGCTGGGTGCCGAGCCCATGATTGCGCCATCGGCGATTTTGCTCAGCCTTGGTGATCGGCGTTTGCGCGTGGCCACCGATGGCTTGCGGCCTTTCAGTGTGCAGACAGCGGATGAGGTGGCCACGCCATGAAAGCAGCCAAGGCAAGAGGCTTTACCTTGATCGAAGTGCTGGTGGCACTCACCATTGTGGCAATTGCTTTGTTTGCCGGCACGCAAGCCACTTCTGCACTGGCCCGCTCATCGCAGCGGCAAACCGATGTGCTGCTCGCACAAATTTGCGCCGATAACGCTTTGTATGCGCTTCGCCTTTCTCGGCAAATGCCCGGTGTGGGCGAGAGCAATGCCGAATGCAATCAAGCGGGGCGTGTTTTTAATGTGCAGCTGAAGGTCAATCCCACGCCCAATCCGAGTTTTCTGCGTGTGCAAGCCAATGTGCGCGATGCCGCACAAAACTACGGTATTTTGCAAATCTCCACCGTTGTAGGGCGGTATTGAGATGAAAAATAAATGGGGTCAGATCACAATTAAATCCAGTGGCTTCACCTTGGTTGAGGTGCTCGTCGCCTTGGTGGTGATGTCACTGATGGCTTTGCTCAGCTGGCAGGGGATTGATGGCATGGCCAAGGCCAGTGGCCAGCATCGCGCGCGCTCTGATGAAGTGGCGGCGATTCAAACAGCTTTGTTGCAATGGCGTACGGATTTGGATGCCATGATCGATGCATCGCAAACCCCGCCTGCAGCGCTTGCCGGCGGCGCGGGCAATGCAAGCACTGCGAAAGCCATTGAGTTTGACAGCCGGGTGCTTCGTATCACGAGACGCTACGCGGGCGATGAGCTGCGCGTCGTGGCTTGGGCAAGCCGCAATATGGAGACGTCTTCTGGCAATCCGCGCAAATTTTTGCGTTGGGTCTCCGAGCCGATCCGCACCCGTGGCCAATGGCAGGCGGCATGGGATCAGGCGGCGCGCTGGGGGCAAATCCCGAGCCAGGCCGATCGCTTGCGCGAGACAGCTGTGCTTTCGGTGGATGAATGGCAAATCTTTTACTACCGCAACGATAGCTGGAGCAATCCACTTTCAGAGGGCGGCACCGCTACGCAAACCAGTGCCAATCCAGATGGCGTGCGTTTGATTCTGCAGCTCGCCCCCGGTCAAGCGCCAGGCGGCAAATTGTCACTCGATTGGGTGCAGCCCACGCGAGGTGGAGGCAAAGGGTGAAGCAGTTCCGTAAAAGCTCTTCGCGTGGTGCTGCTTTGCTGGCCGCCATGCTCACGCTCACGTTGGTGGCCACGCTTGCCGCTGGTGCAGCTTGGCAGCAATGGCGGGGCGTGGAGACGGAGCGCGCTGAGCGCGAGCGAGGGCAAGCCGGATGGCTTCTGGTGGGTGCTCTAGATTGGGCGCGCTTGATCTTGCGCGAAGATGCCCGCTCGGGCGGAGCGGATCATTTTGGCGAGCCTTGGGCGGTGGCTTTGCAAGAATCGCGGCTGTCCAGCTTCCTCGCTGCAGATGCCACCACGGCCGCGCTGATGGCAGATCAGGCCAATGATGATGTGTTTCTCTCTGGCCAGATCCAGGATTTGCAAGCGCGCATGAATGTCTATAACTTGATTGAAGCCGGGCGAATCTCCCCCACTGCTCTGGCAGCCCTTGCCAAACTGTTTGATCTGCAGGGGCTGGATATCGCAGAGCTCAATGCGATGGCCGAAAACCTGCGCCTGGCCTCCGATTTGAGCC
Organism: Comamonadaceae bacterium; assembly: GCA_013297925.1. Lineage (GTDB taxonomy): Bacteria > Pseudomonadota > Gammaproteobacteria > Burkholderiales > Burkholderiaceae_C > JANMDU01. Next base: position 4,194 of record JAAFJC010000112.1, read on the forward strand.
CTGACAGCCGTGCCGGCGCACGCGCATCTTTGCTGCCTCAGCGCGTGGATCAGCTCACGCTGCTGGGTTTGTCCAGCGCCAGCCTTGAGCGGCTGCGCCCCTTCATCACTTGGCTGCCCAACCGCACGCCGATCAATGTGAACACCGCTAGTGCCGAGGTGCTGTATGCCAGCGTACCGGCTCTGGAGCTTGCAGGTGCGCGCAAGATCGTCTCGGATCGGCAGAGCCAGCATTTCAGGAGTTTGGCCGATGTCGGCAAGCTTTTTCCGGCGTTACCTGGGCAGTTCAATGAAGGTCAACACAGCGTGGCTAGTCGGTTTTTTGAAGTCACAGGAAGGCTGCGCTTGGCGGATGGACAACAAAGCACGGTGGTGATGGAGCGCTCGGTGGTGCAGCGCGACGGATTGGAAGTGAAGGTGCTCTGGCGTGAGCGTGGCAGCTTCCCCGTTGCCGCCGGCGGCAGTACTGTCGATCAGCTGCTGCGAGCCCCGCGTTAAGGAGCTTAAATTTCGAGCAGTGAACAATTGCAGATAATTCTCAAGCAAATTATCACAAATATCTTCTAAGTTCATGATTTTATTGTTGTTTGTAAACAAATTTAACCTCATTTCTGCTGGATTTCCTTGCCAATCCTGAACCCTTGAATTAACTTATAGCCTTTGAGAGCGAACTTGTTGGATAGGGCGTGGGCCTATCACGGATCAACAGCAAGCGAAACATGAGTCAACTCCTCGTTACATTGGCGTCCCCAGAAAGCAACCAAGTCGAATTGGTGTATGCACTGGTCTCTAGCGCAGGCTCGCTGGTCAAGCAAGGCCGCGCTGTGCCTGCGCTTTTGCCTAAAGCCGATCAGGCTAGCTTGATCGTGCCAGCGCAGGCCATTTCATGGCATGCCGCACAACTGCCGAAAATGCCGCGCGGTAGCTCTGCACAAAAAATGCAAGCTGTCTTGGCGGGCGTCCTGGAAGAGCAATTGCTCGATGATCCTTTGCAAATACATTTGGCTGCTTGCCCCACGATTTCAGCCAACGGTAAAACCTGGGTGGCTGCTGTGCAAAAAGCTTGGCTTCAAGACGCCGTGGCTGAATTGCAGGCGGCGCGCGTGCCGCTCACACGCATCGTGCCGCAAGTGTTTCCTAGCGAAGTGGCGCGGCTTCATGTGCATTCAGCGGCGGATGGATCGGCCGAAGCCGCATGGCTGACTTATTCCGATACGCAAGGCGTGATGAGCTTGCCGCTCTCGCAGGCGATGCTGTTGCCTGCTCTACCAGAGGGCGCTGCTCTTTCTGCTGAGCCATCGGTGGCTGCTGCCGCGGAATACATGCTGGGGCGGCGTGTGCATGTGGTGCAAGCGGTGCAATTGGCGTTGCAATCGGTCAAGGCTGCGCAAGATCGCGGGGTGGATTTGGCGCAAGGTGATCTGGCCGTGTCTAGCGGCGGCCGTGTCTGGCAATCTTTAAAGGGCTTTCTCAGCGATGTGTTGATTGCACCTGTATGGCGGCCCGTGCGCTGGGGTTTTGGCCTCGTGCTGCTGGCCAATGTGATCGGGCTCAATGCATGGAGTTATAAGCAAACCGCAGCGTTGCAAGATAAGCGGGCGCAAATGAATCAGTTGCTCACGCAGACTTTCCCCAATGTGAAAGTGGTGGTCGATGCGCCACTGCAAATGCAGCGCGAGCTGGCTGCCCTGCGCCAGGCGCAGGGGCAGCTCAGCGGGCGGGATTTTGAGAGTATTTATGGGCGTTTCTCCTCAGTGGCTGGCATAAATACTGCACCAGATGCTATTGATTACATAGCAAATGAACTGCAAATTCGAGGTGCTGGTATGGCCGCATCTCAGCTCGATGCGCTGCTGCCGCGCATGCAATATTCCGGGCTACAGGTGCGCAGCGAAGCGCAAGCCGTGATCGTCTCGCATCGCGATAGCGCAGCGCCCACTGCCTCCAAAGTGGCTGGAGCGAAGCCATGAGCGCCACAAAAAACAAAACGGCGTTAAGCGGCCTGGCTGAGCGCTGGGGCTTGCTTGCGCCGCGTGAGCGCTGGGCTCTGGGCAGCGCTGGCACACTCATATTTGCTGCACTGCTCTGGTGGATCGGTATTTCACCCGCGCTCAAGCAATTGCGCCAGGCCAGCGAAGCCACACCGCAGCTGGATGCGCAATTGCAGCTGATGCGCGCTCAGGCCAGCGAGGCCACCACGCTCAAAGCCCAGCGAGCATTAAGCTACGACGAATCACTGCGCAGCTTGGAAGGCTCGATGAAAACCTTGGGCACGGGCGCGAGCCTGAATGTGAGTGATGCCAGAGCCAGCATCACGCTGCGTGCTGTGAACGGTGATGCGCTTGCCGCATGGCTTGCGCAAGTGCGCTCCAATGCGCGCTTGGTGCCCAGCGAGCTGCGCTTGAAAAAAAATGCCACGGCCACTCCAACCAGCTGGGATGGCTCGGTGGTGCTTAATCTTCCGGCGCGCTGATATGAAGAAATCACGCCGCCCCTCCCCTCCCGTTGACCGCAGCCTTGCGCCTTGGCGCACAGCGGCTGTGGCAGCTTGCTTGGGCGCTTTGCTTTCGTTGGTGGCGTTTGCGCCAGCGGCATGGCTTGCGCATGGGGTAGCCATGGGTACGCAAGGGCGTGTGGTGCTTGCAGAGCCAGAAGGCTCGGTGTGGAGTGGCTCGGCGCAATTGCTGCTCACAGGCGGGCAAGGCTCGGCAGATGCCGCCAGCTTGCCGGGAAGAGTTGATTGGAAACTGCGCCCAGCTTGGAATGGTGCGCGCATGGCTTTGAATTTGCCCTGCTGCTCGGCCGAGGCTGTGCGGCTTGCGATGAGGCCAGGTTGGTCGCAGAGTTTGCTGGAAGTCAGCCCCGCGAGCATCAATCTGCCTGCGCCTTGGCTCTCTGGCCTCGGTGCGCCATGGAACACGCTTGATCCTCAAGGCCAGCTCACCCTGAATTCGCAGGCTCTGCAAGTGCAGTGGGCAGCTGGCCGCACACGCCTTGAGGGCCAGCTCACGCTGGACTTGCTGGCGATGTCTTCGCGCTTATCGACACTGAGCCCTTTGGGTGACTATCGCCTCACCGTGGCGGGCGGAGATGTGCCCTCACTGGCCTTGCAAACCCTGAAAGGCGCGCTGCAGCTCTCGGGCTCTGGCCAAGTCGTTGGCTCGCGCATTCGTTTCACGGGCGAGGCTGCGGCCAGCCCCGAGCAGCAAGATGCGCTGTCGAACGTACTCAATATCATCGGCCGCCGCCAAGGCGCCAAATCCCTGATTTCGCTAGGTTGATTTATGAACCATCCATCCCATTCTCATTTTCGC
>JAAFJC010000113.1 GCA_013297925.1 Comamonadaceae bacterium
ATGCCATGAATCACTGGCGTTTCGTTAAACGTCTTTCTGATGTTCTCAAGTTTAAGCTGCGCCATGAGCAACCTCTTCTTCGGTTTGAATGCAGGAGCGCACCACGGATTCTGGCAAGAGCAGATCTGCAATGTCTTTCATGAATGCATCCACATCTTTTTGATCGACGCTATCCAATCGCGGGCCGGCGGCGCGCTGCCCCATGGCTTGAATCAGGCCTCGGCTGTACAGCACATATTTCGTGAGCGACCAACGGAACACCGCTTGGATATTGAGGATGGGAAGCATGCGTGTGAACAGCGTTTGCACCGCTTGCACGTCTCCTTGGCGATGCGCCTTGAAGAGCGCCACATGCACCTCGGCCAACTCAATCGCAGGCATCGTGCCGCACGCGCCGCGCCGCAGCTCATCGGTGATGTAGCGGCCGCCTGCTCCGCCAAATACGCCTTTTAAATTCTCTGGTGCATCGGCTAGCAACACACTCAAGCGCTGGCCGCTAGGCAGAGCTTCTTCTTTCACATAACTCACCCCTGGCACGCTGCTCACAATGCTCAATACATCTTTTGGATCAAGCCCAGCGCCGACTGGCGGCGGTACGTTTTGCAGCATGATCGCCAAGCCGGGGGCGGCTTGTGCAATCGCTGTGAAGTGTGCGATCTGTTGCGCCATGTCCAGCCCGGCTGGCGCGGCGACCATGATCGCTACAGCACCGAGCTCTTTGGCTTGACGAGCAATTTTCTGGCTGATGGCTGAATCTGAGCTGGTCGCGCCAATGATGACCGGCACTTTGCCATCGACTTCCTCCATCACCAAAGCCGTCAGTTGCAAGCGCTCTTCCAAGCTCAGCTGTGCAAATTCGCTGGCCACACCGGGAAAAGTCATCCCATCCACGCCAGCTTGAACAAGATAGCGGACCAAGTTGCGTAGCGAAGCCGTATCCACGCTGCCATCTTCAAGGAAGGGCGTGGGCAAAACAGGGAAGACACCTGTGAGTTGTTGATCTGTTTTCATAAGGGATGTTCAAGACTTCACAGCGCCAGCCGTGAGACCTTGAATGAAGAAACGCTGAAGAAAGGAAAAGCCAATCACCACGGGCAGCGAGCTGATGATGGAAGCTGCCATCGCGCCACCCCAATCGCTCTTGCTCTCGCCCACGTAATTGAGCAACAAACCGGGGCCCACCGTGCGCAACTCGGGCACGGTGATCAGCGTGAGCGAAAACAGCAAATCGTTCCAAGCCCACATGAAGGAATACAAGCCAACAGTCACCAAGGCTGGCATCGCCAGCGGCAACACAATGCGATGCAAGATATACAGCTCGCCCGCGCCATCCGCCCGCGCTGCTTCAATGATTTCAGAAGGGATATTGATGAAGTAGCTGTAGAGCATATAAGTGCCGCTGGGCAGCGCCAAGATGATGTAGGAGATGATCAAGCCCAGCCTTGAATTCAATAGATTCATCGATTGCAGCAAGGGATACAAGCTGATCAGCAGCATCGCAAACGGAAACATTTGCGCAGACAGCATAAGAAACATCAGCGTCTTGCGGCCACGGTAGCGAAACTTGGCAAAGCTGTAGGCCGCGTAAGTCGCCAATGTCACTGTGAGAATCGCACCGCCGCCCGCGGTGATGAGGCTGTTCATCAGCTGAGTCGTCATGTCGGAGCGCTCAAACAAAGCGGTGTAGTTTTTCAGGGTGGCTTCATTGGGCAGCAAGCTTGGGATGCGTACAAACACCTCGCCTTCGGGTTTGATCGAGGTAAGAATCATCCAGATCAGCGGCAGAAACAAAAAGCCCGCGATGACGACGAAGCACAGCCAGAAAAAGCCCTTGGTTTTCCAGTCTCTCAGTTGTAGCAACATCACTGCTCCCTCTTGAACAGAATTCGCAGATACAAGCCCGCTGGGATGGCCATGGTGATGAACCACAGCACGCCCACTGCGCATGCTGTGCCCAAATCCCAGTTTTGAAACGCTTGCTTATAGACCTCGATCGACAGCACCGTGGTGGCCTTGATCGGCCCGCCTTGGGTCAATGCATAGATCACATCAAACACTTGCAAATTACCCATCGCGCCCAGCACCGTGACGATGATCATCGTGGGCGCTAGATGCGGCAACACCACATAGCGCATCACGCCTGCATTCTCACAACCATCCACTCGCGCAGCATCCACCTGATCTTGCGATACGCCTTGCAAGCCAGCTAGAAAGAAGGCCATAAAGAGCGGCACGGAGAGCCAAGCTTTGGTCACGATCACCGCGGCCATCGCTCCAGTTTCTTCAGCCAGCCAAGCAATCGGCTCTTGAATCACACCGGCTTTGATCAGGATGGCGTTGAACACGCCGTATTGGCCATTAAAAATCCAAGCGGCAAGAAATGCTGTCACGGTCGTCGGTAAGACCCAAGGCAAGAGAGAGGCTGCACGCAAGAAACCTCTGCCAACGAAGGCTTGGTTCATGATCAATGCCCAAGCCAAGCCTAGAATGAAAGTGATGCCCGTGGTGATCACGACGAACACCAAAGTGTTGAGCCAGATCACCAGCATGTCTTTGTCGGACAGCAGCTTGGCGAAATTGGCAAAGCCCACGTATTTGGGGGTATCCATATCAATCGTGTACTTGAAGAAGGCCAAGCTAAACGATTGGATGAAGGGCCACAAGATAACGCAAGCGAATGCGATCAAGGCGGGAGTCAAGAGCAAAAGGCCGGTTCGGCGCTCGTGCCTTTTCAAACCCCGTTTCTTTCTGGTGTTGGCAGGTAATGCCACAGCTGCACTCAAGATAGTTTGCTCCCGTCGTGTGGATTTGTTTTATTCAGGCTTGATGCCAGCATCTGCGATGATCTTTTTGTACATCTCCAGCTCTTTGGCCATGAAGCTTTGGAATTCTTGCGGGCTACTGCCTGCGCGCACGATGCCTTTGTCTTGAAACTTGGCTTGAGCCTCCGGTGTGCGCAGGAAGGCGCGGACTTCTTGAGAAATTTTGTTCACAATAGCGGGGGGCGTGCCAGCGGGTGCGAGCAGCCCATGCCAAGGCTTCATGTCAAAGCCCGCCACCTGATCGCTGAGCAGCGGCAAATCGGGTGCGAAGAAGGCTTTTTCAGAGCCAGCCACGGCCAGCGCACGCAGCTTGCCCGCTTGTACCTGCGGCCAGCTCGTGGTGGCCGCATCTATCGCCACCACCACTTGGCCGCCTAGCAAATCCGTCATCATCGGCGCAGAGCCTTTGTAGGGCACATGCAGCATTTTCGTACCCGTCTTTTGCAAAAACAGCTCCATTGCGATGTGCAGCGAAGTGCCCGAGCCTGAGGAGCCATAGGCGAGCTTGCCGGGGTTGGCTTTGAGGAAAGCAATGAACTCTGGCAATGTTTTCGCAGGCACTTTCTCGGCGTTGACGACCAACACCAAGGGCGTGACGCCCAACATCGTGACAGCAGAAAAATCAGTCACGGGTTGATAGTTGGTCAAGGCAGGCTGTAAGGCGGGATTGATCGCATTCGCTGCGATATTGCCCATGCCGATGGTGTAGCCATCGTTGGGCGCTTTCGCCAGCAAGCCCACGCCCAGCGCAGAGCCCGCGCCGGGTTTGTTGTCGATCACTACGGGCTGTCCCCACTTGCTCTGCAAATGCTCGGCCACCAATCGGCCCATCGCGTCAGCCGCGCCGCCGGGCGCGAAGGGCACGATGAGGCGGATGGGCTTGTTCGGATAGCTTGCCGCCGCATCCTGAGCTGAGGCCACCGCTGGCAAGCCCACAAAGGCCACGCCTGCTAAAAATGAGAGAAGTGCTTTCCGTTTAGATGACACTGTTTTCATGATGGCCTCGCAGATGTGAAGATAGATCAGCTCTTTGGCAGCTCAGCGATTTTTGCTTCCATGCGCTTGCCCATGCTTTCAATCGCGGCCTGCGGCGTTTTTTGTCCAAGCATGGCGGACTGCACCTCTTCGCCCAAGATGCTGGTGAGATCCGCAGAATTCGGCCAGAAAGAAATCTCATCGCGCAGCGCTGAGCGAGCTGCTTTGGACCAAGTGCTCACATAGGCGTCGGATGCGAGATCAGCCAAAGCACTGCCCACCACAGGGAACAAGCCCTGCTCTTTGAAATACTGCATTTGGTTGCCCGGATTCATCGCCAAATGGCTGATGAATTTGGCCTGCGGCGATTGCGCATTGGGCACGGCCTTGCCAGTGCCAAACATGCAAAGCAGATGGCTCCAAGCAAAGGCGCGGGGTGTATCACCGGTGCGCACCACAGGCGTGGCCATGGCAATCACGTTGGAATCAAAAGCGGTGCCTTTGCCAGAATTGTTGCGTGCGAATCCGCGCGCCAAGGGCGCATCGTTGTAGAAGCCAGTTTGATTTTGCGCATACATGCGGCGTGCATCAGGGCGATCAATGTCTTTCGCGGCCAAGCCCTCGCGCACCAGATCCGTCATGAAAGTCAAGGCGCGCACGCCAGCTGCGCTGTTCACCGTCACTTGGCCTTTGCTGTCAAAGAGGCTACCGCCAAAGGTCCACAGCCAGGTTTGGAATTCGGGGCTCAGCGAATTGTTGTTCTTCGTCATCAAGGCATAGGGCACAGCTTGCGGCTGAGTGCGCTTGATGGCGCGCAGAGCGCTCAGGAAAGCATCAATGGTTTGCGGTGGCGCTGTCACGCCCGCATCGCTCATCACCTTGGCATTGGCCACCATGCCGATAGAGGCCGCCGTCCATGGCACGCCAAGCTGCTTGCCGCGAAACTCGCCGAATTTGAGAATCTCTGGGCTGATCTGCTTTTCCAGCGTGGCTTTGCCAAACACTTGATTCATATCCAGCATGCGGCCCGTGGTGGCAAACTGCGGCAGCCAGCGCTCGGTGAGCTGCACCACATCCAGCGGCTGATTCGAGCGAAGGCGCAGCAACACGTTTTGCTGCATCTGGCCAAACGGGAAGCCCACCACATCCAGCTTCACATCGGCTTGCTCTTTGCGGTAGCCATCAAACATGGCTGTCAAGGTCGGTTTGCTCGCAGCCTCGTCTTGGGACCAACCCACATAGGTCACGCTTTTGCTCTGCGCCTGCGCCAAACCACTGCTCACGACCGATAGCCCCGCCCCAAATTGAACAAACTGTCTGCGATCCATGCTCGTCTCCTAAAAGTTTCATTGAAAGGAACAAAATTGATAGATTGGATTATTTGCGCAAGTTTTAATTCCATTCATTGGGATTATCCCTAGGTTTTCGATGGGAATTTGAATAAATCTGGCGATATGATCTATCCAACGGAACTAAATCGCACGTTTTCTAACTTCGCCTTTGCCATGGAGCACTCAACGACCCCGCAAGAACAAGCCGCGAGCACGCCCGGCTTGGGCGTCTTGGAAAAGGCCATGGGGCTGCTCAACATCGTCTCTGCCACGCGCAGCCCGATGACTTTCACCGCGCTGCTCAATGCCTCCACGCTGCCGAAAGCGACGCTTCACCGGATTCTTTCCACGCTCACGCGCGAAGGCTTGCTGCGCCACGATGCCTACACCCGCACTTACAGCCTAGGCCTGCGCCTCTTGGAGCTGGCGCATGAGGTGTGGAGCGATTTTGATTTGCGGGTCGCCGCGCAGGATGAAATGGTGCGCCTGCGCAACAAGCTGGGCGTGGCGATTCAATTGGCTGTGCTGAGTAACAATCATTTGATCTTGGTGGCCAGTGAAGACGTGAAGAAGCCCACCGTCGAAAGCTCGCAAATGGGGGTGCGGCTACCGATTCATGCCACCGCTTTAGGCAAGGCTATCTTGGCCAATTTGGATCGGGAAAAGCAGGTCGATCTGCTCCAATCTGTGCCTTTGGCCTCACTCACCGCGCAATCCATGACATCGGTTGATCTCTTGCTGGCGGAGCTGGATCTCACACGCGCACGCGGCTATGCGTTGGAAGATGGCGAATCGGTGCAAGATGAGCTCGCCATTGCCACGCCGATTCTGGATGTGGAGGGTCGCCCTATTGGGGCATTGGGCATTCGCTGCAATGTGCAGAATTTCAGCATTGCACGCCTGCACAGTTTGTCCAACGATTTGATCGATGGCGCGCGCCGTATCTCGCACAACGCAGGCGGCCAGGCCTTGTCCATCCACCCGCAATCCAGCCCCGGCGATGAGCAGCAGTACGCCATCACCACCTGCGTGCCCAGTCGCGCCATGCTGGGCGAGGGGCCCATCTGGTCGCCGCGCGATGGCAAGCTCTATTGGGTCGATATCCTGAAGCCCAGCATCCATTGCTTTGATCCGCACAGCAGCAAAGATATGGAAATCCCTGTGGGCGCAATGGTGAGCGTGGCCATTCCGAAAGCCACCGGTGGCTTGCTGGTGGCTATGCCCAATGGCTTGATGACCTTTGACACCGAGAGCAAACAGCTCGTACCGTTTTGCCACCCAGAAGCACAGCGCCCGAGCAATCGTTACAACGATGGCAAGTGTGATCGCCTAGGCCGTCTGTGGATCGGCACGATGGACATGGGAGCCGCCGCCAATCGAGGGCATTTGTACCGTGTAGACCCAGACCGCACTTGGAAAACAATGGCCAGCGGCATCAGCGTTTCCAATGGCTTGGGCTGGAGTCCTGATGACCACAAAATGTATTTCACCGACACCGCACGCGGCACGGTTTACGCCTACGACTTTGATTTGATGAGCGGGCAGATCAGCAACCGCAAATCATTGATCACGATGCCTGCCGCAGATGGCTTGCCCGATGGCCTCACCGTGGATGCCGAGGGCTGCCTCTGGCTTTGCTTGTGGGATGCCTGGGCGGTGGTGCGCTATTCGCCCGAAGGCAAAGAAATACTGCGCATCCGCGTTCCCGTGCCTCGCCCCACCAGCTGCTGCTTTGGCGGCAACAATCTGGACACGCTCTACATCACCAGCGCCACCGTGCGCCTGAGCGAAGACATGCTCAGCCGCGCACCGCAATCGGGCTCGCTCTTCTCGGTGAAGATTCCCGGCGTGCGCGGGTTGCCAGAGGCTACGTTTGCTGGCTAGTTGATATTTATGAGAGAAATGCCCGATTGCCGGCATAAATACTGCGAGAGCAGCTATTATTTTGATAGTGTCATTTTGATCGTGTACCCAGCACAGCTGCGCCCACGATCATGGCTGCAGCCAAGCCAATGCTCCAGCTCAGGGGCTGGCCTGTGACGATCAGCAGCAGCGCTGTGGAGGCCAGCGGCGTGATGTAGCTCAA
>JAAFJC010000114.1 GCA_013297925.1 Comamonadaceae bacterium
GGCCGTGGCCGTTTGCTGCTCAAGCGCGTCTTTGGTCTCGTTAAACAGCCGCGCGTTTTGAATCGCGATCACCGCTTGGTCGGCAAAGGTCTTGAGCAGCGCCTGCTCTTTCGCCGTGAAACCCCCGAGTGCCTCGCGCATCACGGCGATGCTGCCGATGCCGCGCCCGCCTTGCATCAGCGGTGCTGTCATCTGCGAATAGTTCCAGCCCACAGCCTGGGCTGAGGCACGTGCGCCCATGGGTACATCGTCGCCGTTCAGCACGTCGGGGAAGTTAAGAACCCGGCCACTGGCAATGGCCACTGCCGTAGCGGTGTTCTCCAAAGCGATGGGGTAGACCTTCGCGATCGACGTGTTGATGGCCTCCAGCTCCGCCTGGGTCCAACCGACGCGGCCTACCTTCCCAAACACATGGCTCGCAGCCAAGTGCAAGCGCCCATCGTCGCCCACCAAATTGACGAACAGCCAGTTGCTGGTGATCAGGCGGCCGCAGCTCTCAAGAATCTTGTCGAGCACCGGCTGCGCGTCATCCACCGACTGGCTGATGACTTGCAGCACTTCAGCCGTGGCTTGCTGCATGGATCGAGCCTCACTGAGCTCTGCTCTGAGCTCGTCGAGCAGTGACTGCTTTGGTATGCGGGGCTTCATTTGTCAGATCAAAACGCAACCATCGGCTCGGCTAAGCCAAGGCCTGCAAGCCCTTGCTATCGACCAAACTGAGCAGCTTTAAGGCCATTCCATTGGGATGTTTGATGCCACGCTCCCACTGCTGAATCGTCGATGGGCTGGTGTTGAGGTAAGCTGCAAACACCGCTTGACTGGCTTTGAAGCGCAGTCGAATGCCTTTGATTTGATTGGCATTGTATTCTTGAACAGGTGGCAAGCACAATGCATCAAACTCACGCATGGTGGTCAAATCCATCACACCGGCTTTGTGCAGGCCAGCAGCGGTGGAGTGCAACACGTCAATCAGTTTGTCATGTTTCATCATCGTCCTCTTTGACTTCATAAAGTTCACGAGACATGGCCTCCTAAATTGGCATCCACCAAACCTTGATTTATTTCAAGAATCGCAGCGCAAAGCGCTTGTGAAGACAAGCCTTCTTTGTCTGCCCAATGTGCAAACCATTTAGTTTTAAGGATTTGCATACGACTTTTGACTTTGCGAACCTAGGTCTATTGTAGCACTAAGTGCGATAGATAAATCAGCGCGAATCGCTCTCTGCATGTGCCGTCAAGCGCTGCAGATTCGCCAGCGCCGGCGCTGTGGCCGCTGCCAGCCGCGCCAACACTTCGCGCCGGGGCGCGTCGTCTTTGGCCATCTGCGCTAAGGTCGAGCCAAATCCATCCAGACGGCAGGCACGAATCCAGCTGCGCAGTTCCGGCAGGGTATTCCATGCGGCTTGGTTGCGCATGTTGATCGCCATCACCCGCAGATAGTCTTTAGCCGTGTCGGTCATGTGGGTGGGCTGGCACAGCTGGCGCTTGGCGGCATCATCATCCAGCGTGGCTTCAATGTGCGCGATCAAGGCGGCACTGAAAGTCGGCTGGTAGGTTCTGATCATGTGCAGGCGCACCAATCCAGCCTCAAATACCGGCTGCTCTGCATCAATCGGCAGGGCATGCTGCAGCGCACTCGCTGTGCAGTCCACATACAAGGTCTCAGGCTGGCAGGGCTGCACCCCGCTCTCTAGTTGCATGCTGTGCGCATCGATGTGCAGCACCCGGCCTCGGCGCACCATATTCTTGATGCCGCGCAGTTTCTCTAGTTCCAATTGGGTCACAGTCGCTCCGTGAAACATCTTTGGCCAGACGTTGGGATCAAGGCGCATCCAACTGCCCTCAGCCTCCATCTGCAGGCACACTTCTTTCACGCTGCTGGCAGACGCAAAGATCTCGAATTGACGAGCCGTACCACCGATAGTTTGCTCGAAGTGCTTCAGCCCTGGCTGGAAGAACGTTCGGTTGATGAGCCAAGGGTCGCGCGGCAACACCCAAGTGATGCTCTCGGGCGGTGCGCCGTTGGCCAAAAGCCAAGATACGCTGTCAATCGCCGTTTTGCCAGCCCCCAACAAAGTGAAGCGCTTGTACTGCGGCGCAAGCCGCGTGAGGTGGTTGGGTGGCTCGCAAGTCACGTCCTTAGCCACCGTGAATTTCCGTGTGTGGGTCAACGGTATGGAGGTGTGCACCATCGTGGCATCTACCAAGCGCTTGCGGACTTGTACAGTTTGCGTTTCGCCAGATAAGAGTGAGCGGATCGCATAACTGCCGCTATGAATCGCTTCGGGCTCACCCATCACCTCAGACATAGGATGAAAGCTGACCCGGCCGCTCGCTAAGAAAGTATCGCGCATCAGCTGATGGAAATAATCAGTGACTTCGTAGCCAGATGCCAGCTCCAGCAAGCCTTGATTGAAGCCGGTGCTATCCGTGCGGCCATGGCCAAGAGTGCGGGAAGCCACCCCGTAGCAAGCCGAAGGCTGATGCAGCCGCACGAAGGGGTAGGCATCGTTCCAGTGCCCGCCGGGCGCTGCCCGCTTGTCAACCATGATGAAATTGGCATCGGTTTCCTTGAGCATCACATCCACAAAAGCCATAGCGGTTGCGCCACAGCCTTTGACGAGATAGTCGGTTTGTAGCGGTGTGGTAGAGGCAGGGGTTTGCATTTTTAAGATTTTTCAAAAAGTGGAGTGTGTGAGTAAACGGCGGTGTCAGATCAAGTGGCAGACTCAGTGAATGGCAGCCTCACTGGTCTTCGTCTGCGCCTTCGCCCGCAGCCGCATACGCAGCCCCTCGGGAGCCATCGCAAACTTCATCACTTCTTGCGCGGGGCTGCCGTCGGCTGTATCCACGCTGGTGATATCGAAATCGCGAAGCACAGTAGCTATCGCCAGCTTCATTTCCAGCAGCGCCAGATAGCGCCCTGGGCAAATGCGCGGGCCAGCGCCGAAGGGCATGGAGATGCGCTTGGCAGAATTGGCGGTGGTGGCAGCGGAGGTTGCCGTATCGCCGTTAGCTAACCAGCGTTCGGGCTCAAAGGCTGCAGCGTTGGGGACATGGGCGTCGCTGACGCTGTCTCGCCTCATCAGCGCGGTGACCACCACGCCCTTTGGAACGCGCACGTCACCCACCATCACGTCTCGCATGGCCTGTCCGACCAAAATTGGTGCCACCGGCTTTAAGCGCATGGTCTCGTGGGCACAGGCTTCTACGTATTCGAGCTGTGCCATTTGCTCCAGAGTCGGGCTGGTGCTGTCGCCCACCAGACGCTGCACCTCTGCTGTCGCCTTGGCAAGTGTGCTTGGGTTTTGCCACATCAGGTAGAGCATCCATGCTAGGGTGTTAGCGGTTGTGTCTTCACCAGCGAGCAGCATCGTCATCACGTTGCCCGCCACCTGCTGGTCGTCCATGCCACTGGCGGGCTCGTCCGCGGCAACGATCATGGCTTCCAATAAATTGGGCGGCTCTGCCCGGCGTGCAGCATCTAGAGCCAGGCGCGCTCTGGCCTGGGCGATGAAACCGTCTACCGCCAGGTTGACCTGCTTGATCGAATGCGCCAGGTGCTTGTCTGACTTTGATGGCAGCCAGCGCCATACCGGCAGCGGCTTGTACAGGCGGTCATAAAGCGCTGGGAATATCTGATCCAGGTGTTGCTGAATCACATCGCCATCAGAACTGAGGGTGTCAACGCCAGCGCCGAACGCCAGGCCAGCAATGGTGTCAACCGTGTAGCGCATCAAATCGGGCTGCAGATCAATCGCTTGCCCAGCAGCAGCGGCACGGCACCAGCGCGCAGACAGCCGCTGCGCAACGCCCACCATCGCCGGGTAGTAGTTTTTGACGTGTGTCGGGTCAAACCCCGCCATCACCATGCGCCGCTGGCGCTTCCACACATCGCCATTGGCAACAAACAAACCCACCGGCAGACCCAATTCGACCCAGATTTCCTCCAGCTTTCTAGGGCGCGAAAAGCCGTCGGGCCGGTCACGCAACACGGCAGCCACCGTTTCATGATTTGAAACCAATAGCAAGCGCCGGCCAGGCACCTTGAGCTTGAACATCGGCCCAAACTCGTGGCTCCACTGCTCAAGTTGCTGGTGCATGCGCGGTAAGTCCAGCTGTAGCGCGTTACCAAAAAATGGCAGGCCGCGCGGGCCGGGTAAATCTTCATAGGCTCTAAGCGCTTGTGGCTGGGCTGCTTGAAGCGTTTTGGTAGGGGGTTGATCAGGGATTTTTTGCATGAGTGGCTCGGGGTTAATAGGATTTAGAAACAGTTCACATCAGGCGCTGCAAACAGCGTATGACTCTAGGCGATGCTGCGAAAAGCAGCAATACGGCATAAGTGTTATTACGCCCAGAAAGGGGGTTCAATTCACCGAAACACGAGCCGCGCTCATTGCATGAATCGCGAGCTTCGAGGTCTTGGCGCAGCAGTGTGATTGGCCAGCCTCCAAGATCACATCTGCTGGCTCGTTGTCAAAGGTCAGCCAAAGTGTGCCGGCCTCGCAGCTCACGGTGCGGCCCATCGGCTGGCTGATCCAGGTGGTGGCGCCCTTGTCGAGGCCGTTGGTGGTTGCAGCGGCTGGGGTAACTGGGGCTACAGGTGCTGCAATGCGCTGCAGCGAAGCCAGCAGGCGGGCGGGCAGGGTGAAATGAAACAAGGGGAGGGTGGTGGCGAGATTGGCGGTGTTCATCAGTTGGCTCCTAGTTGGGTGGGTCGATGGGTGTACTGTGCGCCCCGCACCCCCTTGGCGTCCTTAAGCGTTGCTAAACCGGTGCTAAAGCTTGCTAAACGCGCCGGGCTTTGGGGGCTGGGCAGACCTATTTCACCGCCATCGCTCGTTCAAGACCATAGGACAGGCGTCCCGGGCGGGCTGAATCAGTCCCGCTCTATCCCGAGCCTCGCCCAGAATTTAGAAGCCCTAGTTTTACAAGCCTATTTCCCGCACTTTGACCACAGCCATGGCGCGGCCTTCCACACCGAGCTTGGTGTACAGCGCAGACAACATATTGCGCACGGTTTTATCGGCCAGCCCGAGCCGCGCGGCAATTTGCAGATTGTCCAGACCTTGCCCGACCAGCGCAGCCAGCTCGCGCTCGCGTGGGGTCAGCTGCGGCAGCGCTGCCTTGTGCGCAACAAACTCGGTGATGGCCTCGCACAAGCGCTCAAACGCACTTTCTTGTGGTACGGGAAGGTGATTGCGCGAACGCAGCATTTCAAAGCGAGCGCCGGGAATGCTGGCTGCCAACTCGTGCCCCAAGGCCAGAGGTATCACTGCATCGCCTTCGCAGTGCAACACCAGCGTGGGGGCTTGCACTTTTCCGGCCAGCGCACGCGCGTCTTTGCCAGCATTGGCGCGAAGAATCGCTGCGGCGTGCAGGCCACCGCAGCTCAGGCGCTGGTGTTCGTTGCACGAAGCGAGTTGCTCGGCATTGGCATCGGGCATAAAGCTATTGGTGAACATCGCTTGCACACCGGAGTGATTACGGCCCCAGCCCAGCTCGATGAGCTTGAGCTGGGCTTCGTACAAGGCCAGCGATTCGGCCGAAAGCTTGCGGTGCAGCAAGCCATGCGTGTAGCCGGCGATCAAAACGAGGTGAGAAACCCGCTCAGGATGTCGCGCGGCATAGGCCACCGCCCCCGCTGCACCGCCAGAGATACCAAGTAGCGCAAAACGCTTGGCGCCGTGAGCCTCAACCACCGCCTCAATTTCTTCGACGGAAGTTTCTAAGCCGAGTGGCACATCATCGGCGCTCGACAAGCCACAGCCGCGCTCGTCATATCGCACGAGTTCCAGTTGCCGCCCGAGCCGCTCAATCAAAGGCCGCCACAGCGGCGAACGCAAGTCATAGTCCACATGCGTCATCCAGTGCGCCGTGCGCAGCAGCACGGGGGTGCCCGACTGACCGCTTCGCGCCCATGCAATACGAGCCCCTGAGGGAAGGTGCGTAAAGCGAAGTTCGTGGGCGAGCGGGTGATAGTGGGATGGCATGATCAAACCGGATTGACCTTTCGAGGCCGCCCGCCTTTCGCGCCGTTCACCCGTGCCGCAGCGCTTTTGGCTTCGGATTTGCTTTTTCCGGCGCGTGAAGCCAGCTCTTTCATCCAAATTCGCGAGCCAAATGCGCCTTTGAGCATGCCAGCAATACTCAAATCTGCGTCGATGGCGGGCCAATGAAGGCCGACGCCTTGGGGTGAAATTTCAATCTGCGCCAAATCCTTAGGCGTTGCGCTGCGCAAACCTTGGGCGATGCTGGGCGGGAAACTCATGCTCACGCCGTTGGAGAGTTCCACGCAAATGCGGTGCTCCCGTGCATCAAAGCGTGCCTGCAATGCCCTCGGCTCGCGCATTGATCGCCTGTTTCCGCGAGCGACAGCCGCAGGCAATTGTCTAGCGATAGCCGCATCAACCCAAATATTATCCTTGGTAGCCATGATGAATTCTCCATGCTTCAAACAGTTGCGGGCAACGCTCATGCGCAGCCAACAAAATCATGCGCAGTGCTGCCTGACTGGGCTTGCCGCGCACTTCTCGCAGCGTTGGATAAATCTCTTCGCAATTGCCCAGCAAAACGACCACTTCATAATCTGCACCCCACGCATGCACATGCGGCGGATCATGATCGTTGGGGTAAATCATGAATCGCACCCCGCGCAAAACAAAAATGGTCGGCATGATTTATTTTAACCCAACTAGTTGGGTTTCATGCAATGTAACTACAGTTGCAATGGCTGGGTACTATTTCTTGCTCGGCGGCAAATCAGTGCAACTCCCATGCGCCACTTCCGCTGCCATGCC
>JAAFJC010000115.1 GCA_013297925.1 Comamonadaceae bacterium
CTACCGGCAACTGCCCAAAGTCGCCTCCAGCGGGCATTTTGGTTCGCGTTTGGTGTTTGATAAAAATGGCTATCTCTTTGTGGCGCTGGGCGACAGGCAAAACAACGACCAGCGCGGCTTTGCGCAAGATCTCACGCGCGGCAATGGCAAGGTGATGCGCATCACCACCGAAGGCTCGCCAGCGCCCGGTAACCCTAGCTTCTCAGCAGCTGGCGCGCAAAGCGCGATCTGGAGCTACGGCCACCGCAACCCGCAAGGCGCCGCGCTGCATCCTACGACGGGCGAGCTCTGGGTAAGCGAGCACGGCCCGCAAGGCGGCGATGAGATCAACCGCGTCGAAGCCGGTAAAAATTATGGCTGGCCGGTCATCAGCTATGGCCAAGAATACGGCACAACCACGCAAATCGGCGAAGGCACGGCCAAAGCAGGCATGGAGCAGCCTGTGAGCTACTGGATCACGCGCGATGGCAGCGCCTACACGGGGGGTGCAAAAGCATCGATCGCCCCTGCTGGCTTGGCTATTTACAACGGCAGCAAATTCCCGGAATACAGCGGCAATGTGTTCAGCGGCGCGCTGGCCGGCACAGCTTTATGGCGCGTGGTGCTCGGCGGTGCTGACGGCAAGACTGAAATCTTCCGCGAGCGTCTGCTGGCCAGCCGTGGCGAGCGCATTCGCGATGTGCGCCAAGGGCCAGATGGCTGGATTTACCTGCTGACAGATAACGGCAAGCTACTGCGGGTGTCTCGCTGAGCAAAAAGTCGTCTTTCTTGCTTGAAAAACCTGCCCAGACCTCGTTTATAATTCCGTCATTCGGAGTGTGGCGCAGTCTGGTAGCGCACCTGGTTTGGGACCAGGGGGTCCAAGGTTCGAATCCTTGTACTCCGACCATTTTTCTAAACGCCTCGCATTCTCCCGTTTGCGGGGCGTTTTGTCTTGTGCGATACATGACTGTCCGTAGCTCAGTTGGATAGAGCAACAGCCTTCTAAGCTGTGGGTCGGGGGTTCGATCCCCTCCGGGCAGGCCAATCTTCTTGTTGCAGCCATTTTTACGCAGGAATTGCCCAGTAGCCGGTATAGAATCTGCGCAAGCTGCTATCAATTTCATAGAGAAATCACATGATTCAACACGCCCCCATCATTCTCGATGTCGCTGGCCTTACGCTGACCAAGGTGGATAAACAACGCCTGGCAAATCCGCTCACTGGCGGCGTGATCTTGTTTGCCCGCAATTGGGACAATCGTGATCAGCTCACGCATTTGTGTGCTGAGATCAAGGCCGTGCGCGGTGATTTGTTGATTTTGGTGGATCATGAGGGCGGCCGCGTGCAGCGCTTTAAGACGGATGGCTTCACGCATTTGCCGCCGATGCGGGTGTTGGGCGATTTGTGGATGAGTGATGACAAGCGCCCCTCCGGTAGCGGCGCCTTGCAAGCCACACATGCGGCAACAGCCGCTGGCTACATCCTTGCCGCTGAGTTGCGTGCTTGCGGTGTGGACATGAGCTTCACGCCCGTGCTGGATTTGGATTACGGCGGCAGCTCGGTGATTGGGGATCGCGCTTTTCACCGTGATCCGCGTGTGGCGACGATGCTGGCCAAGAGCTTGATGCATGGCTTGCTGCTAGCGGGCATGAGCAGCTGCGGCAAGCATTTTCCGGGGCATGGCTTCGTGAAGGCCGATTCGCATACTGAGATTCCGGTGGACAAGCGCAGCCTGAAAGCAATTTTGGCAGACGACGCAGCGCCGTACAAATGGCTGGCCACGGGCATGCAATCGGTCATGCCGGCGCATGTGATTTATCCCAAGGTTGATAGCCGCCCGGCTGGCTTTTCCAAGCGCTGGTTGCAAGAGATTTTGCGTGGCGATTTCGGATTCACCGGCGCGATTTTCAGTGATGATCTTTCCATGGAAGGCGCGCGCTTGATTGATGACAAGCGCGTGAGCTACACGCAAGCGGCCATCGTGGCGCTCAATGCGGGCTGCGATATGGTGCTGCTGTGCAATCAGAGCGTGGGCGATGAGGGAAGAGCAGTCGATGAACTGCTTGAAGGCTTGGCTGCGGCGCAGGCCAAGCGCCAGTTCACTCCGAGCGAAATGAGCGAGCAGCGCCGCTTGAATCTGCTGCCACAAACCGCGCCCATCCCATGGGATGAGCTGATGGTCTCGCAAGCCTACATGCAAGCCCTGCAGCAGCTACCTTGATCACTTCTTCTCAATCGGATCAAGCGTGATCGCCAAGCCAGTCGGCGCGATCTTGAAGGCGCCCGGCTTGTAGCCCCAGCCTTTGGCAGCTTCCATGTCTTGTGCGCTCACTTTGTAGAGCACTTGATCAGCCAGCAGTTTTTGCGCGAGTGCCACGCCTAGGCGTGAGATTGGGCGCTCCATGAGCTCAGGCGCGCCATCCACATTGAGCTTATTGAGCTTCACATCGGTCATGCGCACAGAATTGTCGCTCGGCTCAAAGCGCAGGCCGTAGCTCAGATCAATGCCGCCTTTGTATTCGCGCTTGGTGAGCAAGCCCACGATGCCGCTGCCTACAACATTCAAATCGAGCGAGGTATTGATGCGGTTGTTAGCAGCATCAAAGCTGATTTTTGGTGAACTGACGCCGACATCAAGCACTTCCAGCATCTTGCTGTTGAACGGAAACTGACCGCTGATGAGCCGCATCAGGCGCTCTTGTGAGATGTTGAGCGTTTTGGGCTGCGGGCGCGGTGTGGCGCAGCCGATCAGGCTTGTGGCGATTAAAGCAAATGAGGCTGCAAGGACAAGGCGGCGCATGGAATTTCCCTTTCGTATAAGTGATGAGAATTTAACGCAGAAGCGAAGAAAAAGACAACAAAAACAGACAACAAAAAAGCCGCTGGTTTTCACCAGCGGCTTAAGTGATAACAAGGTATCTAAGCGTTTTAAGGCGCTTTAAGGCGCTTTGCTTGCGGCGGCGGCCGGTGCAGCCACAGGAGCAACCACCGGTGCCGTGGGCGCAGTAGCCGGCGCAGCCGCAGGTGCAGCAACGGCTGCTGGAGTCGTAGGCGCGGCGCTAGCGGCAGGCTTGCCATGAATCGACATCATCAATGGCACGATGAGCAGTGCCACGATGTTGATGATCTTGATCAATGGGTTCACAGCAGGGCCAGCGGTGTCTTTGTAAGGATCACCCACGGTGTCGCCGGTTACAGCGGCTTTGTGTGTGTCGCCACCCTTCTTGTGAGTCACGCCGTCTTTGTCCACAAAGTTGTCTTCGATGAGCTTCTTCGCGTTGTCCCAAGCGCCACCGCCGGTACACATCGAAATCGCCACGAAGAGACCCGTGATGATCGTGCCCATGAGCAAGCCGCCGAGTGCTGCGGGGCCGAGTGCGAGGCCAACCACGATAGGCACGACGACTGGGAGCAGCGATGGAATCATCATCTCTTTGATCGCAGCAGTCGTGAGCATGTCAACAGCAGCGCTGTAATCTGGCTTGCGTTTGCCAGCCATGATTTCGCCATCTTTGAATTGGCGGCGCACTTCAACCACCACCGAGCCAGCAGCGCGGCCCACAGCCTCCATCGCCATTGCGCCGAAGAGGTAAGGAATCAAGCCACCGATGAAGAGGCCGATGATCACCATGGGGTTGGAAAGGTCAAAGGTGATGACCTTGCCGTAGGCTTCGAGTTTATGGGTGTAGTCGGCAAATAGCACGAGCGCTGCTAAGCCAGCGGAGCCAATCGCATAGCCCTTGGTCACGGCCTTGGTGGTGTTGCCCACGGCATCCAAAGGATCGGTCACGTCACGCACAGAAGAGGGCAGCTCAGCCATCTCAGCAATGCCGCCAGCGTTATCGGTGATCGGGCCGTAAGCGTCAAGCGCCACGACGATACCTGCCATGGAGAGCATGGAAGTGGCAGCAATCGCAATGCCATACAGGCCAGCGAGCGAATATGACACCCAAATGGCTGCACAAACAAAAAGTACTGGCCAAGCCGTGGAGCGCATCGATACGCCCAAGCCAGCAATGATGTTGGTGCCGTGGCCAGTGGTGGAGGCCTGTGCAATGTGCTTCACAGGGCTGTATTGCGTGCCGGTGTAAAACTCCGTGATCCACACGAGCACGCCAGTGAGAATCAAGCCCACAGCGCAAGCGCCAAACAACGCCATTTGCGTGCCACTGGCCTTGATCGCGTTATCGGGCATGATGGCCACGGTGACGAAATAGAAAGCAATCAGCGACAAGCCGCCAGCCACTGCCAAGCCTTTGTAGAGTGCTGGCATCACGTTCTTCATGCCAGGCGCAGCCTTCACGAAGAAGCAGCCGATGATGGAGGCGATGATGGATACCGCGCCGAGCATCAGTGGGTAAATCACAGCAGCCGTGCCGGCGCTGCTTACGAGCAATGCACCGAGCACCATGGTGGCAATCAGCGTCACCGCATAGGTTTCAAACAAGTCTGCAGCCATACCAGCGCAGTCACCCACGTTGTCGCCCACGTTGTCGGCGATCACGGCTGGGTTGCGTGGATCATCCTCAGGGATGCCAGCTTCCACTTTACCCACGAGGTCGGCGCCCACGTCCGCACCTTTGGTGAAGATACCGCCGCCCAAACGAGCGAAGATGGAAATGAGAGATGAGCCGAAGGCAAAACCAATCAGCGGGTTGAGCATCTTGGCCAAGTTTTTATCGGGAGTGAGTGCGCCATTGCCCACCAAGAACCAATAAAAAATCGCCACGCCAAGCAGGCCCAAGCCCACCACCAGCATGCCCGTGATCGCACCGCCACGGAAGGCCACGTCAAGAGCGGGGCCAATGCCTTTGGTGGCTGCCTGCGCTGTTCGCACGTTGGCGCGCACCGACACGTTCATGCCGATGAAGCCGCAAGCGCCCGAAAGCACTGCGCCCACCACAAAGCCCACCGCAGACATGCCGTCAAGGAACAGGCCAATCAAAATCGCCAGCACGATGCCAACGACGGTGATGGTTTTGTATTGGCGAGCCAAGTAAGCGGCCGCGCCGGTTTGAATGGCCGCTGCAATTTCTTGCATGCGGGCATTGCCTGCGTCTTGCGAAAGGATCCAGTTGCGTGCCCAGAAGCCGTATGCCACGGCAGCCAGACCGCAAACAAGCACAAAAATCAGTGCTGCATTGCCTGTCATAGTTCAATCTCCAATTTGGTTTTACGTAGAAGGTGCAACGCTTGCGATGCACCCGCAGCGTTGCTTCCTTATCCACACCTTGAGCGGGAGACAATTGGCCAACTTCTGGAATTTAGCCTGAAAACTGAAGGGTTTCTTGGGTTTGAAGGCTTTGCGTCAGTAAAATCAGGGTTAATACTGGCTTTAAATTGTGACTTTTAATAAAAGAGATTCTTATGTCCCTCGACCACGTGCCACCTGGCAAAAATGCCCCGCAAGAATTCAACGTCATCATCGAAATCCCGATGAACGCCGACCCGATCAAATACGAGGTCGATAAAGAATCTGGCGCTATCTTCGTGGATCGCTTCATGAGCACTGCGATGCATTACCCCACGAACTACGGATACATCCCCAAGACCCTCTCCGGCGATGGCGATCCCGTGGACGTGCTCGTGATCACCCCCGTGCCCTTGATCCCTGGCGTGGTGATCACTTGCCGCGCGATTGGCATTTTGAAAATGCAAGACGAAGCTGGCGAAGATGGCAAATTGCTTGCCGTGCCCATCGACAAAAAGTGCAGCCTCTACAGCCAATGGAAAAAGCCAGAAGATTTGAATCCGCTGCGCCTCAAAACCATCTCTCACTTCTTTGAGCACTACAAAGATTTGGAAGAGGGCAAATGGGTGAAGGTGCTCGGCTGGGAAGGCCCAGATGCTGCGCATAAAGAAATCACCGACGGCATGGCCGCCTATATTGCTTCAAAGAAGTAATCCAAATCATTCCCTTGTGGATCGGTGAATAGCCGAGCCTCACCTCCATGCATCGCACTATCTTCACCACACCTGTGGTCAACGCCCTGCTGCGCGCAGGCTCCATCGCATTTTTAAAACTCACAGGCTGGAAGGTGGAGGGCAGCTTGCCTCCCGAGGCCAGTAAGGCAGTTTTGATTGCCGCGCCACACACAAGTAATTGGGATCTGCCTTACACGCTGATGGTGTGTTTTGTGCTGCGTCTGAATATTTATTGGATGGGCAAGAGCAGCATTTTTAAATGGCCGTTTCGCGGCATCATGATGTGGCTGGGCGGCATACCCGTGAACCGCGAGCAATCTACCAACCTCGTCGCGAGCTCTGCACAAGCGCTGCAAGATGCTGACGGCGCTGTGCAGCTCATCGTGCCTCCCGAGGGCACGCGCAGCAAAGCCACCTATTGGAAAACCGGCTTTTATTACATCGCTTCGACGGCCAAAGTGCCCATCGTGATGGCCTACATGGACTATTCCCAAAAGCGCAGCGGCTTGGGGCCTCTGTTTCATCCCACTGGGGATATTGAGAAAGACATGATCGCCATCAAGGCGTTTTATGCCAACTTCAAAGGCAAAAACGCGCAGCAGTTTGAGGCTTGATCCACACAATTGAACTGCAGGCCAAATGTCAACCCAAAGTAGAAATGTCCCCTTGTGAGCCATTTAGAGATGTCACCATCAAGCAACGACAGAGCATCAGATGCGCGCATTGAGCTGCGAAGGGCGTAGCCCGTAGCGGCTCAATGCGCGCG
>JAAFJC010000116.1 GCA_013297925.1 Comamonadaceae bacterium
CTTATCCATCGCTTCGCTCTTGATTGGAAACCTAGCCGCAATTGCACAAACCAACCTCAAGCGCATGCTGGCTTTCTCCACGATTGCGCAGATGGGTTTCTTGCTGCTCGGCTTACTCTCCGGCGTGGTGTTTACTGGCAATGCGGGTAACACGAGCGGCGCAGCAGCAGCCTACAGCGCTTCCATGTTTTACGCGATCACCTATGTGCTCACCACCTTGGCCACCTTCGGTGTGATCTTGCTGCTCTCGCGTGAAGGCTTTGAGAGCGAAGAGATTTCTGATTTGGCAGGCCTCAATCAGCGCAGCCCGCTGTATGCCGCTGTGATGGCGATTTGCTTGTTTTCCCTCGCAGGGATTCCGCCGATGGTGGGCTTCTTTGCCAAGCTCTCGGTGCTGCAGCCGCTCTTGGCGTCTGGCCAGCCGATGCTGCTGGGCTTGGCTATTTATGCCGTGCTGCTGAGCTTGGTGGGTGCGTTTTATTACTTGCGCATCGTTAAGGTGATGTATTTTGATGAGCCGATCACGGCTGTTCAGCCGTTTGCATCGACTGAGGTGCGCACTGTGCTTGCGATCAATGGAGCACTGGTGATCTTGCTGGGCCTCTTCCCCAGCGGCTTGATGCAGCTGTGTTTGCAAGCCATCGTCAAGACCTTGGCGGGCTGAGTTTTTAGTCACTGATTCACAATACGCCCTATGGGACAAAATGAATCCGTGATTGCAGTGATCCTGCTGGCTTTGCTGGCAGCCAATTGGCCGTTCATCACGCAGCGCCTGTTTGGTGTACTCCGCTTGGCGAATGGCAAAAGCTTGTTTATCCGTCTGCTGGAGCTCATCGCACTGTATTTTGTGATCGGCGGCATCGGCTTGTTGTTTGAGCAGCGCCTCGGGCAGATCGCACCGCAAAAGTGGGAGTTCTATGCGATCACAGCCACGGCCTTCATCACCTTTGCCTTCCCGGGCTTCGTGTGGCGTTATTTGATGAAACACGGATGAAGCCAGATCAATTGGCCGAGACGTTGCTAGTATCGAAGCAAGTTTACAAAGGCGGTTTCCTGGATGTGCGGCGAGATACAGTGCAATTGCCGGGCGGTACGAGTACAGAGCGTGAATACATCGTCCATCCCGGTGCCTGCGTGGTGATCCCACTGCTCGACAGCGGCGATGTGATTCTTGAAAAGCAATTTCGCTACCCAGTAGGCCGCGAGATGATAGAGTTTCCTGCGGGAAAGCTCGATGCGAATGAAGATCCGTTGATCTGTGCTTTGCGCGAGCTGCGCGAGGAGACTGGCTACACGGCATCTGAGTGGGCGTATGCAGGCTGCATGCATTTGGCGATTGCGTATTCCACCGAAGTGATTCACATCTACTTTGCTCGTGGCCTGGTGCAGGGCGAGCGCGATTTGGATGAAGGCGAATTCCTTGATGTGTTCACCGCACCCGCACAGCAGCTCATTGGCTGGTGTGCAGACGGCACAGTCACTGATGCCAAGACGGTGACTTGCGCTTTGCATTTGCAGCAGTTCCTTGCGGGGAGCAAACAAGTTGGCTGGAATGCCGTGCCCCGAATAGCAGGAGCAGCGAAATGAAAGTGCTTGATCTAGCCTGCCAGCATGGCCACGGCTTTGAAGGCTGGTTTGGCAGCGAAGAAGATTTCCAAAGCCAACTCGCGCGCGGCCTCGTGCAATGCCCGATTTGCGACGACGCCAAGATCACCAAGAAGCTCTCCGCCCCGCGCTTGAATCTACGCGGCGCGAAAGAAGCTGCAGAAGATGCTGCTGAGGCGGCTGACGTCAAGCAACTCGTTGCTACAAATTCCATAGCGCCTCGCGCAGATTCTATGCCAGCCAGTGAGCAAAAAGCCACTGAAGCGAGCCCCCATGCATCGGAGCCCGAGCATCCTCTGCACACGCTCATGCGCAACCCCGAATTCCAAGCTGCCTACATGCAAATGGCCAAAGAAGTTCTCGCCAAGACGGAAGACGTTGGCACAGAGTTCGCAAACGAAGCCCGCAAAATTCACTACGGTGAAGCCAAAGAGCGTGGCATTCGAGGCCAAGTCTCACGCGATGAAACGCTGGAGCTGTTGGACGAAGGCATTGAGGTGATGCCGTTGCCTTTGCCGAAAGCGCTCAAGGGTACTTTGCAATAGCCTTTTCGCTAGCTGG
The DNA here is from genome assembly GCA_013297925.1 of Comamonadaceae bacterium. GTDB lineage: Bacteria > Pseudomonadota > Gammaproteobacteria > Burkholderiales > Burkholderiaceae_C > JANMDU01. The sequence goes on from JAAFJC010000116.1 coordinate 2,167, forward strand.
CACTCTATGGCCTGTGCTCGCCTACGTTGTCATGCCCTCATGAGTCCGAGCAGCGAGTGTCGCGACACTTGTCGCGCCATGGTTGTGCGCTGCGCGGCCAAAATCGGTCATGTCGCCTGCGGCGATCACAGGCCGTGAATGGCAAGCCGAGTTCCATTGGCGGCAAGCAGTGGAGCATCAAAATAGCGAGCGTTTCGCGCGAAGATTTTCAAAGTAGCTGATAGGCCTCGGCTGTGGTTGGGTTGTCTCACGTAGCGAAATAAAGGAGGAGGCACGCGCGCAGTGCCAGCCGGGGGACATTCGCGGAGTGAGATAGCCCAAGCGCAGACGCAGCCGCTCTCAAAAAACAGAAACCTACCACAAGCTATTGCTATTAATACAATAGCACTCCGCGCAGATTCCATGCCGGTGACATGCTGAAAAAGCTCACAAAACCGTTCAAAAATTAAGCTAAAGATGCCAGCCAGCCTCGGCCCTACGCTGCTTACGCTGGGCGCTTAGCAAGCAATGCCCAAATTCCTGCTGCCGATAGCAGCGATCCGCCAGCCAAATGAAACCTGCGCTGGGCGCGTGGTGTGGCCAGAAGCTTGCGTGCAGACGCTGCAAACACGGCATAAAGCGTGGCATTCAAGGTGGCCAGCGCTACAAAAGTGATGCCCAAAATCCAGAGTTGTTGCGCTGCGGGGGCGGCGGGGTTTAAAAACTGAGGCAAGAAGGCGACAAAAAAGATGATGCCTTTGGGGTTGAGCGCTGTCACGAAATAAGTGTTCGCAAACAATCGCCAGCGCGATGCAGGCGCGGCAGGCTCTTCCATGGAGGCTGAGCCCACGCCCGCACGGAGCAATTTGATACCCAAATACAGCAGATACAAGCCGCCCGCCCATTTGACTGCGGTGAACCAAAACGCTGATACAGCCAACAATGCGCCCAAGCCAAGCAGAGAAAGCAGCAGAGCGGTGGAATCTCCCAGCGCCACAGCGGCGACCAAAGGCACATTAGCTTTGCGCCCATGCGCCACGGAGTAGCTGATGACCGTCAATATCGTGGGGCCGGGAATGATCAACATGATGACGGATGCAGCAACGAAAGCCAGCCAGAGTTCAACGCTCATGAGAAATGTTCCTTAGATCACGAATAGGTCAAAAATTAAAAACACGCCCAGATCTGGCCAGCCAGCGTCACCATGAACTCTGGGCGAATGTAGAGCAAAAACACGCCCACGCAGGTTGCGATGGCGGCACTGTAGGCGAGGAGTCTTTGCGGCTTGCTCATGGCTATGTTGTTGCAGATCAGGCGGTTTTGAGCGAGCCCGATGCTCGTGCAATCGCCGCTTCCTTCACCGGCAAATTCACCAGCGCGGCGAAGATGCCAAGCGCAATCGAGATGTACCACACAATGTCGTAGCTGCCGGTTTTGTCATAAAGCACACCGCCCAGCCACACGCCCATGAAGCTGCCGATTTGGTGGCTGAAGAAGACGAAGCCGCCGAGCATGGAGAGATGCGCCACGCCGAAGATTTGCGCCACCGTGGCATTCGTGGGCGGCACGGTGGAGAGCCAGAGCAGGCCCATGACGCTGGCGAAGATGTACACGCTCCAGGGTGTGAGCGGTGCGATCAAGAAGATGGAAATGGCTACGGCGCGAGCCAAATAGATCGCGCTCAAGATGTATTTCTTCGGCATGCGTTGGCCAAGCGATCCTGCGATGTATGTGCCAAAGACGTTGAACAAGCCAATCAATGCCAATGCGTAGCTTGCCACTTGTGGCGAGAGGCCTTTGTCTTTCAAATAGCTGGGCATGTGTACGCCGATGAAGACGACCTGAAAGCCGCAGACGAAATAGCCCGCCATGAGCAATTGAAAGCTGGGGTATTTGAATGCTTCTTTGAGTGCTTCGAAAATCGTTTGATCGCGCTTGGGCACAGCGCCGCCTGCAAAGCCTGGCTCGCGCAGGAAAAAGGCAAGCGGCGCTATGAGTAGAGTCGCTGCCGTCAGAACCAACAACGCATCCTTCCAGCCGAAGCTAGAGATTAAAAAGCCCTCGGTCGGCACCATGAGAAACTGCCCAAACGAGCCCGCTGCAGCGGCCACACCCATGGCCCATGAGCGCTTGGCAGGATCAATTTGGCGGCCAATTACGCCGTAGATCACGGCGTACGTCGTGCCCGCCTGCGCTGCGCCGATCAAGATGCCAGTGGTGAGGGTGAACATCAGCGTGGTGGTGGATAGGGCCATGCCCGCAAGCCCCAGCGCATAGAGCACTGCGCCGCCCACGATCACTTTGAACGCGCCGAAACGATCCGCCAGCATGCCCGCGAAGATACCAAAGAAGCCCCAAGCGATGTTTTGAATCGCCAATGCGAAAGAGAAATCAGCCCGTGTCCAACCATTGGCCATCGTGATCGGCTGTAGCCAAAGCCCAAAGCCGTGACGAATACCCATAGAGAGCGTGACGATCAGGGCACCGGCTATCAGCACCTGCTGCATGGAGAGTTTTTGTAAATTGTTAGAAGTCATGGTCACATTGTCCTGCTTTCATGCGAGCTTTGCTGTATCTAAGCGGACAAGCTGCCATCGTATTCAGACATGACGCTCTTGTTGCGTTCCGGCGAAAGAATGTAAACCCAGCAAAAAAACAGCGAAAATACACTGTTGTCGCCACCTCTGGCGACTCTTGTTTTTTGCGATCACCCATGCTGAGCTTTTCTGCCTTTAAAAAGACTGACGATAACGTGCCTGAAACTCCACAACCCAAAGCTGCCAAAGTCCCTGCAGCGCATCCTCTCGATGGACTGACGGGTGGTGCGTTTTCCGCGCCCACCTCGGGCGAGCGTGCGGCCAAGGTGCGCGAGTGGCTGGCGAGCAACCCCAGCACGGAGCAGATGCAAGAAGTGTTTAAAGAGCTGTCTGCGCGAGACAAAGGCGCGGCCAAGCCCTTGCGCGAGAAGCTGGATGAATTGAAACGCAGCGCCACGCAAGAGCATATTGCGGCGGATTGGGCTGTTAAGGCGCAGGCATTGCTCGATGGTGGCAAGCTCAACATTGCTGATGCTTTGGCTTGGCAGCGCGATGCGGCCAAAGCCGGCGCGCCGCTCTCAAAGGAGCCTTTGGCTGCGCTTCGTGCGAGCCTCAATGATCGTGTGAAGCAGATTGAAGATTTGCAGCATCGCGCCCAAGTGCAGCGCGAAGCGGCGATTTTGATGGCGCAGCGTATTGAACTGCTCTCCACCAAGCCTTTGGCCGATGCGCAAGCTGCGTTTGAGACTTTGCATGTGGATGTGAAGCACTGGACGGAGCAAACGACTGCTTTGCAAGCAGATGCGCAGTGGCCCAGCGTCGATGCGAAATTCACGCCACAGCTAGAAACCGCGCAATCCCAGCTCAGCAGCTTGTGGGAAGCTTTCTCGGCTGCGCTCGCGCAAGCCACCGCCGCGATGGGCGATGCCAGCGCGCCGCTGCCTGCTGTGCCGGTGTGGGCGGAAGCGATTCGTTCGTCTCGCGGTGAGCCTGTTGAGAAGAAGGCTGAGAAGCTCGTCAAACCAAAAGTTGATCCCGAAAAACGCCAAGCCGCCAATGCTGCCGTGCGGGAAGTGCTCACAAAATTAGAGCAAGAGTTGACTGAAGGCCATGGCAAAGCCAGTGCCCAAGTGGCCAATGATCTGCGCGCCGCGCTCAAAGAACATGGCGAGTTTATCGATGACCGCACCGAAGCCAAGGCACGCGATGCATTGGGCGCAGCTGGTGAGATGGAAGGCTGGCAAAAGTGGCGTGCGAATCAAATTCGTGAAGAGCTGATCATCAAAGCACAAGCCCTCGTGGCTAAGCCGCTCGGTGGCCGCAAGCAGCAAGAAGCCGTGCGCGATCTGCGCAACGCTTGGAAGCAAACCGATCAAGGCGGCATGCCCAATCATGGCATGTGGCGCAAGTTTGATGAGGCTTGCAATGAAGCGCACAAGCTGGTGGAAGCATGGCTCGATAAAGTAAAAGCCGAAGAAGCCACCCACAAAGCGCAGCGCGTGGTCATCATCGAGGAGATTCAAAATTGGAGCGCTGCCAATGCTGCGCGCAATGATTGGAAAGCTGTGGATCGTGAGCTGCATCAGCTCGCCGAGAAATGGCGCGGCGCTGGCCACATTGGCGAGAAAGCCTTTGCCGAGCTGCAGCCGCAATACAAAGCCGCGATCAAGGCCGCGCATGGCCCGCTGGAAGTGGCGCAAAAAGCATCGCTTGAGCGCCGCCGCGCTTTGATCGAAGAAGCCAAAGAATTAGGCGCAGCGCCAATGATGCGCATCGATGCCGTAAAAAGCC
>JAAFJC010000117.1 GCA_013297925.1 Comamonadaceae bacterium
AAACATGCCCTGCATGCCTTTGTTGGGCTGGCCGACCATGGTGCCAATCGCGCCATCGAGCACCATTTGGCAAGTGGAATTGCCGTGGATGCCCATCTTGTGCTCTAAGCCGCCACAGTAGATGCCATTGCGGCTCCCTAGCGTGCCGTCTTTGTTCACCATGAACTTTGGCACGATGAACAGGCTAACGCCCTTGATGCCGGGAGGCGCATCGGTCAGGCGTGCGAGCACGAGGTGAACGATGTTGCCGGCCATGTCGTGCTCGCCGGCGCTGATGAAGATTTTGTTGCCGGTGATTTTGTAAGTGCCATCAGGCAAGGCTTCGGCCTTGGTGCGCATCAAGCCCAGATCGGTGCCGCAATGTGGCTCGGTCAAGCACATCGTGCCTGTCCATTCGCCGCTGGTCATTTTGTGCAGATAGGTTTGCTTTTGCTCTTCGGTGCCGTGCTCATGCAGGGCAGCATGTGCGCCGTGCGTGAGGCCGGGGTACATCGTCCAGGCTTGGTTGGCGCTGTTGAGCATTTCATAGAAGCACTGGTTCACCACAAATGGCAAGCCTTGGCCGCCAAACTCTGGATCGCAGGCCAGTGCAGGCCAGCCGCCTTCGACGTACTTGGAGTAAGCGTCTTTGAAGCCTTTAGGAGTGGTGACTTCATGCGTGGCAATAACGAGCTTGCAGCCTTCTTGATCGCCGCTGATGTTGAGTGGGAAGGCCACTTCGCTGGCGAATTTGCCGCCTTCTTCGAGCACGGCATTGACGGTATCAACATCCAAATCGGCGTATTTGGGGATCGCCTTGAGCTCGTCATTCACATTCAGCACTTCGTTCATGACGAATTGCATGTCGCGCAGGGGAGGGGTGTAAGTAGGCATGGTGGTTTCCTAGTCTGTCAAACGAAATGGTTTCAGGTTAAATGCTATTTATTTGATAGCTGCTTGCGCAGATTTCTTGCCGGCGAGAGACTGATTAGCTTCAAAAGCATCGGCAGAGTTGCGCTCTAAGATGCTGCTGAAGCCCTTCACAGCGCGCTCAATCGAGCCGGGCGATTTGAGAAAGCGCGCTTCGTAGTGAAGCGCCAAAATCAAGCCGTGAATTTCAAACAAAATTTGGGTGGGGTCAGCATCTTCTTGAAGCTGGCCAAGCTCCTGCGCTTGGCGCACAGCGCGATCCATCGCAGCCAGCCAAGTTTTCACAGAAGATGCAATCGCATCGCGCACGGGGCCTGGTCGATCATCAAATTCGACTGCGCCGCTGATGTAGATGCAGCCTGAATCAATCTCGACCGAGGTGCGCTTCATCCAGTTGGCAAACAGGGCATGCAGGCGTGGCAGGCCACGACGTGATTCCATCGCGGGATAAAACACTTCCTGCTCAAAGCGGGCGTGATACTCGCGCACCACTGAAATCTGCAACTCTTCGCGTGAGCCAAAGTGGGCAAACACGCCAGATTTGCTCATGCCAGTGACTTCGGCCAACGCACCGATGGACAAGCCCTCTAGCCCGATTTGCGTGGCCAAGCCCAAAGCGGCATCAACGATGACGGATTTGGTTTTCTCACCCTTGAGCTGGCCTTTGGACGCGACTGGCGCGAAGGCTGCTTCGGTTGCTTTTGCTAAAACGGCTGAGGCCATGATGCTGGAAGGACTGTTTAAAATAGAACGATCGTGCTATTTTGCAGCAAATCCAGCGTTTGTGTGCGAAATGGGGGTTTTATGCCCGCTTTTAGAGATGGTCTACTACAGCCTCTAGTTGTAAACCCTAGCCGTGCTTACAGCTGTCATCAACTCACGCTTCAGAGCTTGTAGTCATACCCGACCGTGATCGGCGCGTGATCCGAGAATTTTTCGGCTTTGTAAATGTCGACTTCTTTGGCAGTCGCGGCAAAAGCGGGTGTGGTCAAGTGATAGTCCAGCCGCCAGCCCACATTCTTGGCATAAGCCTGCCCGCGCTGGCTCCACCAGGTGTAGCAATCGTCGGTGGTCTCTGGGTGCAGTTGGCGATACACATCCACGAGGCCGCCGCCCGCTTTGCCGCTATCGAGCAGCTTGCTCATCCAAGCGCGCTCCTCGGGGGTGAAGCCGCTGTTTTTCTGGTTCGATTTCCAGTTTTTCAGATCTTTCTCCGTGTGGGCAATGTTCACATCGCCACACAGTACAAAATCGCGCTTTTTGCGCAATGCCACGAGATGCGGAAACATCAGATCGAGAAAGCGAAACTTCGCCTCTTGCCGCTCGGGGCCGGATGAGCCACTGGGAAAGTAGCTGCTGATCACGGAGAACTTGCGCGAGGGCGTATCAAAGCGCAGCTCCACATAGCGGCCTTCCGCGTCAAACTCGCCACCATCAAAGCCAATGATCACATCGCTCGGCTGGTGGCGCGTGTACACCCCCACGCCGCTGTAGCCCTTTTTCTCAGCGAATTGGAAATGCCCCGTCATACCGCCCAGCTCAGCCAAATCGCCCAGATCAGAGGCCTGCGCTTTCACCTCTTGCACACACATACAATCAAGTGCAGTTTTATCCACCCAAGCAGCCACGCCCTTGGTGGCCGCAGAGCGAATGCCGTTGAAGTTGAGGCTGGTGATGCGAAATAAAGATTTTTTCATGGGACAGCACTTTGAATAAAGACCAGTTAGCCGTTGATTTTGTGCGATTTTCCGTCGAATCGGGTGTTTTGCGCTTTGGCGAGTTCAAAACCAAGGCCGGGCGCATGAGCCCGTATTTCTTCAACGCGGGTTTGTTTGACGATGGCGCAAAGCTTTTGAAACTGGCGCATTTCTACGCGCAAAGCATTTTGCAAAGCGGCATTCAGTTCGACATGCTGTTTGGCCCGGCTTACAAAGGCATCCCTTTGGTTGCAGCGGTGAGCATGGAGCTGGCGCGCCTTGGGCACAACTATCCCTTCGCCTACAACCGCAAAGAAGCCAAAGACCATGGCGAGGGCGGTACGCTGGTGGGCGCAGCCGTCAAAGGCCGCGTGATGATCATTGATGATGTGATGAGCGCAGGCACAGCAGCGCGCGAATCGATTGCCATCATCGAAGCCGCCGGTGCCAAGCCTTGCGCGGTAGCGATTGCGCTGGATCGGCAGGAAAAAGCCACGGAAAGTACGCCTGATGGCACGCGCGATGTCAACCATAGCGCCGTGCAATACGTCAGGGATGTGCTGGGTTTGCAGGTTTGTGCCGTTGCGGAACTTCGCTCTTTGCTTCAGTATCTGGAGCAAGACGGGACATCTAACGCAGAGGCACAAGCCAACAAGGAGGCCGTTTTGGCCTACCGCGAGCGCTATGGTGTTGCCTAATTGCACGGTGACAGGTAAAGTAGCAGGGAATAGATTGCAAAGCATGGATCGCAAAAAAATCGTTCGCTTGTCTAGTCTGCTCCTGATTGCAGCTGTATTTGCGCCTGTGGCCTTTGCGCAAATCTTCACTTGCATCGATGCCTCTGGCCGAAAAATCACCTCGGATCGCCCGATTCCCGAGTGTTTGAGCAAAGATCAAAAAGAACTCAATCCCAGCGGTACGGTCAAGCGTGTTGTTAAGCCGGTCATGACCGCCGAAGAGCAACGCGTGGCCGATCAAAAGCTCAAAAGTGAGGCCGAAGAAAAAGCACGCATCGAGGAAGAGCGCCGCAAAAACCGTGCTCTGCTCTCTCGCTACCCGAATCGAGCAGCACATGACAAAGAGCGAAGCACAGCGCTCGCGCAGGTCGATGATGTGATTCTGGCAGCTCAAAAACGCATTGGGGAATTGGCAGATCAGCGCAAGGGAATCAATGAAGAGCTCGAGTTTTACAAGAAAGACCCAAGTAAAGCACCCGCCTCATTGCGCCGCCAAATTGAAGACAATGAAAAGAGCGTAGCGGTGCAAAAGCGTTTCATCACTGATCAAGACGACGAGAAAAAACGTGCCAATGTGCGCTTTGACGAAGAACTGGATCGTTTGAGGAAACTTTGGGCTCAGGCAGCTGCGCCCACGGCCACAGCAACACCCACATCCGTACCCGCTAAAAAGTAAACAGACCCAGCGCTAGGCGCTGCCTCAAGCTGCTTCACGGTAGAAGAATTCTTTGGCCAAGCTTCTGCGTGGCACACCATTGATTGCCGCTTCAATCGCGCCGATGTGCTCGGGCGTGGTGCCGCAGCAGCCGCCTACGATATTCACCAAGCCTTCTTTGGCAAATTCTTGCAGCAGACGAGAGGTCACGTCTGGCGTCTCGTCAAAGCCTGTCTCGCTCATCGGATTGGGCAAGCCCGCATTGGGGTAGCAGGAAATGAACGTGTCGGGCGCAACTTTGGCCAGCTCTTGAATATAGGGGCGCATGAGTGCAGCGCCTAGGGCGCAGTTCAAGCCCACAGCCAAGGGGCGCGCATGGCGTACGCTGTGCCAAAAAGCTGTCACGGTTTGGCCACTCAAGATGCGGCCCGAGGCATCCGTGACTGTGCCGCTGATAATGAGGGGCAGGCGCTCGCCGGAATTTTCAAAGAACTCGTCAATGGCGAAAAGCGCTGCTTTAGCGTTCAATGTGTCGAAAATCGTCTCGACCAAGAGCACGTCTGAGCCGCCTTCCACCAAAGCCTCAACCTGCTCGTAATACGCCGCACGTAGCTCTTCAAAGGTCACATTGCGCGCACCAGGATCATTCACATCGGGGCTGATGCTGGCCGTCTTGGGCGTGGGGCCGAGTGCACCGGCCACGAAACGAGGCTTTTCCGGCGTGGAAAATTTATCGCAAGCGGCGCGCGCGATCTTTGCGGACTGCAAGTTCATTTCGCGCGCCAGATGCGCCATCTTGTAGTCTTCTTGGGCAATCGTTGTCGCGCCAAAAGTATTCGTCTCAATCAAATCGCAGCCAGCGGCCAAGTAACCTTCATGGATATCGGCAATGACATCCGGGCGTGTGATGCTCAGCAGCTCGTTATTGCCCTTCACGTCTTTCTCAAAATCCGCAAAGCGCTCACCACGATACTGCGCTTCGCTGAGCTTGAAGCGCTGAATCATCGTGCCCATCGCGCCATCAAGGATAGCAATGCGTTTTTCCAGAATGGCCGGCAAGGCCTGCGCTCGGGTGTACGTTAAAGGCTTCATACCGATATTTTAAAAGGTTTTTAGAATCAAAGTGCTCAATCGCCGGCATAGACAGTGCGGGAGGCGCTATAAAATTTATAGTGACGAACTCATAGCCAAATCAGAGAAAATGATGCAATGTGCCAACTGCTTGGAATGAACTGCAACACGCCGACTGACGTAATGTTCAGCTTCGCGGGCTTTGCGCAGCGCGGCGGGCGCACAGATCATCATGCCGATGGCTGGGGCGTGGCGTTTTTCGAAGGTGGCAAAGCTGGGCAGCATCAAGGCCTGCGGCATTTTGTCGATCATCTGCCGGCTTGCGAATCGCCCGTGGCTGAGCTCGTGCGCCGCTATCCCATCAAAAGCGAAAACGTGATCGCGCACATCCGCAAGGCCACACAAGGTGAGGTGAGCTTGGCCAATTGCCACCCGTTCGTTCGCGAGCTTTGGGGGCATTACTGGGTGTTTGCTCACAATGGCGATTTGAAAGATTTTCATCCCCGGCTGCATGCCAGCTTTCACCCGGTCGGCACGACTGATAGCGAGCTCGCCTTTTGCTACATTTTGCAGGAGCTGGCCAAATCTCATGCTGGCATGCCCAGCATTTCAGAGCTCACGATCACTTTGCGCGAGTTGGCGGCAAAGATCGCACCGCATGGCACATTTAACTTTCTGCTGTCTAACGGCCAAGCGCTCTGGGCACATGCCGCCACGAATTTGCATTACGTGCTGCGCCAGCATCCGTTTGCCCACGCGCGCCTGGCCGATGAAGACATGGCCGTGAACTTTGCCGAGCTGGCCACCCCGCAAGACCGCGTGGCCGTGGTCGTCACGCAGCCGCTCACCACAGATGAGGCTTGGCAAAAGATGCCCGCCGGTCAGCTCCTCGTGTTCTCCCAAGGCGCTTTGCATGCTTAATTCCTCCCTCATCAATCCCAGCTTGTGTCCCTTATGTGGCCAAGCCAACCAATGCGCCATGGAGATCGAGAAAGCCACTGGTATCGCCCAAGGCCCATGTTGGTGCGTCGGCATGGATTTCAGCGCCGATCTGCTCAGCTCCATCCCCAAAGCGGCTCAAAACCAAGCCTGCATCTGCGCCACCTGCGCCAATCAAACCGCCCAGCCCCGCGCCTAAACTGCACGCATTTCGCTTCAGCTATAATTTAAGGCTCAGCAAATCGCTGATGGCAAGGCCCGGTAGCTCAGTCGGTAGAGCAGAGGATTGAAAATCCTTGTGTCGGTGGTTCGATTCCGCCCCAGGCCACCA
>JAAFJC010000118.1 GCA_013297925.1 Comamonadaceae bacterium
AGCGCCTGAAAGCGCATATGCGCAACATGGATAAATTTGACGTGAAAACGCTCAAATCCAAAGGCGGCAAAGACAAAGAAACCGGCTACGACCTCGCTGGTGATTTTTTTGGCCTGCCATGGCCTTGCTACGGCACGGCTGAGCTCAAGCACCCCGGCTCGCCCAATTTGTATGACACCAGCAAACACGTGATGGAAGGCGGCGGCAATTTCCGCGCAAACTTCGGCGTGGAGCGCGAAGGCGTGAATCTGCTGGCTGAAGATGGCTCGCATTCAGTGGGCTCTGACATCACCACCGGTTATCCAGAGTTTGATCACCTCTTGCTCAAAAAGCTCGGCTGGTGGGATGAGCTCACCGATGACGAGAAGAAAAAAGCCGAAGGCAAGAATTGGAAGAACGATTCATCCGGTGGCATCATCCGCGTGGCGATGAAAAATCATGGCTGCCACCCGTTTGGCAATGCCAAGGCTCGCGCTGTGGTGTGGAATTTCCCTGATGCCGTGCCCATTCACCGCGAGCCACTGTATGGCAACCGGCCTGATCTCATGGCCAAATACCCCACGCACGATGACCGCAAAACGCTCTGGCGTTTGCCCACGCTCTACAAATCCATCCAGCAAGAAAACATCGCGAAGAAAGTTCACGAGAAATTCCCGCTGGTGATGACGTCTGGCCGCTTGGTCGAATACGAAGGCGGCGGCGAAGAGACTCGCGCCAATCCATGGCTGGCCGAGCTGCAGCAAGAAACCTTCATCGAGATCAATCCGAAAGCTGCTGCTGATCGCAACATCAAAAACGGCGATCGCGTTTGGGTTGTTACGCCCACAGGTGGCCGCATGAACGCGCAAGCGATGGTCACCGAGCGTGTGGGGCCAGACACCACCTTCATGCCTTTCCACTTCTCGGGCAAATGGCAGGGCGTGGATATGCTGCCGCACTACCCCAACGGCGCAGCACCAATCGTTCGCGCCGATGCGATCAACACCGGCACCACCTATGGCTACGACATCGTCACGATGATGCAAGAAACCAAAACGACGGTTTGCAACGTCGAGAAAGCGTAAGGAGACCTACCATGGCACGGATGAAGTTTATTTGTGATGCCGAGCGCTGTATCGAGTGCAATGGCTGCGTAACGGCTTGCAAGAATGAGCACGAAGTTCCTTGGGGCGTGAATCGTCGCCGCGTGATCACGCTCAATGATGGCGTGCCCGGCGAGCGCTCGATCTCGGTCGCTTGCATGCATTGCTCGGATGCGCCTTGCATGGCGGTCTGCCCAGTGAACTGCTTTTATCGCACCGATGAAGGCGTGGTCTTGCATGATAAAGATGTGTGCATCGGCTGTGGCTATTGCTCTTACGCCTGCCCCTTTGGCGCGCCACAGTTCCCAACGGCTGGCACGTTTGGCGTGCGCGGCAAGATGGATAAATGCACCTTCTGCGCTGGCGGCCCCGAGGCTAACGGCTCACAAGCTGAGTTTGAAAAATACGGCCGCAATCGCTTGGCCGAAGGCAAGCTGCCTGCTTGCGCAGAAATGTGCTCGACCAAGGCGCTGCTCGGCGGCGATGGCGATGTGATTGCCGATATCTTCCGTAACCGTGTGCTCAAGCGCGGTAAAGGCGCAGAAGTGTGGGGCTGGGGCACGGCCTATGGCTCCCAGCAAGCTGGCCAGCCGCCCAAAGAGCAACAAGCGCCTGTGAAGAGCTGATAGCGAGACACATCATGATGAAAATAATTTTGGCAACTGCGATGGTGTTTTTAGCTTCGGCCTGCTCGGAAAAGCCGCAAAGCGCTGGCGGTGTGAAGGGCGATACCGCGCCCTACACCGGTACAGGCAAAGCCTACGCCGAGACCAATTGGAAGCAAGGCGACAAGACCAGCTGGGAGGGTGCATTGAAAGTGCGCACCCAAAACGGTCAAAACGACTACTCCAAAACAAACTAAATAGAAAAATAGGAGGTCGCCGGCATGAAATATGCGCAACGTGCTATTCTTTCGATAGCGGCTGTAGGATGTTTGATGGTGGGCTTGGTGGGCAATGCTTGGGCACAAAAGCTCCAAGTCGAACCGGTAAAGCCCGCTGAGCAAGCGGCTCCAGCCGATCCTGCGCCACCAGCAACTGGCGGCATCAAAAGCCAAAACATTTTTGAAGTCAAGCCCGATGCCAGCGCTGATCCGAATTACGCCAAGCAAAACAATGCTGAGCGCAGTAAGGTTCAGCCCGGCAACAACGCGCCGGTGTGGCGGCAAGTGGGGCAGGGCGCAACTGGCGTGACAACTCTGCCTTACGCACAAGCCCCAGAAGCCGGCAACCTGATTCAAAAATTCGTGCAATACCCCGGTACAAAGCTCACCAACGCTGGCGAAGCTTGGCGGCAAGTGCGTAACAACTGGATCATTCCTTATGGTGGCTCACTCATCGTGATTGCTCTCGTCGCGCTGGGCCTGTTTTACTGGAAAAAAGGAAGCATTGGCTTGCACGGCGAAGAGACAGGCAAGAAGATTGAGCGATTTACTTACTTTGAACGTGCTGCACATTGGACGAACGCGATTGCCTTTGTTTGCTTGGCGATCTCTGGTCTCGTGATGGCATTTGGAAAATTCTTCCTGCTGCCGATCATCGGTGGCTCGCTGTTCGGCTGGCTGGCCTATGCCCTGAAGAATCTGCACAATTTTGTTGGCCCGCTGTTTGCGGTGTCGCTCGTGGTTGTGATCCTCACCTTCGTTCGCGACAATCTGCCCAGCAAAGAAGACATGCAATGGATTTTGAAGGGCGGTGGCCTATTTAGCGGTGAAGAAGTGGCTTCGCATCGTTTCAATGCAGGTGAGAAGATCCTCTTCTGGGGCGGCGTTTTCCTCCTCGGCCTCGTCGTCGTGGGCTCTGGCCTAGTGCTCGATAAGCTCATCCCTGGCCTGATGTATTACCGCGAGACGATGCAAATCTCTCACATGATCCACGCCGCTGCAGCCGTGCTCATGATGGCGATGTTCCTAGGCCACATCTACATGGGCACGATCGGCATGAAGGGCGCTTACAAAGCCATGAAAACCGGCTATGTAGATGAAACCTGGGCCAAAGAGCATCACGCGCTCTGGGCAGCCGATGTGGCCGCTGGAAAGATTCCTGCGCAGCGCACCCCTGTTAATTCCACTTCTTCTGCCCAAACTGCCGCTGTGCAAGCTTGATCTCTGAGGTTTAAATCAAAATGAAAAAGATTGTTTTCTCTATCGCTGCGGCTTTGCTCTGTGGCGCTGCAATGGCCAAACTCCCAGCATTGAGTGACGAAGCCAAAGCCAAGGCTGCAGAAGCCGCTGCCAAAACAGCGCATACCAACAAAGTTGCCGACTACCAGCTCTGCCTCTCCCGCGAGAAAACCGCTGCCCACTTCTTCAAAACGGCCAAGGCAGCAGGCAAAGAAACCAAACCAGCCACCGAGACGCCAGCTTGTGCTGATCCCGGCGCTTTCGTCTATCCACCGCCTGCTGCGCCTGCCGTAGCCGGTGCGCCTGCAGCGGCTGCTCCTGTCGTTGCAGCAGCGACTCCCGCCAAGCCAGCTGTACCAGCAGCGCCTGTGAAAAAATAGTTTATCGCTAAGTCAGAAAAAACGGCGCTTCAAAGCGCCGTTTTTCTTGGCTTACACTGCATCCATGTCTCTCCTGCCTACGCTCACCCAGGCTCGCGCTTCACTCACGCGTGAGGTGCAAGTCGTCAATGAAAAGGGCGAGCAGAGCATCATGCAAATTCCCGCTGAGCGCGATCTCACCGTGTATGTAGATAAACGTGAGCTCGTCACGCTCATGACGCTTGGCGCGCAGCCCGAGCTGCTCGTGCTCGGCTTTCTGCTCAACCAGCGCTTGGTCGATAGCGCAAGCCAAATCGAATCCATCACCATCGATTGGGAAGTCAATTCTGCCGCGGTCAAAACGCACACCGGCATCGACAAAATCGAAGAGCGCACGGTCAAAAAAGTCGTCACCACGGGCTGCGGCCAAGGCAGTGTGTTTGGTGGCTTAATGGACGAAATTGAAAACATCAAGCTCCCCGCCGCCCAGCTCACTCAAACCCAGCTCTACGGCATCACGGAAGCCATCCGCCAGCAAGAGAGTACCTACAAAAGCGCTGGCAGTGTGCATGGCTGTGCGCTCTTCAAAGGCACGCAGATGCTGATGTTCGTTGAAGACGTGGGCCGCCACAACGCTATCGACACCCTCGCAGGCTGGATGGCCATGCAAGGCATCAGCACTTTGCAGCAGCCCGATCCATCAGAGCCTTATGTTTTCTACACCACTGGCCGCCTAACGAGCGAGATGGTCATCAAATCTGCCCAAATGGGTATTGCCATCGTCGTATCAAGAAGTGGCATCACGCAAATGGGCTACGACATCGCCCAGCAGCTAGGCCTTTGCGCCATCGGCCGTGCGGTGAACAAGCATTTCGTGGGCTATACGGGCTTGACCCGGTTGCAGCTTCAAGCTTGAGCCAGATCGCACAAGGTGTTGACGTTGTGTGCGCTTCCTAAAGTTCGAGCCGCAGTAATCAATTGCTCAGCGCGGTTTGCCCCAAGTACAGGCACAACCAAATCCGTGAATTTCTGATTGAGCATCGTGTCCGTCAAAGGATTCGTCATGCTGCCAATTGCATGCTCGACGAACTGGTGCAACACACGGCCATCGTTCAGCGTGATCGTCACATCCACCTGATCCTCGTTGATCGCGGGATCGACCACCGCATTCACCTTATCGCGCAGTGTGATCACTTCGGCGCTCTGTACGAAATGATCGTGATACTCGTCCTCGCCAGCCCTGCCTTTGATCAAGCCCGCCGCGCATGAGTGATACACGCTGAATTTGCCTTGCAGGCCGTCTTGCGGAGTTTTCTTGCCAGTCAGCTCTAGCACGAGGGAATGCACTTTGAGATCGACCTTGGCGATATCTGATGCTTTCAAATTGTGCGCGTTACGCAGTTGCACGCAGCCATCAATCGCCGGGTGAATCACGATGCCGCAGGCGAAGGGTTTGTAGCTGTTGAAGCTGATCTCAAAGCGAGTGCCAAGCTCATCCGTGATTTCGCGCCAATCGTTTTTCAACGAGATGGTTTGGCTCATGCCGCGTGGGGCTTCGATGGCTCGAGGTGAAGCGGTAAAGCCTTGTTGCGCGAGCAGGGCGCTCATCAGGCCAGCTCTTGCGCTGCCGCCGGGGTGGAAAGGCTTGGTCATCGTGCCGAATTGCTCGCGCATGCCGATAGGCTGGCTGGCGGCGATGCCGAGCGCCATTTGGGTTTGATGCTCGGAGAGTTTCAGCAAGCGGGCGCAGGCTGCTGATGCACCAAGTGTACCGGTGGAGCCGGTGATGTGCCAGCCCCGGTCGTAATGGTCAGGATACATCATGTTGCCCACGCGGCAGGCTACGTCGATGCCGAGCACCAGGGCATCGATCAGCTCGCGTCCGCTTGCATTCGTGTATTCAGCTAAGGCGAGCAAAGCGGAAGCCACAGGGCCTGCGGGATGGATGATGGTTTTGAGGTGGGTATCGTCAAAATCAAAGGTGTGGGAGCTGATGCCATTGACCAATGCGGCGCTGGCCATATCGAGTTTCTGGCTGCCACCGAGCACACTCGCTTGGGCTGCACCCCCCAAAATTTGGCAAGCTTTAATCGCCGCTTGCGGCGCTTCATGCTGCACGGCGCCAATCGCACAGCCAAGCCAGTTGAGAAAGGTGCGATGCGCCTCATGGTCGACCGCATCGCTCCAGCCACGGCTGGGGTGTGTGGCCACGAATTTAGCCAGGATGGCTGTGACGGGAGGTGCGTTGTGATCAGCTTGGACTTGGGTATTGCGTGCCATAAATTTGATTTTTCAAGGCTGAGGTAGTATAAAAATGATAGCAAACTATTGTTTTAGAACGTGCGGGAAGGGGGTATTTTTCTTATCAATCAAGCTTCAATCTCAATCTTTCTCTCTTTCACGACCTGCTTCCAGCGCCGAATATCTGCCGCGATATAGGAGCCAAACGCCTCCGCGCTCATCTGCATCGGCTCAACGGCTTCTG
>JAAFJC010000119.1 GCA_013297925.1 Comamonadaceae bacterium
AGGGTCTGTGAAGGTGTCTTCTCGGAGAGCTGGTTTTTTGTCTTGCATCATCTGCATATCTGCTGCCATGAATTGGGCAGACATTGCAGAATCGAAAATTTCAGGCGTCGTGTGGCCAAGCACTTGTTGTTTATCTAGCTGATTGATCGCAAGAAAAGCCGGATTAGCCAGCACATACTTGCCTTGGCGGTCAATCATCCACACATGATCTTTGATGGTGTCGAGCAGGGCTTGCAAGCGCTGCAATTGCTCTGCTTGAGAATCAGCTTGTGATGCAAGTGCGTGAGATGTGTTCATTTGAGAAGGGATGCTGGATCGTCGCTGCGCAGCACTTTCTTGGCCAATTTTGCCAGTTGCGCTGCATTAGAAGCCAATACCTCTCGCTTGACACTCAAAATCTGGCTCGGATGCATCGAAAAGCAACGCAGCCCCATGCCCAGCAGCAAGCGCGTCATGCTCACATCGCCGGCCATCTCACCGCACACACTCACGCCAATACCCGCTTCTTGGCATTGGCGAATCGTGCTTGCGATCAAATGCAGCACAGCAGGATGCAAGGGATCATACAAATGCGCCACCGATTCGTCAGCGCGATCAATGGCGAGTGTGTATTGGATGAGATCATTCGTGCCCAGCGACAGAAAATCAAAATACTTGATAAACAATGGCAGTGCAATGGCCGCTGCAGGAATCTCAATCATCGCACCGAGCTTCACAGCGCCATGCGCGACGCCGCGCTGATCCAACTCGTCTCTCGCTAGTTCAATTTGCTTGAGCGCCAGCTGGATCTCGCCTGCAGACATCAGCATCGGAATCAAGAGATGAATCTGCCCATGCGTCGCTGCGCGCAGAATGGCGCGCAATTGCGTGCGAAACATATCGGGCTCAGCCAAACACCAGCGAATCGCTCGCAAGCCAAGAGCGGGATTCAAATGCGATTGATCACGCGAAGTTTGCGCGTCCAAAGGTTTATCTGCCCCCACATCCACGGTGCGGATCGTCACGGGCAAGCCTTGCATGCCTTTCACAGCCATGGTGTAGGCCGCATATTGCTCTTCCTCATCGGGCAATTTGCCATCGCGCCCCATAAAGAGAAATTCACTGCGAAACAAACCCACGCCTACAGCGCCCGCTTCAATAGCGGCTGCTGTGTCTTCAGGGCGTTCGATATTGGCCAGCAGCTCCACAGCTTGGCCGTCTTTCGTCACTGTGATGGTGTGCTTGAGCAGCTTCAAATGCTCGCGCTCGAGGATGGCGATTTGCTGGCGATCGCGATAGAGAGCAAGCGTCTCGGCTGTGGGGTTCACCACAATCTCGCCAGCATCACCATCAATGATGATCAGATCATCTTGGCTGATCATTTGGCTGGCGGTGCGCGCGCCCACGACGGCCGGAATATCCATGCTGCGCGCCACAATCGCGGTATGGCTCGTCTTGCCGCCCACGTCGGTGACGAATCCAGCAAATACTGAATCCTTGAACTGCAGCATATCAGCCGGCGAAAGATCATGGGCCACCAGCACCAGCGCTGCATCTTCTCCTTGGCTTTCGGCCACATGCGGCAAAACCGATGGCTTGCCTTGGAGCACTTTGAGCACACGCTCCACCACCTGCTCCAGATCGCCTTTGCGCTCTCGCAGGTATTCGTCTTCCATCTCATCAAACTGCCGCGCCAGCACTTCAAATTGTGTGGCCAGCGCCCATTCAGCGTTGTAATGCCGCTCTGTGATCCAGTGCATCACGCCGTCTTGCAAGGTTTGGTCTTGCAGCAGCATCATGTGCACATCCATCATCGCAGCGATCTCTGTGGGCGCATCTTTCGCTTCGCGCATCACCAACGTATGTTGTAAGCGGATCAATTCATCGACGACGGTGTTCTTCGCATCTTTCACGCGCGCTAGCTCGGCGCTGACCTGCGATTCATCCACGAAATAATGAGCCACATCCGCACGGCCAGAAGCCACCATGACGGCGCGGCCGATGGCGATGCCGCTGGAGACTGCGATGCCGCGGATGGTGAATGTCACTCGCCTTCTCCAAATTTATCGTTGAAGAGCGCCACCATTGCGTCGCTTGCTTCTTGCTCTCGATCACCACTCGTCTCCAGCACCACATCCACGCCGATACCTGCAGCCAGCATCATCACGCCCATGATGGATTTGGCATTGACCTTGCGATCACCGCGCGAGAGCCAAACTTCACACGGAAAGCTGCCAGCCAGCTTGGTGAGCTTGGCAGACGCTCGGGCATGCAAGCCCAATTTATTGCTGACTTTGATGGTTGTCTGGATCATGATTTTTCAGAGTTTGATTTTGAGGTGCGGTTACCGCCACTTGCATCACGCCTTGCGAGCCGCCAGCGAGAGCCCGCTGCACCAGCACATCGAGCGGCTCATGCCGATAGGTCACGGCGCGCAGCAGCATCGGCAGGTTCACGCCGGTGAGCAAGCGCGTGCGGATGCCATCTGTCAATTGTTTGGCGATGTTGCTCGGCGTCGCGCCAAACACATCGGTGAGCAGCAAAGCATCGCCGCCATGCTGCTGCAACATCACCCGCGCCTGCGCCACGCTCTCGGCAGGCGGCATATTCGGCGGAATATCCAAAGCCGTCACGCCCGAGCCGCAATCGGGAAACACATGCAAGGCGCAAGCGCGCAAGGCAGAGGCCAGCGGCGCGTGGGCGATGATGAAGATGTGGTTCATTGCGGAGCAGGCTGCGAGGCCATGAAACGATTTTGCATATTGCGATTATCCAAAACAAATCGCAGGTATCCGCCTATCGCACAAATCAGGAATACCCCCATAGCGGCGCGATAGGCATCCACCGTGCTAAGCCCGAAGTGCTTGAAAAGATCAATCGTGAGCCCCACGCCCCACTGCACGACGAATACGCCCGAGAAGATCACGAGGTTGTAGGCGGAGAGCGCCCTGCCCGCCTGCGCCTTGGGAAACACCATGCCCACAGCTGGTAAGGCGAGCGAAATAAAGCTAGAGCCGATGCAAAACATTGCCCAATGCCACCAACGCACCTCGGCACCCAGCGCGCAGATCAAAGCCATCGCCAGCAGCGACAAAGGCATGCCCCAGCTGATCAATTTATCTGCGTGCCAGCCACGCGCCGTCAAAGTCGGGTTCAAACTGCCCCAAATCCAAAACGTCACCAGCATGCTCACATTGAGCCAAAAGAGCCCTGTAGCAGCCTGCCCAGCCGTGAGCCCGCTCACTTGCACCATCCAAGGCCCCGCCCACAGCGTTTGCATGGCCATCAGCCCGCCATAGCTGAAAAAGCCAAGCCAGACATGGCGGCGAAAGTAAGCATGCTTCCAAATATCCCGGTAGCTGGCTAACAGCCCTTCTTGCGAGGTGTCTGGCTTGATGGCAACTTTGGGCAAGCGCCAAGCCAGCGCCAGCATGGCGATCAACACCATGCCTGCAAGCAGCCCAAAGATCGGCCGCCAACCCGTTTGCGGCAGCAGCCATTGCACTGGCAACGTGGAGGCCACCATGCCGAGCGAGCCTGTCATCAGCATCCAAGAGCTGGCGCGCAACTGGCTCTCGGGCTTGAACCAGAGGCGATAGGCCGTGAGCGGCGCCATCAGGCAAGCGCTCACGCCCACGCCGCAAAGGATGCGCGCCGCCAACAGCCCGACGAAATTCGGCGCAAAAGCAAAGGCCACGCAGCCGAGCACCGCCACGCTCAAGAAACACAAAATCACCCGCTTGGGGCCATAGGTATCCAGCCAGCGGCCCAGCGGCAATTGCGTGAGCGCAAAGCCTAAAAAGTAGCCACCCGCAAGCAGCCCGAGATCGCCCGCAGTGAGCATGAATTCTTTGCTGAGCGTAGGCGAGAGCGTGGCCGTGATGCCGCGGATCAGGGCAGACATGAAATAAGCCAGCGCGAAGGCGAGAAAGACTTGCACGGCCATGCTGCGTGTCAGTTGATTTGAGCCGCTCATTTCGCGCCCGCCATCTTCAAATTGCTCAAAAACGTCTCCACCGCCTGGGCTGAGAATGCGCCGGGGCCATCATGCCCTTCCTTCGGATTGCCATAAATCGCCGCTTGCGCAATGAAGCGGCCATGGGCGAGCTGGCGGCTGTGCGTGGCTTTGCTGCCGTCTTTCAAATCTTGTGCGATAGATTTCACGGCTTGCTCGGTAGGCGCTTCAACGAGAGACAGCGTAAACATCGCCCCACCCGATTCACAGCCCGCCATGCTCATCTGCGCCGATTGCCCAGCCAGCTGCACAGCGCGCGTGCCGCGATCCGGTTTGCAAGGCAAAAGCGCCGTCACGCCGGCTTGATCAAAGCCCACCTCACGCCAGTTAAATGCTGGTGTACAGCCGGCCAATCCAGCTGAGATCACTATGAATTTAATAGCTGCTCCCGCAATAGACATGCCGGTAGAGTGCTGATTTTTATCAAAAAACATACCCTATTATCGTTTGGAAGCACAATACGTCTTTCCAACACATTTTTAGTACATCTCTGTGCATACTGGTCTTGGCTCTCTACGTCGATTCTCCATCAGTAGCGCTATTTTTTTTATAGCGCTCTGCGCATATATTTTGCCGGCGGCGAGCCAATCTGGCATTCAAAACTCAGCTAAAACGCCGTTTTTAGCTTGGCCAGCAGATTTGCGCCAAGCAGCTCTAGCAGCCCATGCTCGCGGTGAGCCCATCGTGCTGATGGTGAGCCTGCCCGGTTGCCCTTGGTGTGAGCTACTGCGCCGTAATTATCTCGGGCCGATGCAAAGCGAGGGAGTGGCAGCGTATGAATTCATGCTCCAAGAGCGCAATCGCAATTTGATAGATTTCAGAGCGCAGCGAACGACACCTGCCGCATTCAGTACAGCAAACAAGGTCACTATGACGCCCACCGTGCTCTTCCTAGGGCGCGAAGGCCAAGAGGTCGCGCCGCGCATCGAAGGAGTGGCTTCGGCTGATTTCATTGGCGCGATTTTGGATGAGCGCTTGGCGACAGCGAGAGCGCGCATTAAAACTATGCGATAGCTAGCGGCGCAACAAACGACGCTCTGTGCTAACCTATTTTCCCTGATGAATTTTTGAGGAGATCGCCATGCCCGGATTACTGCCCAACGTTGACCCCAGCGGTCTGCTCGAATTTTCTGTGGTCTATACCGACCGCTCGCTCAACCACATGAGCCAGCAATTCGGCGGCGTGATGCGAGATATCTCCAGCATGCTGAAAACGGTCTACAACGCACACAGCGTCGCCCTCGTGCCTGGCAGCGGTACGTTTGGCATGGAATCCGTGGCGCGGCAATTCGCTGGCGACAAACCCGTCATCATCATCCGCAACGGTTGGTTTTCCTACCGCTGGACGCAGATCATCGATATGGGCAAGATCACCGATCGAGCCACCGTGCTCAAAGCTCGCCCTATCCGAGGTGGCACACAGCAGCCTTGGGCACCTGCACCCATCGCCGAAGTCGTTGCAAAAATCGCCGAGCTCAAACCCGCCGTCGTCTTCGCGCCCCACGTCGAAACCTCGGCCGGCATGGTCTTGCCCGATGATTATCTGAAGCAAGTGGCCGATGCGGTGCATGCAGTTGGCGGCCTCTTCGTGCTCGATTGCATTGCCTCTGGCGCGATGTGGGTCGATATGAAAGCCACGGGCGTAGATGTGCTCATCTCCGCCCCCCAAAAAGGCTGGAGCAGCTCGCCTTGCTGCGCGATGGTGATGATGAGCGAGCGCGCCCGCTCCGCTATTGATAGCACCACCAGTAGCAGCTTTGCCGCCGACCTGAAGAAATGGCTACAAATCATGGAAACGTATGAGAGCGGTGCGCACGCCTATCACACCACCATGCCCACCGATGCACTCACCCGCCTGTGCGCCGTGATGAAAGAAACGCAACTCTACGGTTTTGCAAAAGTACGCGAAGAGCAAATCGAGCTCGGCACAAAAGTCCGCGCCCTGTTCGAATCACGCGGCATCCAAAGCG
>JAAFJC010000012.1 GCA_013297925.1 Comamonadaceae bacterium
AAAACGGTTAAAATACGCAGTTGTTCCAGAAATACAAGCAAGTCGCGCAAGCGCTGGCTTTGAAGAGAGAAATTCCATGGCTGTTGTTGTTAATAAACCCCTTCCAGAATTCGAAATCAACGCCACAGGAGGCCTTAAAGTCACTAACCAGAGCCACATCGGTCAAGTCATGGTGCTGTATTTCTACCCGAAAGACAACACCCCCGGCTGCACGACCGAGGCAATGCAGTTTCGTGACAAATACAAAGATTTCGTCAAAGCAGGTGCTGTGGTCTTCGGTGTGAGCCGCGACAACATGAAATCGCATGACGAATTCAAAGCCAAGCTGGAATTGCCTTTTGAGCTGATCGCCGATACGGAAGAAAAGCTCTGCCACGGCTTCGGCGTGGTGAAAAACAAGATCATGTATGGCAAAAAAGTCAAAGGCATCGAGCGCAGCACCTTCTTGGTCGGCGCAGATGGTGTTTTGAAGCAAGAATGGCGCGGCCTGAAAGTGCCCGGCCATGTGGAAGAAGTGCTCAAAGCAGTGAAAGCGCTGAAAAAAGCGGCTTGATTTTTTTGGTACATTGACTCATAAGTCATTGTCACTGCTCACTTTTTGCTAGCAAGCTGCGTTTTTTATAGCAAGCTAGCTACCTCTGAAAAAATATTTTCCTTGCACTGACACACAGCTTGTGTATAGTGGGTGCTATGAATTTGATATTGACGCGGGAAACACTCCCTGTCACTGCTGAAGACACCAATGAAGCCACGCGGGTTGCCGGGTGGCTTTTTTGTTTTTCGCGCCGGGTTGTGCGCGGCTTCACTGAATCAATTCAGACCACCTTTTCATCAACCCCACCCAAGAGCTGTACCCACTATGCCTCTGCCTCCCGCCCCCCTCCAGCGCGCCGCCTTGCTCGCCCCCGATGCTTACGACGCACCAGCTCGTTCTTCACGAGGAGGCCGCAAGAGCGCCGCCTCTGAGTTTGAAGAGAGCAGTTCCCCAACTCAAGATATGGAACTCTTTGACCGCGCAGGCGGCGGCGCACCCGATGCGCTGGAAGAGACGCAAGCTTTGCTAGAAGCGGTTTCTGGCAAATCTAAAGCGAAATCGGCAGATAGCCGGCATAAAGACAGCGCGAGTAGCTATTCTATTAATAGCAAGCAAAGCGCAGCCGCCCCCGCCAAGTCCATCCGCAAAAAGAGCACTGGCCCGGCCAAGCTCTTTGTGCTCGACACCAATGTGTTGCTGCACGATCCGATGAGCCTTTTCCGCTTCGAAGAGCATGATATTTATCTGCCGATGATCGTGCTGGAAGAGCTCGATGGTCACAAGAAAGGCATGACGGAAGTCGCTCGCAACGCGCGGCAAATCTCGCGCGCTTTGGATGCGCTCGCCGCCGTGCAAGGTGCAGACATGAAGGATGGCTTGAAGCTCGATGTCACAGGGCATCGCGAAGCCGTAGGACGCTTGTTTTTCCAAACGCAGGTGATCAATTCCAACCTGCCCGCTGCGCTGCCGCAAGGCAAGGCCGATAACCAAATTCTCGGCGTGGTGGCGGGGCTGGGTGAGCTGCACAAAGGCAGAGATGTTGTCTTGGTGTCCAAAGACATCAACATGCGCGTCAAAGCCCGCGCCCTCGGCCTGCCCACTGATGATTATCAAAACGACAAAACGCTGGACGACGGCGATTTGCTCTACACCGGCAGCTTGGCTTTGCCTGCAGACTTTTGGGACAAGCATGGCAAGACGGCTGAGAGCTGGCAGAGCGGCGGCCATTCGTTTTATCGCATCAGCGGCCCCATCGTGCCGCAATTGCTGATAAACCAGTTCGTCTATTTCGAAACGCCCGGCGAGCCATCGCTCTATGCGCGCGTGACCGAGATTCGCGGCAAGACAGCCGTGCTCAAAACGCTCAAAGATTACGGCCACGCGAAAAACGCCGTCTGGGGCGTAACCACGCGCAACCGCGAGCAAAGCTATGCGATGAATTTGCTGATGGATCCCGATGTCGATCTCGTCACGCTCGCTGGCACAGCTGGCACAGGCAAAACGCTGATGGCGCTCGCCGCCGGCCTGTGCCAAGTGCTCGATGAGCGCCGCTACACCGAAATCATCATGACCCGTGCCACAGTCAGCGTGGGCGAAGACATCGGCTTCCTTCCCGGTACCGAAGAAGAAAAAATGGGCCCTTGGATGGGCGCGCTCGATGATAACTTGGAGTTCCTCACCAAGAACGACGGCGGCAATGCCGGCGAATGGGGCCGTGCTGCCACCAACGAACTGATCCGCTCCAAGATCAAAATCAAGAGCATGAACTTCATGCGCGGCCGCACCTTCTTGAACAAATACGTGATCATCGACGAGGCGCAAAACTTAACGCCCAAGCAGATGAAAACGCTGATCACCCGCGCTGGCCCTGGCACGAAGATCGTCTGCATGGGTAACCTTGCGCAGATCGACACGCCTTACCTCACAGAAGGCTCAAGCGGTATGACATTCGCGGTGGATAAATTCAAAGGCTGGCCGCATGGGGGGCACATCACGTTGGCACGTGGTGAGCGTTCTCGGTTGGCGGATTTTGCGAGTGAAGTGTTGTGATTTGAGCCGTGCTTGGCGAACTGTGGCCGGTGCTTGACGCAATCGTCGCAGCCTCATGAGTCACCGCAGCGAGTTACGCGGCACTTGCCGCGTGATTTGACGATACGCTGCGCTGCCAAAATCGGCAGCGCCAATTGCGTCAATCACAGGCCGTTGGCTGGCGAGGGAAGTTCCAGTGTCAGTGCGTCAATCGTGTTGGCAGCCGCTCTGTGCAAAAAGCAATGCACAGAACGCTACAAATAACGGAGCGCCTCGCGCAATCAATATGCCAGCTAGCAGCCCAAAGACTTTAGATGTATGCTTGCATTCATGCCTTCAAATCCAGACTCTAACCAACTGCTTTCCGTCATCGCAGCTCGCCGCGAAGAAGTGACTGCGCTCACGCAAGAGCTGATCCGTATTCCGACAATTAATCCACCAGGCGATGCTTATGAAGCCTGCGCGCGTTTTCTCGGTGAGCGATTAAAGAAGCGAGGCTTCGTAGTTGAATACATCCGTGCAGAGGGCGCTCCGGGGGATAGCGATTCCCATCCTCGAACGAACGTGGTGGCGCGGTACGAGGGCAAGGGCGCTGAAGGAAACGGCGAATGCGTGCATTTCAACAGCCATATCGATGTGGTCGAGCCCGGCAGTGGTTGGACGTTTGAGCCCTTTGGCGGGCAAGTCAAAGACAGTAAGGTGTATGGGCGCGGGGCTTGCGATATGAAGGGCGGGCTCGCTTCTTCAGTGATCGCTTGCGAGGCACTGATTGACAGCGGAATAGCGTTCAACGGCACGCTAGAGATCAGCGGCACGGTGGATGAAGAATCGGGTGGCTATGCGGGTGTGGGCTATCTCGCGGAGAAAGGTTATTTTTCCAAGCCGCGCGTGCATCATGTGATCATTCCCGAGCCGCTCGGCGTGGATCGGATATGTCTGGGGCATCGGGGTGTGTATTGGGCAGAAGTGGAAACCAAAGGTCGCATCGCTCATGGCTCGATGCCTTTCCTTGGCGATAGCGCGATCAATCACATGAGTGCGTTTATTCATTTGCTGGAAACAAAGCTACAGCCTGTGCTGGCGAATCGGCGCACGAGCGAGCCGGTGGAGCCGCCGGGCGCGAGAGTTTCCACGCTCAACGTGAACAGCATTCACGGCGGGCAGGTGGAGCAGCGCTATGCGAATGATGCGCGTGGCTGGCCAACGATGGATACGCCTGCGCCCGTGGTGGCGCACAGCTGCCGTGCCGTGCTCGATCGCCGTTTCATCGCAGAGGAAAAATTAGAAGACGTGAAGCGTGAAATCTTGGAGATGCTGCAAGAGCTGCAACGCACGCGCCCCGGCTTTGATTTCAATATCCGAGAGATCATGAGCTTCGTGCCCACCGCCACGCCGAAAGATGCGCCAGTGGTGGATGCCACAGCGCGCGCAATCGCTCGCGTATTAGGCCGTGAGCCCAGCTACATCTCCAGCCCCGGCACGTATGATCAGAAGCACATTGTGCGCACAGGCAAGCTGCATGATGTGATCGCCTATGGCCCAGGTATCTTGGATTTAGCGCATCAGCCCGATGAGTATGTGGGGATTGATGAGCTCGTGCAGTCTGCGCAAATCATGGCTTTGGCATCGCTGCGGTTGATGAAGGTATCGGTGTGATTTCTCAAGCGTCGCTGCAGTGATTTTTACACGAAAAACCGCATCTCGCCGGCATGAAATATGCGCGGAGCGCTATCAAATTTGAAGTCTTCCAGCGTAGCCCGTCATCTCCAGATAGCCTCGCCCAACGAGTTTGCCTTGCGCATCCAGCAAGTCAGCCAAGCCCTCCCAATAGACGGTGCCGGTGGAGCTGCGGCTATCGAGCTCCTGCGAGTTCATCAGTGAGCGTGCAGTGAATGTGCCGCGTGATGTGTTCACTTGCCATTGCATGGGGTAGCGTCCGCCGCTACTGGGGCTTTGCCAGATGTCTCCCGCCTTGAATTCGACCTCTGACGGCTTGAAAATCGTGGTGGACGCTTGATCGCGGAAACTTCCGCCTGCCCAAAGCGCTGAGCCGTCTTTGCGGCGCAATTGAAAGGCGGTGAGGCTGCTGCCGTCAAGCAGGTTCATGCCGATCCAATCCCAGCCCACCGCTTCGGGGTGCAGGATTTCTTCGCTCCATTCATGATCGAGCCAGGCGATGCCTTGCTGCACTTGGGTTTGCTTGGCCGAGTGTGTGATGCTGCCAGTAGCGCTGAGCTGCGGCTGGCTGTAATAGTAGCTGGCTTGTTTGTCTTCCGGGCCTTTGCGGGAGAGGCCTTGATTGCCTTGCAAAAGTAGCGGCTGCTTGGGGGTGAACTGCAGATCGAAGCTGAAGTCTCGTGAGCTGATTCGGCTGGTGTATGTGGCGTCTGCGTTGCGCTTGAGCGTCCAATCGCGCAGCTTCACGTCGGTCGTTTGTTCGCTCGCCTGCGCGATGCCAAAGCCTGCGCGGGCGATGCGTTGGTCGTGCCAGTGCTTGTGCGCGTTGATGTCGGTGAGTGCAGCATGCGCGAAGAGGAGTTGCTTGGCGGCAAAGCGAGAGTTGAGTGATTGCGCTGCGTCGATGCGGGAGCGGAAGAAGGTGATTTGGTAGCCGAGCAAGCGCGGTTGGCTCGGTGTGCCTGCATCGGCATAGCCGGTGAGATACCACCACTCGGTGCGAAATTCGGGGTGGGAGCCGTGATCGCGCGGGAAAGCCAGAGTTTTGGCAGGCAGGGCAAGTGCATTGCGCCAAGCCAGCAGCGCGGGAGAAAGAAGTGCAGCGCGGCGCAGCATCACCAATCTTCCTTCACAGCGAGCACGGCGTCGCGCGACGCTGCTGCGCGGCCTGCCAGCCATGCAGTGATGGTGCCAGCGAGCATCACGGCGGCGGCGAGATAAGCCAGGCGCAGCCAGGGAATGCTCATATCCATCGTCCAGCGGAAGCTCTGCGGGTTCACCACATGGATCAACACCAGCGAGACGAGCAGACCCAGCATGCAGCCAGCAATCGCTCCGATAGCAGTCCACGCCGCGCCTTCCAGCGCCACCACGCGGAGAATCTGCGGTTTGGTGAGCCCCAAATGCGCGAGCAGGCCAAACTCTTTTCTGCGCGAGAGCACCTGCGCTGAAAAGCTGGTGGCGATGCCAAACAGGCCAATCGCAATCGCCACAGCTTGCAGCCAATAGGTGACGGCGAAGCTGCGGTCAAACATCTTGAGCGAAATGCCGCGAATCTCTGAGCTGCTGGCAAATTCCACCAAACTAGCGAGTTGCGCATCTTGGCTAAAGAGCTGGCGCACTTGCGATTGCAAGGCTTGCTCATTGCTGCCTGCTTTCGGCCAGATCGCCAAATCATTGATGCGCGCATCGCCAGACAGCTGTATATACTGCGCATGATCGATCACCACTGAGCCAAACTGCCTCACATAATCGCGCCACACACCCGCCACGTAAAACACTGGCGGCTTTTGATCTACTATGATTTCAGTAGCGCCTTGCGCAGGTTTTATCCCAGCTAGTAGCCATTTTTGATCATAAATCTGACCTAGGACTGCGCCGTGGAGCTGCAGCATGGCTTCGCTCGCATACACGGGAATCGCATCGGGCACAGGCGCTTGCTTGACCTCGCTGACCAGAGGCAGCACTTTGGCCGCATCGCTCAAAGAAATGGGTCGGGCGATCAGTTGCACATCTGGCAGCGCTGTGCCCACACTCACATTGCGTAGCCTCAAACCTTGCACCCGCTCCACATCCGGCAGCGCCGCAATTCGTTGCACCACATCGGCAGGGAAATACAAACCCTGCGCCGTTTGCGTGGAAGCCGTGAGCCGCGCATACAGCGGCGCGGGCAGCATGGTATCAAGCCAAGTGCTCACACTCACGCGAAAGCTGCTCACCATCACCGTGAGCGCCACGCCAAGGCTCAGCGCTGCCACCACGCCGCTCACGGCGACGACTGCCACCTCGCGCATGCGTCGCGCGCGCTCCACCGCGAGCATCGGCAAAGCACGCGAAGCCACGAAAGGTGAGAGCCTGTCGTAGAGCAAGCTCACGCCCCAAGGCAGCAAGCCCATGCCGCCCACCAGCAGCAAGCCCACGGCGAGGTAAGCCGCAATCGGCATGCCAAAAAGCGGCGGTGCCAAGGAAAATACTGCGCCAAGTGCTACCAGAAGCAGAGCAAACCACGGATGGCGCTGCTTGGCTTGCACGATGCCTAAGCCCTTGAGCGTTTGCGCCAGCGGCAGGCTTTGCGCTGCACGCGCCGGCCACCAAGCACCAACCGCAGCAGCGAGCCAGCCCAAAGCGCCATACACCAGCGCCGCCCCAGCGCTCCATTGCAAAGGCGGCGTTGCGCCTGAAAAATAGCCGCCACCCAAATCACCGCCCAGCGCTTGGAGCCCGAGCGATGCGAGTGCCGTGCCCAAGGCAATGCCCAGCGCCGCACCGACTGCGCCCAGCAAGCTCGCCTCAACTAACACCAGCCGCAAGCGCTGCTTGGCCGTGAGCCCCAGCACGCCGAGCAAAGCCAGCTGCTGCCCGCGCTTGGCCACAGCGAGCGTGAGCACGGAATACACGAGAAACGCGCCGGTAAACAGCGCTACGAGCGAGAGCACCGTCATGTTCACCCGGTAAGCACGCGAGAGCTGATCGGTGCGCTCGTTCGCGTCATCAGGCTTGGCGAGAAGCAAGCCTGGGGGCAGTTGCACAGAAGATAGCGATGCACCTGAATTCAAGCGCAGATCAATCCGGCTGAGCTGGCCTTGCAATCCAAACGCATCTTGCATCGCCCCCAAATCCATCACGATGATCGGCGCGCCACTGGCCGCCACGCTGCCCGCGTAGGTCAGAGATTGGATGCGGTTGCCGTCCACAATGGGCAGCTCGCTGTTCCCCAATGCTTTCTGGGCTGCGGCATTTAAAAACGCTTGGCGCGGGGCAAACAATGCAAATCGCGCTGCATCCTCTTTTGGGCGGGGCATCAGTGCAGCCGCCATGGCAGGCACGCTCAGTGCATCCACACCGACAATGCGCACGCCCACCTTCTTGCCTGATGAAGCCAGCGCATAAGTTGGGAGCTCCAGCACGGGGCTCGCCAGCGCAATAGCCTCTTGCACTGCGATCTTCTCAAAAGCCATTTCATCAAAGTTCGCCGCACCCCCCGCCGAGCGCACACTCGCATCCGGCTGCCCCTGCACTGATTGCAGCGCCGAAGAAAATTCTGAGAGTGCACTTGCGTTAATCAAATGCACAGAAAACGCCAGTGCCACGCCGAGCGAAATACTGGCCAGCGCCGCCGCGTAGCGCCAAGGATGCTGGCGCAGCTCTTGCCAAGAGAAGCTGCGTAGCAAAGAAATCATGGGCGAATGCCTTGCGCCGTGAGATGCAGCACGCGATCCGCCCGCGCTGCCGCTGCTTGCGAATGCGTCACCAGCACGAGGGCTGCGCCGCTGCTCTTGGTCTGCGCGATCAAGGCATCCATCACTTTTTCGGCTGTGCTCGGATCGAGATTGCCGGTGGGCTCATCAGCGAGCACGAGGGCGGGTGCATGCACGAGGGCGCGGGCAATGGCTACGCGCTGGAGCTGGCCGCCGGAGAGTTGTTGGGGTAGGCGCGTGCCCAAGTCATCGAGGCCGACGGCTTGCAGCATTAGATCTACGCGAGGCGCGATCTGAGCGGGCTTTTGGCCGAGAAGGAGCAAAGGCAGGCCAATGTTTTGCGCTACATCCAAATGCGGCAGTACATGAAAAGCTTGAAACACAAAGCCGACTGATTTGCGACGCCACAGCGCAAGCTGCTCATCGCTCATCGAGCCAAGATCAGCGCCTTGCACGTTGAGCGAGCCAGCATCCCAGTGATCTAAGCCCGCCATGCAGTTGAGCAGGGTAGATTTACCGACACCTGAATCACCCACGATGGCGATAAATTCGCCGCTGTTCACAGTCAGCGAAACTTCGCTGAAAACGGTGGTTTCAGCGTAGCGCTTGGATAGAGCTTGGATATTGACGATCGGTGGCGTGTTCACAAGCAATGCGTGTTGTGGGTTAAGCCCAAGACTCTATCAAGTTCAGAGCATCCCGCGCTGCTGTGGGGCTGTCTGCAGCAATCACGTGTTTGTTGAACGCGGGCGGTTGCATGCTGCGCTGCCACGTGATCTGCCGTTTGGCGAGTTGGCGTGTGGCGGCGATGCCTTTGTTTTTGAGTTCAGCTTCACTGTAAAGACCGTCTAGCATGTCCCAAGTTTGCCGATAGCCTACGCAACGCATGGATGGCAAATCTAAATGCAAATCAGCGCGGGCTTTGAGTTGGCGCACTTCCTCGATCAGCCCAGCTTGAAGCATCTGCGCAAAGCGCTGCGCAATGCGCTCGTGCAGCCAAGCGCGGCTTGCAGGCTCTAGGCTGATGATGGGCACAGATGCTATTGAATCAGTAGCGCCTCGCGCAGTATTTATGCCGGCGATCTGCTCTTTTTGATCATTTCTTTGATGAAAAAATGAGATCGGCTGACCGCTGCTGCGATGCACCTCAAGCGCACGTTGAATGCGCTGCGAATCGTTGGGCGCGAGGCGTGCAGCGGTGACGGCATCCACCTGCGCCAGCTGCGCATGCATCGCAGGCCAGCCGAGAAGCGCGGCCTCTTCGTCAATCTGAGCGCGAATCTCAGGCGTGGCTGCGGGCATCGCATCAATACCCTCAATCAGTGCTTTGAAATACAGCATCGTGCCGCCGACGAGCAAAGCGAGTTTGCCGCGCGCGTTGATTTCCGCGGTCAAACGCGTTGCATCCTGCACAAACTGCGCTGCACTGTAGCTCTGTGTGGGATCAAGAATATCGATCAGATGATGCGGTACGAGCGCCAGCTCTTCGCGCGTTGGCTTTGCGGTGCCAATGTCCATGCCGCGATAGACGAGTGCGGAATCCACGCTGATGATCTCTGCTGGCCAGCGTTGCGCCACCAGCATGGAGAGCGCGGATTTGCCACTCGCGGTTGGGCCCGCAATTGCAATTGCTCTGGGGCCTGCAATACCAACCGCTTTAAGTTTTGCTGAGCTTGCCATGGCGTTGCACCAAAATCCAAGCGACGAGCAGAATCATCACTGCCCAAAACATCACACCCAGCACCATCGGGCGCACGCTGCCATCCATCGTCTCGCCCAGTACTGCGCCCGTGGCAAAAGCGCTCACCATCATCAAAAAGCCAGCCATGGCCGATGCTGCGCCCGCCGCCTTGGGAAAAGCAGCCGCGCTGCCTGATTGCCCCGCCGGCTGATGAAAGCCGTGCCCCACCATGAAGACATATTGGCAAACGGCCAGCGCAATCACGCTGCTCGGCGCGAGCAACAGTGCTGCGCCATACATCACACAGGCCGTGAGCGTGATCCAGCCGCCGATCCAAACCATGTGTTGCACACCATGCTTGGCCAACACGCGGCGGCTCGCAAACGTGCCGAGCACGTAGAAACTCGACATACCCACCATCACCGCGCTATAGACCCACTTGCTTTGCCCCAGCACTTTCAGATAAACGAAGGATGAGGTCGCCAAAAACACAAACAAGCCGCAATACGAGGTGAGCGCGAGCAGCGCATACGTCCAAAACTGCGGGTGCGCCAAGATGCTGCGCCAGGTGCTGATCAAAATGGCGGGTTGCAGCGCAGCCGGATTGCGCCTTTGGTTGGTCTCATCGAATTTCAGCAGCACCAACGCCAGCGATAGCGCCGCAAAACTGCCCAGCGCCGCAAAGGCAAAGCGCCAGCCCAGATAGGTGCTGATCAGGCTGCCCACGGGCACACACAAAATCGCAATCACGCCCAGCCCAGAGAGCCCTTTGCTCATGAGCCGTGCGGCCTCTTCTGGCGCATACAAATCTCGCGCCATCGCCCGCGCGCACATCACGGGCGCGCCCATCGCTGCGCCTTGCAAAGCACGCCAAATGATCAGCGATTCCACATTGGCAGAAAACGCGCTGCCTAAACTGGCCAGCGCGTAGAGAGATAGCCCGGCAAGCAGCACGGGTTTGCGGCCATATTTGTCGGATACCGGCCCCCAAATCAGTTGCGAGATACCAAAAAACAGGAGCAATGCAGATAAGGTGAGCTGCGCCTGCGGCATCGAAGCGCCCAGGGCCTGCGTCATGCTTGGGAGAGCCGGCAAGTAAAGGTCTGTGGTGATGGGTTGCAGGCCGAGAAACAAGCTGGTGAACAAGACGACAAGCGCTGCAGGCATGGGTTGAACGGGCATATTGAAGGAGTTTAACTGTTGTGTATACAAAATCGGTCAACCCAGCAGGGCGAGGTTCGTTACACTGCTGCCCTGTTGTATTCGTTCAGGAGAGGAAACCATGAAAATCAAATCACTTATTTCTGCTGCCACCGTTGCATTTGCGAGCCTGATGCCAAGCGCCTTTGCGCAAACCGCAGCGCCAGCGAATGCACCCAAAGCTGAAATCACGCTTTATTTCCAGCACTACTGGCCCCAAACCGCGCTCACCGTGCGTGAGCTCGTCACGCCTTGGTGTGAGAAAGTCAGCGCAGAGAGCCAAGGCCGCATGAAATGCGTCACGCTCCCCGCCATGAGCGGCGGCGGCACGCCCGCGCAATTGGTCGATCGCGTGAAAGAAGGTGTGGACGATCTCGTGCTCACCGTGCTCGGCTACACGCCCGGCCGCTTTCCCCGCATGGAAGTGTTTGAATTGCCCTTCATGACGCGCAATGCCGAAGCTGCCTCCAAAGCCGCTTGGGAATTCATGAACAAGAACGCGATGCAAGAGTTCACTGGCATGAAAGTGCTGGGCATGTGGGTGCACGATGAAGGCCAGATCCACACCAAAGACAAGGCGATTCGCACGATTGAAGATTTCAAAGGCGTGAAGATGCGCGCCCCATCGCGCGAGACAGCCAAGCTCTTGCAAGCGCTTGGCGCCACGCCTGTGGGCATGCCCATCACCGGCGTGACTGAAGCGATCACCAAAGGCACGATTGACGGCACGATGGTGCCCTGGGATGCGGCCACATCCTTCCGCATCCATGAAGCCGCCAACATCCACACCGAAACCCCCGAAGGCAGCCCCGCGCTCTACACGATTGCGCTGATGTTTGCGATGAACGAGAAAAAGTACAACGCACTCAGCCCCGAACTGCGTGCCGTGATTGATCGCAACTCCGGCGCTGAGCTCTCCGCCCGCATGGGCAAGATGTGGGACGACAGCGCAGCTCCCGCGCGCGCCAAGGCCAAGGCCGCTGGCAATCAGTTCTACACGCTGCCCGCGCCGGAAGTGGCACGCTGGGTCGAAGCTGCAAAGCCTGTGCAAGCCGGCTGGATGATCGATATGCACAAACGCGGCATCGATGGCCGGGCGTTGTTTGACGATGCGAAGGCGATGTTGGCGAAATACGAAGCGCCGGTGGCTGGGAAAGCCTCGCCGAAAGCTAAGGGTACGAAGGTTTCAAGTCCAGTGAAAAAAGCGCCTTGATTGCTGAGCGGTATTGGGCTTGCCCGATGCTATTGGTGTTGTGATGCGAGCCGCCTTGCACGAGCTCGAAGCGTTTGGGGCTCGCGGCGGCGTCATACAGGCGCTGCCCGAGCGAAGGTGAGATCACGCGGTCTTCGCTGCCGTGCACCACGAGCAAAGGCGAGCCGATTTTGGCTACTTTCTTCTCTGAATCAAAGCGCTGAGAGATCAGCCAGCCCACAGGTAGCCAACCCCATTTGAGTGTGGAAAAAACGTCTGGTATGGAGGTGAAAGTACCTTCGACCATCGTGCCACGCTCATCGCTGACTTTGCTGGCCAGATCAATCGCAATCGCGCCGCCCAGCGAATGCCCGAAGATAAAGCGCTGCTGCTGGGGATACTTCTTCGCCATCCAATCCCAAGCAGCCAACGCATCTTCATAGGCTTTGTCTTCCGAAGGCGCATCGGCATCGCTCTTGCCAAAGCCGCGGTAATCCAGTGCCACCACGTTAAAGCCCAGCTCGCGCATGCGCTCAATCCGCCAAGCGCTGCCCACCACATTCCAGCGCGCACCGTGCAGATACAGCAGCACAGGTTTATCCGCATCGTTGCCATTGATCAGCAGATGCAGCTTGGTTGGCTTGCCCGTTTCTTTCGAATCAAACTGCACGAAAGCTTCATCCATGCCAGAGGCCAGCTCCACTGTGTTGCCCCAAGTGCGATCCGTCGGGCTAAAAATCCATTGGCCTTGCTTTTCGTGCAGCGTGGCGCAGCCAGCGAAAAGCGCGGTCGACAGCAGCGCTGCAAGGGTGAGGCGAAAGAAATTTTTGCGCATGGGAGGCAGATACGCTTGGGCGACGAAAAGTTCAGCGCCCGCGCATGAACAATGCGTCTAATTCTTTGATGCTGATTTGCCGCCAAGTGGGCCGGCCATGGTTGCATTGGTCGCTTCGCTCGGTGGCTTCCATTTGGCGCAGCAGGGCGTTCATCTCTTCGAGCGTGAGGCTGCGATTGGCGCGCACGGCGCTGTGGCAGGCCATGGTGGAGAGGATTTCGTGTTGCGCGCGCTGGATCACGGTGCTGGCATCGTGCTGCGCCAGCTCGCCCAAGACGCTGCGGGCGAGCTCCACCGCATCACCCTTGGCCAGCGTGGTTGGCACGGCGCGCACGGCGAGCGTTTTGGCGGAGAAGGCACTGATGTCAAGCCCAAGTTGTTCCAACGTGTTCTGATGCGCTTCGGCTGTGGCCACTTCCACCGGCGTAGCGGCAAAGGTGGCGGGAATGAGCAAGGGCTGGGATGTGATCCGCGCTGCATCGATTTGGTTTTTGAGCCGCTCATAGACGATACGCTCGTGCGCTGCATGCATGTCGATGATGACCATGCCTTGCGCGTTCTGCCCGAGGATGTAAATGCCGTGAAGCTGGGCGATGGCTTTGCCCAGCGGCCAAGTGGCTGCTTCATCTGCGCTCGGCGTGATGGGGGCGAAGGTTGGCGCTGTGGTTTGCGGCGTTGTTGGGGCAGTGGAATAGTTGGCCGGCGCCCAAAGCTGCGCTACATCGCGCACTTCGTTCATTCCTAAATTAATAGCACTCTGCGCAGTATATATGCCGGCGACTGGTTGATTTCTTTTAAAAATGTCTGCATTAAAGGCGTTTTGAGCCACGGGTGCTGGCGTGAAAGCCTGCTCAAGCTGCATCGCGCTCCTCGGCGCGGCCAATACGCCGTGCACCGCATGCCGCACGGCTTGATGAATCTCGCGCCCATCCCGAAACCGCACTTCAATTTTTGTGGGATGCACATTCACATCCACCCGCGCGGGATCAATCTGCACAAACAGCACATACACCGGCTGCCGCCCACCATGCAGCACATCCTCATAGCTGCTGCGCACAGCATGCTGAATCACTTTGTCTCTTACAAAGCGGCCATTGACATAAGCGTATTGCTGATCAGCGCGGGAGCGAGCTGCATCGGGCAGGCCGGCAAAGCCTGTGACTCTCACGGCGCCTTCCGCAAGATCCACCGTGAGCGCCGATTCAATAAAGTCATCGCCCAGCACATCTTGCACACGCTGCTTGGCATCCACTGCGCGCCACTGCTCTAGTAATTTGCCTTCATGCCAGACTGTGAAGCCGACATCAGGCCGCGCCAAGGCATGGCGGCGAATGGACTCCAAGCAATGCGAGAGCTCAGTTGCATCGCTCTTCAAGAATTTTCGCCTCGCTGGCGTGGCAAAAAACAGCTCTTTGACTTCCACTGTCGTGCCCTGCGCGCGCGCTGCGGGGGAGAGCTCGCCTGAGCGGCCATCCAGCAGCCACGCGGTGTTCTTTGAGCCATTTTGGCTGCTAGCCAGCGAAGATACTGCGCAATCAGATATGGAATTGATAGCGGCCAGCGCCTCACCGCGAAAGCCCATTGTGCCCACAGATTCCAAATCAGCCAGCGTAGAAATCTTGGATGTGGCGTGCCGCTTGAAGGCCAGCGGCAATTGATCACGCGGTATGCCGCAGCCATCGTCTTCCACAATGATCGCTCGCACGCCACCGCCGAGCAAGCGCACCGTGATTTGCGTCGAGCCCGCATCAAGCGCGTTATCCACCAGTTCCCGCACTACGGATGCGGGGCGCTCCACCACTTCGCCCGCCGCGATCTGACTGATCAATTCATCGGGAAGTTCGCGAATGATGGGGGTGGGTGGAGAAAAAGGCGCGTTCACGATTTGATTTTAGTGGGGCAACGATGATTTACTGTGAGGCCTTAGCAGGCTTGGGAACCCGCCCAATCAAATAAAACTCAGGATTAGGCATCATCCCGCTAAAGGATGCCATGCGATTTGACAAGCCAAAGAAAGCGGTGATGGCGGCAATATCCCAAGCGTCTTCATCAGAAAAGCCATGTGCATGCAAGGCTGAAAAATCAGCATCGTTGATTTGATCAGAGTGCTGACAGACCTTCATCGCAAAATCGAGCATCGCCTTCTGTCGCGCTGAAATCTCAGCCTTCAAATAGTTCACCGCCACTTGATCAGCGACCAAAGGCTTCTTCTCATAAATACGCAAAATCGCGCCATGCGCCACCACGCAATAAAGACAATTGTTGGCCGCACTCGTCGTGGTCACGATCATTTCCCGATCACCTTTCGTTAGCCCACTTTCTCGGCCAAAAGTCTCGGGCAACATCAATGCATCGTGATAGGCAAAAAACGCACGCCACTCAGCCGGGCGGCGGGCGAAGGCGAGGAAGACGTTGGGGATGAAGCCGGCTTTGTCTTGGGTCTCAAGAATGCGGGCTTTGATGTCTTCGGGCAAAGTGTTCAGATCGGGGTAGGGGTAACGCGAGGTCATGGGCAATCTCTTGAAGAATACTGAGATGATAGGCATTTTTGAAAGGCACACCATGAGCAAGATTTCTCCAGAACCCAAAGGCGACCCGATTTACGACAAAGGCTTGGCGAGGCGCAAAGCCGTTTTAGGCGAAGAATACGTGAACGGCGCGTTTGCACGTTCTACCGATTTCACTGCGCCGTTGCAAGAGCTCGTCACGGTGCATGCATGGGGCAATACCTGGCAGCGCGATGGCATCTCCCTCAAGATGCGCAGTATCGTGACAGTCTCGATGCTGGTGGCACTGGGAAAAATGCATGAGCTGAAGATTCATGTGCGCGGTGCGCTCAACAATGGCGTGACACCGCAAGAGCTGCAAGAGATTTTCATGCACGCCAGTGTGTATTGCGGCTTCCCGGCGGCCGTAGATGCGTTTCGCACGGCATCTGAAGTGATCGATAGCAAGTAAGTGCCTTCAATACACCGAGGGCTCGCCGGGTGGGCGAGTTTTGAAGCGCTTGTGCACCCAATAATACTGATCAGGTGCTTGGAGCACCAGCGCCTGCAGCTCACGGTTCATGCGCTCGGTGTCGGCTCGCGCATCGCGGTTGGGGAAGTCGCTCCAAGGCTGCGAAAAATTGACTTCGTAACCTTCAGATGTCATGCGATTGGACAAGGTAATCACTTTGGCTTTGCACAGGCGTGCGAAGCGGGAAAGCGATGTGACGGTCGCTGCATTCACACCAAAAAATGGTACAAACTCCGCACCATGGGTGCCGAAATCCATATCTGGCAGCAAATACAAGGCCTCGCCAGTTTCTACCGACGCTGCGATCTCGCGCACGCCTTCCATCCGCGCAAACAAACGCAACCCGCCAAAGCGCAGGCGGCCTTGCAAAATCCATTCATCGACGATCGCGTTGCGCTGGCTGGAATAGATGCTGCACAAAGGGCGAAGCTTTTCTTTGGTAATCGCTACGCCACCCGCATCCAAGCCCACAAAATGCGGCGAGAAAAGCACCAAGTGTGGTTGCTCCCGCAAGGCTTTCACATCACCTGTGACTTTCAATCGCTTGGCAAGTTGTTCGCGTGAGCCGTGCCAAAGCCAGCTTCTATCGAGCCAAGCTTGTGCGAAACGCACAAAGACCTGGCGCTCTAGCTGATGGCGTTGATTGAGTGGCATCTCTGGAAAACACAGCGAGAGATTCACACGCACAATTTTTCGCCGTGGCCAAATGAGTAGATAGAGCAATTGCCCGAGCAACCAGCCCATGCCTCGCACCACGGGCAAGGGCAGTGGCGCAATCAGGCGCATGAAGAGCACGCCACCATGGCTCAAGATTCTCACCACAAAATCCATCATGATGCCGCTCCCGAGGGAGCAGCAAACACATCATCAGAACGAGGTTGTTTGTACCGTGCATAGCCCCATAAATACTGCTCAGGACATTCGCGTACCAATTGCTCCATGGCAGCGTTGATTTGGCGCGCGGCGATGGTGGCATCTGCACTCAGCTCGCCTTCAAACATACTGAAGTGCACACAATAGCCGCGTCCCCAAGGCAAGCGCTCACCCCACACTTGCACGAGCTTCGCGCCCGTTTGCTGGGCTAAGCGCGCAGAAAGTGTCATCGTGTAGGCCGGTTCTCCAAAGAAATCAGCCCAGACACCCAAGCCCTGCGGCGGCACTTGATCGGGCAACATGCCCAACGCCTGCCCACTTCGCAAAGCCTTCACCAACGCTTTCACGCCCGACAAACTGGCCGGAACGGCCTGCATGCCTGGCCGATCTCGCGCTCCGCGCATCAGCTCTTGTAACCATGCTTGGCGTGCGGGTCGGTACAGCACAGTAATCTGCCGCTGCTCTTGCGCATACCGCAAAGCAATCGCTTGTGCAGTGATCTCAAAGCAGCCCAGATGGGGCGTCAGGAAGATGATGCCTTGACGGTTGATGTGTGCAGCATCAAAAGTCTCCTGCCCAAGCCATGCGATGTGTACAGGCTTGCCCCACCACAAGCGTGGCAGCTCCGTCACCATGCGACCAGCATGTGCAATCGCTTTGCGCACCTGAGAAGGCGTGTAACCCGCTTGCCGCGCGTTGGCCGAAAAGCGGCGGCGATAGGTGGGCGAGAGCAGATAAGCCAGCCAGCCAAGAAGCGCGCCCACGCCATGCAGAAGCGGAAGGGGCCAACGAGAGAGCAACTTGAACAAAGCTTCCATCAATTTTGTTAAAATATTATTGTCGCTGAGTTAAACCGAGCAACTTGCAGAGCGACGTTAAATCCATCTGCTAAAGCGTTCGCCAAGCACTCCAGAATTTTCCTGAAGTTTGTGGCAACGCAGATTGTCTTATCTTAGGAGTGTTACACAAATGGCGAACGATTTTCTCTTTACCTCTGAATCCGTCTCAGAAGGCCACCCCGATAAAGTGGCTGACCAGATTTCTGACGCGATTTTGGATGCGATTTTTAAACAAGACCCACGCTCTAGAGTAGCCGCTGAGACGCTGTGCAACACCGGCCTCGTGGTGCTCGCTGGCGAGATCACGACGAATGCCAACGTGGATTACATCCAGACCGCGCGCGACACGATCAAGCGCATTGGCTACGACAACACCGATTACGGGATTGATTACAAAGGCTGCGCCGTCATGGTCTGCTATGACAAGCAGAGCAATGACATTGCCCAAGGTGTTGATCAAGCCTCTGACGACCATCTGAACACCGGCGCAGGCGACCAAGGCCTGATGTTTGGCTACGCTTGCGACGAAACGCCCGATCTCATGCCCGCGCCGATT
Organism: Comamonadaceae bacterium; assembly: GCA_013297925.1. Lineage (GTDB taxonomy): Bacteria > Pseudomonadota > Gammaproteobacteria > Burkholderiales > Burkholderiaceae_C > JANMDU01. The sequence goes on from JAAFJC010000012.1 coordinate 18,133, forward strand.
TACTACGCGCACCGCCTGGTGGAGCGCCAAGCTCAATTGCGCAAGAGCGGCAAACTGCCCTTCCTGCGCCCTGATGCCAAGAGCCAAGTCACCATGCGCTATGTGGATGGCAAGCCCCACAGCATCGACACCGTGGTGCTCTCCACCCAGCACGATCCCGATCAAAGCATCGACATGAAAACCCTCAAGCCCAGCTTTTATGAGGCGATCATTGAGGAAATCATCAAGCCCGTGCTGCCCAAAGAGTGGCTGCAAAACACCAAGTATTTGATCAACCCCACAGGCCGTTTCGTGATCGGCGGCCCGCAGGGCGACTGTGGCCTCACAGGCCGCAAAATCATTGTCGATACCTACGGCGGCGCATGCCCGCACGGCGGCGGCGCATTCTCCGGCAAGGATCCTTCCAAAGTGGATCGCTCAGCCGCGTATGCAGCCCGCTACGTAGCGAAAAACGTGGTGGCTGCTGGTTTGGCCAAGCAATGCCAAGTGCAAGTGGCCTATGCGATTGGCGTGGCCAAGCCGATGAACATCACGGTCTACACAGAAGGCACGGGCAAGATCAGCGACGAGAAACTCTCCGCACTCGTTGCTGAGCATTTCGATCTGCGCCCGAAAGGCATCATCCAGATGCTCGATCTGCTGCGCCCAATCTACCAAAAGACAGCAGCCTACGGCCATTTTGGTCGCGATGAACCTGAGTTCACTTGGGAACGTACGGATAAGGCGGCTGCCTTGAAAGCAGCTGCTGGTCTATAAACCAAGCGACATCTTCATCTCCGCAAAAACCCGCTTGACGCGGGTTTTTGTTTTTGTGACAGTCACGGGTTAGTCATCAAAACTCTCGGAGACACCATGAAAAAATACATTCTCACCGCGCTGGCTGCTGCATCCAGCTTACTTGCCCTATCCGCCCAAGCCCAAGACGCTTGCCCTAATCGTGGCGATTTGGATGCGCTGTATTGCGATGCCAATAAAGATCTGTTGGCCGACACGCCCAAAGATGCTTCCAAGCTCAAAAATCCATCCACTTTGATCTTCACTTATACGCCGGTGGAAGACCCCGCGAAGTACGAAAACATCTTCAAGCCGTTCACCGATTACCTCGGCCAATGCACGGGCAAGAAAGTCGTGTTTTTCCAAGTGCAAAACAACGCGGCGCAGATTGAGGCCATGCGCTCAGGCCGCTTGCATGTGGGCGGCTTCTCTACAGGGCCGACTGTTTTTGCTGTCAATAAAGCAGGCGCAATTCCATTTGCCGTGAAAGGCGATGCCAAGGGCTATCAGGGCTACAACCTCATCACGATTGTGAAAGCGAGCAGCCCGTTCAAAACCGTGGCTGATCTGAAGGGCAAAAAGGTTGCGCACACCTCGCCTTCAAGCAACTCTGGCCACCTCGCACCGCTGGCTCTCCTGCCTGCGCAAGGCTTGGCTCCCGGCAAGGATTACGAGATCAAATTCTCCGGCAAGCATGATCAATCTGTGCTTGGCGTGAACACGGGCGACTACGACGCCGCCCATGTGGCCAGCGATGTGTTTGAGCGCATGGGTGATCGTGGCCAGATCAAAGAAGCGGATTTCCGCGTGATCTATCGCAGCCAGCGCTTCCCGACATCGAGCTTCGCTTATGCGCATGATCTCGTGCCCGAGCTGGCCACCAAGATGGTCAAGTGCTTTGCCGATTACCGCTTCCCCGCCGATATGCAGAAGAATTTTGATGGCGCAGATCGCTTTGTGGGCATCAACTACGCCAAGGATTGGGATGTGGTGCGCACGGTGGATAAAGCTGCTGAAGCCGCAGCGAAGAAATAAGTCGCTTTCATGGCGACCTCGCTTCATATCAAGGGACTCATCAAAGAATACGTCCCCGGCAAACCTGTGCTTCGCGGCATCGATCTGCAATTCAATGCCGCCCAGCTCGTTGCCATCATTGGCCCGAGCGGCACGGGCAAATCTACCCTGATTCGCTGCATCAATCGCTTGGTCGAGCCCACCAGCGGCAGCATTGAGCTCGATGGCAGCAATCTCGTAAATCTACGTGGCGATGCACTGCGTGCCGCGCGCTCGCGCATCGGCATGGTGTTTCAGGAATACAACCTCGTGGAGCGCCTCTCTGTGATGGAGAATTTGCTCACGGGCGTGCTTGGAAGAACGGGCGCTTTCAAGGCGTGGCTGCGGAAATTCGATCAAGCCGATATCCAAAAAGCCTGGGAGACGTTATCAATCGTCGGCCTGCAAGATTTTGCCAATGCAAGAGCCGATTCCCTCTCCGGCGGCCAGCGCCAGCGCGTGGGCATCTCGCGCGCGGTGATGCAATCGCCTTCGCTGCTGCTGGCCGATGAGCCCACCAGCTCGCTCGATCCGAAAACATCCGTGGAGATCATGGAGCTGCTGCGCAATGTGGGTGAGCAGCGCGGCATTCCGGTGATTGTGAATATGCACGATGTTGATCTGGCCAAGCGCTTTGCCGCCCGCATCGTGGGCATGAGTGGCGGGCATGTGGTGTATGACGGCGGCGCTGAAGGCTTGGATGATGAGGTGCTGAAAACGATTTATGGCGGCGAGTCGTGGCTGACCGCATGAATCAAAACCACTATCAATTCGATAGCTTTTCGCGCAGGTTCTGTATTGGAAAAACGGCTTTTTTACTTCAAAAATGAGCACTGTACCGCTCCATATCCGCCCCTTCACCATGAGCACGCAAGCGCGCTGGGATGCGCTCGTGCTCTTCATCATCTTTGCTTGGGCGTTGAGCCGCATTGATATTTCTTGGGCGCGCTTTCTGCTCGGCACAGACAATGCTGCAAAGTTCGTTGGGCGCATGTTTCCGCCGATTTTCAATCCGCGCGAGGAGCTGATCAAGGGCATGTGGGAGACGGTGCAAATCGCGATTCTTGCCTCTGCTCTCGGTCTGATGCTTTCCTTGCCTGTGGGGCTGCTGGCTGCGCGCAATTTGATGCCAGCTTGGGTCACCTGGCCGGTGCGTTTATTTATCACGCTCTGCCGCACCTTCCATCCTGTGATCGTGGCGATTGTGTTCGTCAAGGCGGTGGGCTTTGGCGCGCTCGCTGGCATTTTGGCCTTGACGGTCGCGTCGATCGGCTTCCTCGGTAAGCTCTTCACCGAAGCGATTGAAGAAATTTCGATGAAGCAAATCGAGGCCGTGCGCGCCACAGGCGCGAGCTTTGCCAATGTGCTCACCTTTGCTGTGGTGCCACAAGTGATTTACCGTTTCATCGGTTTCATCGCCTATGAGGTAGACAGCAATTTGCGCAATTCCACCATGGTGGGTATCGTCGGCGCGGGCGGCATTGGCGGCACACTGTTTGCCGCGTTTCAGCGCTTTGATTACGACTTTGTACTCGGCATCGTGATCTGCATCATCGCCCTCATCATGCTCGGCGAGGTGTTGCAAATCGCCGTGAAGAAAGTGTTCAAGCAATGAGCACGGCCGGAATCAACCGCGAGTGGCAACGCTTCACGCCCAAGGAGCGTCTACAGCGCTTCACGGTTTACGCGCTTTGTTTGCTCGCCATCGTGGTGTCATTCAAGGCCGTGAACGTGATCCCCGAGTTTCTCTACGATGCGCATACGCAGATGAAAGATCTGCTGGTGCGCATGTGGCCGATTGAATTGAAGTTTTACTACACGCCGCAAAACACGGGCGCGCAAACGGTGCATCAAGCGCTCATGGATACGCTAGCCATTGCCTTTCTCTCCACCGCTTTGGGCATTTTGCTCGCCACGCCGATTGGTTTTTTGGCTGCAAGGAACATCAACAAGATCTGGTGGCTCAATGCCATCGCCCGTTTCATCTTGGTGGCCACGCGCAGCATTTCTACGTTGCTCTGGGCACTCTTTTTCGTCGCGATGTTTGGCCCCGGCGCACTCGCAGGCACTTGCGCGATAGCTTTTCACAGCATCGGCTTCATCGGCAAGATGCTCAGCGAAGCGCTGGAAGAGAGCAATAAAGGCACGATTGAAGCGCTCACGGCCACCGGCGCGCCTTGGTACAGCCGCATCGTCTATGGCTATTGGCCACAAGTGCAGCCCGCGTTTGCATCGATTGCGTTGTTTCGATGGGACATCAATGTGCGCGAGAGCGCTGTGCTCGGCTTAGTAGGCGCAGGCGGCATCGGTATGGCGCTCAATGCGGCGATTGACGTGTTTGAATGGGATCGCGTCGCGCTCGTGCTGCTCGTGATCTTCTTGGTGGTGATCGCCGCAGAAATTTTGGCTACTCAACTTCGCAAGCGCTTGATTTAAAATGTTTACATGAATGGTAATTTAAACTCTCAAACTCCCTGCCCTTGCTGTGGCTCTGTTGTTATAGACACTATCTCCAAATTGGATGGCAAGACTGGAGATGACCTTCATACCGTCGTATGCATGACCTGCGGTCTGGGACGTATTGATCCATTGCCGACCCCAGAAGATTTAGAGGCATGGTACAGAGACTCCTATCGTCAAGACTATAAAGCGAGTGCCAAACCCGCTATGCGTCACGTTCTTCGAGCGGCTCGTAATATGCGAGATCGATGGAACTGGCTTAAACAAAATTGCTCTGTGCCGGTTCTTGGTGATCCAGTGCTTGATGTTGGTGCATCAAGCGGAGAATTTGTGTACTTAGCAAAGCATCTAGGATACAAGGCCATCGGCATCGAACCTCACACAGGTTACGGTGAATATGCGCGAGAGCAGTTGCACTTAGATATCCGGCACGGGTCTTTGCGGCAGTTGATACAAGAGTTACCCTCCTCGCATTTTTCTTTGGTTACCATGTTTCATGTACTGGAACACTTTGTTGATCCTGCTCAAGCTTTAGCCATGTATCGGAGAGTCTTGCGACAAGATGGCATGCTGTACATTGAAGTTCCCGGTTCCACTCGACTATGCGGAAAAAACACTCTTTTTTTCAGAGCTCATACTTTGCATTTCACAGCGCACAGCTTGCGGGCGTTGCTTGAACACTCAGGTTTCGAAATCGTGAGCCTAGACGCGCCTTGGGATGGGAACATCAGTGCGTTGGCAAAAATTGCGAGTTCCCCGGCAGCTCCTGCGCAATGGACTTATGACGACAGCATGAGAGTAGCAGCCGCGCAAAGAACCGCGTGGAGATACGCTTTGCGGCAGTTGGTGACGCTCGAGGCTTTACAGAAGTTGTGGAAGAACTTTCATGAAAGGCGTTTTGCCCGCAAGTATGTTAGCTCAACGCAATGCTTGGATGCTGTTTATAGTGAAGTCAAGTAGCTAAGTGTTTCCCACTGATGGGTTGTTTTGTCTGCTGCGCTCTGGGGACTTGAGCGTGAGCGCTTCCTCTCGCCAGATTTGTTGGCGCAGCGCGGAAATGAGTTGGCTGGTTTTGAGTGGGCTCGCCACGCTTGTGTGCTTTGTGCGGCGGTATCCGTGGTATCCGCTATTTGGCAGGCGTGACTCCATCACTCACTTTTGAAGGACCCCCGGCACGCGGGGTGATGTTTAAGGCGGCGCCAATCCTCCTTCAATCCAAGCGACTGCACTCGCGCGATTGAGTTTGAAAGAAGGTGGCACTTTGATTTTTGCGACCTCATCGCCAAAAGCATCTTGCGCGCTAAGCGTGGCCGATGGGTTGTCTTCGTCGGGCTGAATATCCAAGTTCACGGTGTAGCGCGCGCCCTTGGCAGTCACCTCTAAGCTTTGATGCAAGGCAGCATGCAATTGCTGCTCTTGCCGGCGCACAAATTCTGAAGCGGTTTTCACCAAGGTGCTGAAGGCGAATTTGTCGAGCGGTTTGGGGTTTTTCTTATCTCGCCCCATCGTCCACGGGCCGATCAATGCAGGCTCAGTCTCGCCATCTTTCGTCATGGCCACAGCCCAGCCATCGTCGTCTTCGTTTTTGATCACGAGTGCCGTCCAGCCATCTCCTTGCCAAAGGCGGGGTTCTTTGCTGAGTTCAGGGGTTGCGGTGTCTTCAATATTGGTTTGCATCCTGAGAATTAGAACCCAGAAAAGCGTTGCTCAGGCCGCAAGTATCATTTATCGATACCTATCCAGCCGCCAGCAGCCACTTTGCAGCCCGCGCTTGGCAGGTGATGAACTTGCTAGATACTTCCCACCATGTTCAACAAACGTAAGGTATTTATGAGCAACCCACTGATTCAACGCGATACCGGTGCATGGCAATTGCAGGTGTGGATTTCCTTTGGCATCGCCGTCTTTCTCTGCGGCACAGGCTTGGCTTGGCTGCCCGGGCAGGATTTGGATCGCGCGTTTATGGTGATGGGTTATATCTTTTGTTTGTCCACGGCTTTCTTCCTCGCGAAGTTTGTGCGAGACAACCAATACAAGAAGGTGGATACACCGATGTGGCGCATGGTGGTCTACATCGCCTTCTTCGTGGCGATGACGCTCACGGGTTGGGGTTTGTGGCGCATGAATGTGAATGACACCTACAAGGCCTTCCTCTTGGTGAGCTGGCTCTATTTGATCACCACGACCTTCACATTGGCCAAGACGCTGCGTGATAAGCATGAAGCCGATTTGGCAGAAGCCCGCCTGCAAGCGCGTGCTGAAGCACGCCGCGAGATGGAAACGCAGTAAGCGTGCTTTCAGACCCGCTCGCTCGGCCATCGTGCGGAGCGAGTTTCCCAAAATTGATGAATTGTCTCGGTCAGAAATGGAGCGAGTGATGAGAGCTTTTTCTTTGAAATCTACTGTGGTGTCTGTAGCCACTACGTTTTCTATAGCGCTTGGCGCAGTATTTATGCCGGCGAGTATGGGTTTTTCTTCAAAATCTTATGCGCAAAGTGAGGCATCGGTGGTGCTGAGCATGCTGCCTGTGGCATCCGTCGTCGTCGCCGGCGTGGGCGCGAGCACGGCGGCGGGTGCATCGGTTGCAACGCCGGTGATCCTCTCTACCGTAGGCGCGGTGTTTGTGGTGAAAGCGATTGAAGTGACTGCGCGGGGCACGGTGTATGTGCTGGCGCGTGCATCGGATGGCGCTGTCGTGAGCGTGGAAATCATTGGCAAAGGTGTGAAAGCCAGTGCGGTGGGCGTGGGCGCATCGGTGACGGTGAGCGTGATCGGCACGGGCATGGTGCTCTCTGCACTTGGCGAAGCGATTGCATTCATCCCGAATGAGCTGGGCAAGGCGCTGTTGCATAACGAACGCATCACGTACTGAGGTTCATCATGAAGATCATTCGCTGTGTTCTGGTTGCATTGTTGGCAACCGCCGCAATGCATGCCCACGCAGGCCGCTCCTGCGATGCGCCCAAACCGCCTGCACCGCAAACCATCGTGCAAGGCATGAATCTCGCCGAGAAGACTTGGCGCGCGCTGGAGGCGGAGCATGTCAAGAGCGGCGCAAAAGTCGTGGTGCTCGCGCGAGCCGGGCAGGATTTGAGTAAGTATGGCCTGCGCTATTCGCATCTGGGCTTTGCCTACAAAGCGCCCGATGGCCGCTGGCTGGTGGCGCATAAGCTCAACACTTGCGGCACGGCAGAAGCCTCGCTCTATCGGCAAGGCTTAGGGGAGTTTTTTCTCGATGATCTCTTTCGCTTTGAAGCCGCTTGGGTGATTCCAACGAAAGAGGTACAAGACAAGCTGCACGCCGCTTTGCTCAGCGAGCGCACGAAAGCGATGCATATCAAGCCTTACAGCATGGTGAGCTATGTGTGGGGCACCAAGTATCAGCAGAGCAACCAGTGGGCGATTGAGACGCTGGCCGCCGCGATGGAGCCGAGCATCCGTACGCGCGATCAAGCACAGGCGTGGCTTCAGTTCAAAGACTATCAGCCCACTGTGCTCAATATCTCTCCGCTCACGCGCTTGGGCGGCCGCATCACGCAAGCCAATATCGAATTCGATGATCATCCTGCTAAGAAGCGGTTTACAGATCGCATCGAATCCGTCACAGTGGATTCTGTGTTTGAGTGGATGCCGCGTGCAGGCTTGGGTGCAGCTCCCGTGGTTTTGAAGTTGTGATTTTTATGGGCATTGGACACTTAGCAGGCATGTTTACTGCGCAAGCAGCTATAAAATTAATAGTAAAGGAAGAGTATGAGTAAGTCACTGCGATTGTCAGAAAAATGGTTTCGTCGCGGCCTCTGGCTGGTTGCTTTTGTGTTCGCCGGCTTTTTGATCGGCTTGGGCGGCACGGTGGTGGGCGATTTGCCCAAAGTGGAAAAGCAACTGGAGCTGGATGATTACCTAGATAAGCCGCAAGCAGAGCGGCTGCGTAACAGCATTGCTCTTGCAGGGCGTACCGAGCGCAACAGCAACGAAGCGCTGGATCAAGCTCGGCTCAAGCTCGACACAGCTCGCGCAGATGCCAATACTGCGCGCGAAAGCTTTGATGCATGGATTGCCACACGTAGCGCCACCCAGCGCAGCGAGCAGGATCCGCAAGTCCTGGAGCGCACGCGAGAGCTAGATCGCCTGAAAGCGGCGGAGCGGAGCGCTCGGGCTGCACTGGAGGCGCAAGACAAGATCGCTTTGGATGCGCGCCAGCAAGCCTCGCGCGAGCGCGAGCAACTGCAGAGCTTGGAGCAAGAAGGCTATAAACAACTCAACATTGAGCAGCGCCGCGTGGAGTTGCGCGTTTTCCTCTATCGCCTGATGCTCACGCTGCCGCTGCTTGCCATTGCCGCTTGGCTCTTCGTGAAAAAGCGCAAAGGCACCTATTGGCCCTTCGTCTGGGGCTTCATCATCTTCGCAGGCTTTGCTTTCTTCGTGGAGCTCGTGCCGTATTTGCCAAGCTATGGCGGCTATGTGCGCTACATCGTTGGTATTGTGCTTACAGCAGTGATTGGCCGCTACGCCATCCTCGCGCTCAACCGTTATCTGGAAAAACAAAAAGCTGCCGAGCTCTTGCCCGATGCGCAGCGCCGCGAAGAGCTGAGTTATGACACAGCGCTGGCAAGGCTAGCCAAAGGCGTGTGCCCCGGCTGCGAGCGGCCTGTTGATCTGAAAAATGAAGCCATAGATTTCTGCCCCCATTGCGGCATTGGCCTGCATGATCATTGCGGTACATGCACCACGCGCAAAAGCGCGTTTGCAAAGTTTTGTCATGCTTGCGGGGCCGGGGCGCAGCAAAAAGCCACAAACCTTACGGCCTAAGCCACTTGCGCAGTTGGTTGGCGATGCTTGCTTTGAAGGCCTTGCCCTGCTGCCAAGCCCGCGTGCTGCGCACATGGGCGAGCAAGGCATCCTTCCAGCGCTTCCAAGCGCTGTAGCCGCGCGCAAACCAAGCCAGTTGCATCAAGCTGGGCTGCACGATGCTGAAGACACGCGCGATCACCGCCGTGCCAATTAGCTTGGCCGCGATGAAGACCAAGCCGCCCCAAATCACATGGCCTTTGCTGATCAATGCAAAGGCTGCGAGTTTGGCAGGTAAAAGCATGAGGCTAGGCACAGCGAGCGCTACGAATGCGGCATAAGGCGGCAAAGTCTGCAGCCACACTTCGAGCCGCTGCAAACGAAGCAGTAGCACAATACGCCGCAGCAAGCGCTGCAAAGGCTCCCAGCCCCATTCTTCAAACAGGATCACCAAGGCCACAACCCAAGCGAGGAGCCAGCGCACGGGCGCAGTTAAGAAAAGCAGCGCTTTTTTCATCAAAAGAGGCTAGTGACTGGGATAATTGTTGCTCGAATAGCTATGAATTTGATAGTGATTGAGAGCGAGACCTTACACCCCGCGAGCACGATCTTCGCTGAATTTTTGTCTGAATGCGCTGAACGTGCCGCCTTGCAGCGCCTCGCGCACTTCGCGCATGAGGTTCAGGTAGTAGTGCAAATTGTGAATCGTTGCCAGCATAGGGCCAAGCATTTCCCCGCAGCGGTCTAGGTGATGCAAATAGGCCCGCGAGAAGCCTCCGCTGATACTGCCATCTGGCTCCGCTTGCCCTTTGCACGCATAGCAAGTGCAGGTGGCATCAATGGGCTCGTGGCTAGTTTTGTGCTTCGCGTTGCGGATTTTCACGTCGCCGTAGCGTGTGAAGAGGTGACCGTTGCGTGCATTGCGTGTGGGCATCACGCAGTCAAACATATCCACGCCCGCAGCCACACCATCGACCAAATCTTCCGGCGTGCCCACGCCCATCAAATAGCGCGGCTTATTAGCCGGCAGGCGATGCGGCGTATGCGCCATGATGCGCAGCATCTCGGCCTTGGGCTCGCCCACACTCACGCCACCAACAGCGTAGCCGGGGAAATTCATCTCCACGAGTTTGTCTAATGACTCTTGACGCAGATTCTCAAACATACCGCCCTGCACGATGCCAAAGAGCGCATTGGGATTCTCAAGCTTTGCAAACTCGGTTTGGCAACGCGCCGCCCAGCGCAGCGAAAGCTCCATTGAGATGCGCGCCTCAGCCTCGGTCGTGATGTGGCCTTTCACGTCATAGGGCGTGCATTCGTCAAACTGCATCACGATGTCGGAATTGAGCACGGTTTGAATTTGCATGCTCACCTCTGGTGTGAGAAAGAGCTTGTCGCCATTGACTGGCGAGGCAAAGCGCACGCCTTCTTCGCTGATCTTGCGCATCTCGCCCAAGCTCCACACTTGGAAGCCACCGCTGTCCGTCAAGATCGGCTTTTGCCAGCCTTCAAAGCCATGCAGCCCGCCAAACTGCTTCATGATGTCTTGCCCGGGGCGCATCCACAGGTGAAAGGTGTTGCCCAAAATAATCTGCGCGCCCATCTCATGCAAGCTGCGCGGCATCACGCCTTTCACGGTGCCATACGTGCCCACAGGCATAAAGATCGGCGTTTGCACTACGCCATGATTAAGCGTGAGCGTGCCTCGGCGGGCGTGGGAATCGGGGTCTGTTTTGAGGAGTTGAAAATCAAGCATGGGGGTGATTTTCCCACGTCGAAACGCTACTGAGCTTGCACGCCTGCTCTAGGCCGCTAAACTTGGCAGTAGAAGCCTTCATTGCAAATCCATAACTATCAGATGCTGAAAACCCTCTTTGCTCTTTGCGCCTTGCTATTAGTGCTTGCACTGTACAAAAACCCCGCCTTGCCTGAGACCAAAGTGATCGCAGAGCAGCTCAGCCAAGAGCCTTCGCAAGTCGCTGTGCCGCCTGCGCCGTTCAAGGTCGATAAAAATGGGGTGAACTACACCATCGAGCCCTTATTTCGCTATGAAATTTATGGTCTGGTGGTGAGCAAATACAACACGGATAGCTGGTGGGGCTGGGCTCACAAAGCTTGGAACGATCACTTGAACGTGACGGATTTATGTGTGGTCTGGGGCGCCAATGCGCTGAGCGGCGCGTATCGCGACATTTCATTTTCCAGCGGCCAATGGACTTGTAATTTTGAAACATCCAGCGATGCAGCTTGGCAGGCTTTTGATGTGAACAAAATCTCCAACAACCATCTTCTGACAGACGATCCTCAGCTGGCGAAAAAGCTCAAAAGCATCCGCATAGGCGATCAAATTCATCTCACTGGGCAACTTGCAAATTACCGGCATTCTTTTGGCAACGGTTTTAACCGTGGTACCAGCACCGTGCGCACCGACACTGGCAACGGCGCATGCGAGACGATTTTTGTGAGCGAACTGAATGTGCTTCGCTCAGCGCCTAGCATGTGGCGCTATCTGATGTGGCTCGCCGTTCTGGGCATGCTAGCGACTGCTGCAATTGGATTTATGAGGCCGCACCGTGCCTCAAGTTAGTTTGCGTGCCAGCAGCATGGAATCACCATAGCTGAAGAAACGGTATTTCTCCTGCACAGCGGTTTTGTAGATCGCCATGATGTGTTCATAGCCTGCAAAGGCGCTCACCAGCATCATCAGTGTGCTTTTGGGCAGATGGAAATTGGTGATGAGGAAGTCAACGATTTCGAATTGGAAGCCGGGGGTGATGAAGATGTTGGTGTCGCCGCTGGTTTGTTGGTTTTTTGCGTAGCTTTCTAGCGTGCGCACAGTGGTTGTGCCCACCGCGATGACGCGGCCCCCTCGTGATTGGCATTGCTTGATCGCTTCGAGCGTTTCGGGCGGGACGCTGTAGCGCTCGAAATGCATCGTGTGATCGGCGATGTTTTCCGCCTTCACGGGCTGGAAGGTGCCCGCGCCGACGTGCAAGGTGACGAAGGCGCGATCAATGCCTTTTGCTTTGAGTTGATCGAACAATGCGTCATCAAAATGGAGGGCTGCTGTCGGTGCAGCTACTGCGCCAGGGTGTTTGGCAAACACAGTTTGGTAGCGTTGCTCGTCTTCTTGTTCATCCGCATGCTCAATGTAAGGTGGCAGCGGCACATGGCCGAATTGCTCCATGACCCAATACGGATCATGGGATAGCTCAAAGCGAAAGAGCGCGCCATCCTGATCAGGCCATCGGCCAATCAGCTGCGCTTTGATGACGTCTTGACCGTTGCCATAAAGATGCACCCAATCTCCGATGTGTGGCTTCTTACTGACCTTCATATGCGCCACCACCTCTTTGCCAGAGACGACGCGCTCGATTAGCAGCTCCAGCTTGCCGCCTGTGGCCTTTTCACCAAAGAGTCGCGCTTTCACGACCTTGGTGTCGTTAAACACCAGCAGATCACCCGCCTTCAGCAAATTTGGCAACTCGCGGAAAACGCGATGCGCAGGCTTCGCATCGCGACCATCGAGCAAACGGGACGCTGTGCGCTCAAAGGCGGGGTGCTGAGCAATCAGCTCTGGAGGCAACTCAAAATCAAAATCTTGAGTGCTAAATTGCCGGTTAGCCGGCATAGAATCTGCGCGAGGTGCTATCGTTTTCATACTATCTTGAGGGCTGGACGAACCCGTTCCAAGTAAAGTTACCGCCCAATGCAGTAACTGACAAGGCACAATTATCCTATGCCACGCAAAACCCCTTCGCCAGAAACTGCTGCTGCCCCCAAGGCGCAGCCTAAGTCAGTAGCAGAAAAAGCGCTGGATAAATTGGGGCTGCATCGCCCGATTGATTTCGCCTTGCATCTGCCAATCCGATACGAAGACGAAACAAAGATCACCAAGTTAGAAAACGCGCTGGATGGCGACAACGCGCAGATTGAAGGCGAGATCACCAGTTGCGATATCGCGTATCGCCCGCGCCGCCAGCTTGTAGCGATACTGAATGACGGCACGGACTCTTGCCAGCTGCGCTTTTTTAACTTCTATCCTTCGCAGCAAAAGCAGCTCGCGGTGGGCACGCGCATTCGCGCACGGGGCGAGCTGCGCGGGGGCATGTTTGGCTGGCAGATCGTGCATCCGGTTTGCAAGGCAGCGGGGAGTGCCTTGCCCACTTCGCTCACGCCGGTGTATTCCACGGTGGCGGGTTTGCCGCAGGCTTATTTGCGCAAAGCGGTGGTCAATGGCTTAGCGCGAGCCGAGAGCAGTGGGGCGCTGCAAGAGAGCATTCCTGAAGAGATTTTGAAGAAAATAGGGCAGTCGCCGGCATGGAATCTGCGAGACGCGCTATCATTTTTGCACTACCCTGCGCCGGACGTGACGCTCGCGCAGTTTGAAGATCACACGCATCCCGCTTGGCAGCGCTTGAAAATTGAAGAGCTGTTGGCGCAGCAGCTCTCGCAGCTCACCTCCAAGATGGAGCGCGATGCTTTGATTGCTCCATCGCTCGCGGCGGGGCAAGGTGGCTTGCATGAGAAGCTGCTCGCCGCGCTGCCTTTTGCTTTGACAAAAGCGCAGCATCGCGTGAGCGAAGAGATTGCGCAAGACTTGATGCAAACCCGCCCCATGCACCGCCTGTTACAAGGCGATGTAGGCTCCGGCAAAACCGTCGTGGCCGCGCTAGCTGCTGCGATCTGTGTGGACGCAGGCCAGCAATGCGCGCTGATGGTGCCCACAGAAATTTTGGCCGAGCAGCATTTTCGCAAACTCGTGGTCTTGCTGGAGCCATTGTTTGAGCCACTGAATTTGAAAGTGGCTTGGCTCACGGGCAGCCAAACCGCCAAGCAGCGCCGCGAAGCTTTGGCGCTGATCGAAAGCGGGCAAGCGGCTCTGGTGGTGGGCACACACGCCATCATTCAAGACAAAGTGATTTTCAAAAACCTCGCGCTCGCCATCGTCGATGAGCAGCATCGCTTCGGCGTGGCGCAGCGCTTGGCTTTGCGCGCAAAGATGAATGCAGTGGGTCATGAACCCCATTTACTGATGATGACGGCTACTCCCATCCCGCGCACACTGGCAATGAGCTATTACGCGGATTTGAACGTATCGACCATCGACGAGCTGCCTCCAGGGCGCACGCCAATTCTCACCAAGGTGCTATCTGATTCTCGCAAAGATCAGGTGATTGAGCGCATTGCTGATCAGATCAAGCGCGGGCGGCAGGTGTATTGGGTCTGCCCGCTGATTGAAGAATCCGAAATGCTCGATCTGAGCAATGCTACGCAAACACATCAAGAGCTGACCGACGCTTTCCCCGGCATATTGGTCGGCCTGCTGCATTCGCGCATGCCGCCTGCAGAAAAGAAGACCGTGATGCAGCTTTTCACCAGCGGCGAAATGAAGCTGCTGGTGAGCACCACGGTGATTGAAGTGGGCGTGGATGTGCCCAATGCTTCGCTGATGGTGATTGAGCATTCAGAGCGCTTTGGGCTCTCTCAGCTGCATCAGTTGCGCGGCAGAGTAGGGCGCGGCGCTGCGGCATCAGCTTGCGTGCTGCTGTTTTCTACCGGCGAGAGCGGGCGCTTGGGCGATACAGCGAAAGCGCGGCTCAAGGCGATGGCGGAGACGAACGATGGCTTTGAAATCGCTAGGCTCGATCTGGAGATACGCGGGCCGGGCGAGTTTTTAGGCGCACGGCAGAGTGGCGCGGCGTTGCTGCGATTTGCGGATTTGGTGGAGGATGCGGCTTTGCTGGAACGCGTTCGCGGTGTTGCTCCTTTGATGCTGCGCGATCATGCTGAATTGGCGGCGCTGCATATTGGGCGGTGGATGGGTGGGAAGGTGGATTTTCTGAAGGCTTGAGCTTTCAATACCAACAGCCGGACGCAGAAGACGCAAAGGTTACGCAGAAGACGCAGAAGAACAGCCAAAGAAAAAAGACAAAGCTCGAAAAACAAAACCAATTTGGTATTTCTTTTTAGGTATTTTTTGCGTCCTCTGCGTAACCTTTGCGTCTTCTGCGTCTGGAAGTTAAAAGCCCAGCCAAGACCTCAAATCAAAGCCCGCGCCTGTCTCACCGCTTCAATCAAACTCGAAGCATCCGCCACACCCCGCCCAGCAATATCAAAAGCCGTCCCATGATCTGGGCTCGTCCTCACGAGGGCACGCCCCAAGCCGTTGTGCAAACCTAAAGTCACATTCACGCCTTTTTCCACGCCGAGGTATTTCACGGGGATCAGGCCTTGGTCGTGGTACATCGCTATCACCACATCGAATTTTTTGAAGCCGCGCGCTTGCATGAAGATTGTGTCTGGCGGGAAGCTGCCTTGCGCGTTGATGCCTTCTGCTTTGGCAGCCGCAATCGCAGGATGGATCACTTCGATTTCTTCCCGGCCAAACAAACCGCCTTCGCCCGCATGCGGATTCAGACCTGCCACAGCAATACGTGGCGCACGCCCCAAGCTTTGTAAGAGTGCAGTATGCGTGATGCGCAGAGTTTGCAAGACGTTTTCATGAGTCACGCGATCAAGTGCGTCACGCAAGCTCAGATGAATGCTGACCAGCACGGTGCGCAGCTCATCGCTAGCAAGCATCATTCGCACGGGCATGTTCTCAACAGACATACCAGCAAAAGCAGCTGCTTCGTATTGCAGGAGCTCGGTATGCCCAGGGAATTTCACGCCCGCAGCTCCCCACGCTTCTTTGTGAATCGGCGCGGTGACGATAGCCGCTACTTCGCCGCGCAAGGCCATGCGCACACCTTCTCGCACGCATGCAAAAGAGAATTTTCCAGCCAAATCACTCACTTGACCGCACGGAATCTGCGCAAGCAGCTCACTTTTTAGGAGCGAATCAGAATCATTCAAAGGTAGCACTGGAATGTCTGATCCAGTCTGTGCTCCGATTTGTGAGATCGAGAAAGCTGAAACACCACCGATCAAATCCGCTGCTTTTCTCATCATCGGCACATCACCCAGCACGAAGCAGCCGGCCAGCAGCCCAGGCGCATCGCGGAACGCCTTGGCAACGATCTCTGGTCCGATGCCTGCAGGATCGCCGGGTGTGATCAAAATAGGCAAATGTTTTGTCATGGTGTGATTTCATCACACTTGTACCTTGGCTTTGGACTTGGCAAAATCAAAGCTCAGAAGCACAATGCATCAAGTTATACAAAGGAGCACATCCATGCGCATCGTTTTTATCACCAGCTGCCTCTTAGCCTCCAGCCTTGCCTTCGCGCAAAGCAGCACCAAGCCCGGCCTGTGGGAGATCACCAGCAAAATGTCTTCGCCCACCAATCCACAACTGAACAAGCAGATGGAGGAAGCGCAAAAGCAGATGGCTGCCATGCCGCCTGCGCAGCGCAAGATGATGGAAGAGATGATGGCCAAGCAAGGCGTGAGCATGAGCCCCGCCGCAGGTGGGGCGACAGCGATCAAAGTGTGTATCAGCCCTGAGATGGCCAGCCGCCCACCCATGGAGCAGCGCCAGGGCTGCACTTACAAGTTTTCTCAAAGCGGCTCGACCCACAATTTCAGCTTCCAATGCACCAACCCGCCTGGAGACGGCGAAGGCCAAATCACCTTTGCCAATGCAGACAGCTACAGCGGAAAAATGCGCATCAACTCCATGCAGGGCGGTAAAAAAGAAACGATGGATATGCAAACCACGGGCAAGTTTTTAGGTGCAAATTGCGGCGCGATCAAGCCGATGCAAAGCGCCGCGAAATAGACGCTCGTCTGCAACGGCTGGGCTTGAAATTCAGTCATTGGAACTTATCTCCACAGGGATGAGTCTGCCTATGTGCCCCCTCATTTCCTGCCTACTATGCCAACTTCTTTTCAAAAACGCTTTGCCTTCGTAGCGCTGCTCACCGTAGCCACTGTGCCGCTGCTCGGCTGTGCCAACAGCACCCAGCAGCAGGCATGGGACAGCCGCTCTGCATCCCGCACCCAAGCATTGGCTGCGGCAGTGGGCATGCCCGAAGCGGATGCACTGCAAGTGCGCGATTTGAAGTGGACGGATGCTTCTCGCCAACGCGATGTGCCCGTACGGCTGTATTTGCCCAGCGACACCAGCAGTAAAGCGCCGCTCGTGATCTTCTCGCATGGCATCGGCGGTTCGCGCGAGGGTTACTCTTACATCGGCAAATATCTGGCAGCTAACGGCATTGCAGCCATGCATGTGCAACATGTGGGCAGTGATCGCAGTTTGTGGTTTGGCAATCCGGTGCAGATGGTGGGGCGTTTGCAGGATGCAGCCAAAGAAACGGAAGCGATTGATCGCACGAAAGATATGCGCTTTGCATTGGATCAATTGCTAGCCGATACCCAGCTTTCCAATCGGATTGATGTGCAGCGCATCGCCGCTGCCGGCCATTCGTATGGTGCGAACACCACGATGCTGCTGGCCGGCGCGCGCGTGCAGCGTGAGGGCGCAGCGATGGATTTGGTTGATCCGCGTATCACGGCGGCCGTGATCATCAGCGCACCACCGTTTTATGGCGAAAGCAGCCCGAAAGACATTCTCAAAAGTCTCCGTGTGCCCAGCCTGCACATCACGGCGACTGGCGATGAGATCAAAATTCCCGGCTACTACTCGTCTGCGCAAGATCGCGTCGCAGTTTATGAAGCGGCGAATGGCCAGCCGGGCAAAATGCTCGCGGTGTTCAAAGATGGCAGCCACAGCATGTTTACCGATCGATTGGGCACGGGCGGCGAGGCGCTTAATCCGCAGGTGAAAAAAGCCACGCGTGAGCTCATGTTGGCTTTCTTGCAAAAACAGTGGTCAGGCGATGCGCAAGCTCTTGAACGTTGGCCCACACAACACGCACCGCTGGTGGCGCGTTTTGAGCAAAAGTTTAAGCCATAGTAGCATTTTTAATAGATAGAGCCTGCGCGAGAAGCTATTGAATTAATAGCAAAAACCTGTTTTTTACACCAGCCTGACGCCGATCAACGGTGGATTGCCGAAGCGGTTTTGAGGGTTCGGGCAGGGTAAAATCATTGACATCTTTTGACAAATCGAGACACGAGGCAGTATGCAGTTTTTAGATAACAACATGGCGCAAGCTTTGATCCAATGGCTGGCGCACGGGCTCAGCGAAGCATCTTGGTGGCAGATCGTTCTCTACACCTTAATCACCACGCACATCACGATTGCTTCGGTGACGATTTATCTGCATCGCGCCATGTCTCACCGCGCCTTGGATTTGCATCCCGCCGTGTCGCATTTCTTCCGTGGCTGGTTGTGGATAGGCACCGGCATGAAAACGGCCGATTTCGTGGGTGTGCATCGCAAGCATCACGCCAAATGTGAAACCGAAGAAGACCCGCACAGCCCGCAAACACGTGGCCTGAAAGCTTTGCTTCTCACCGGTACCGAGCTGTATCAAGCCGAAGCCGCTAACCCCGAGACGCATGAGAAATACACTCACGGCTGCCCTACCGATTGGGTCGAGCGCAATGTGTATTCCCGCTACACCTGGCAAGGCGTCGGCCTGATGCTCGTGCTCAATTTGGCTTTGTTTGGCATGCTCGGCCTCACGGTTTGGGCGATTCAAATGCTCTGGATTCCCGTGCTTGCCACCGGCGTGATCAACGGTATTGGGCACTACTGGGGTTATCGCAACTTCGAATCGCAAGATGCAGCCACCAATGTGTCGCCGTGGGGCATCTTGATTGGCGGTGAAGAGCTGCACAACAATCATCACACCTATGCCACCAGCGCCAAATTCTCGGTGAAACCGTATGAGTTTGATATTGGCTGGCAATACATCCGCGCCTTGAGCTTTTTAGGTTTGGCTACAGTGAAAAAAGTGCCTCCCAAGCTCGCTCTGGGCGATGTGCGCCCCGTGGCTGACGAGAAAACCCTTGAGGCCTTGATTGCGCACCGCTACGAGCTGATGGCAGCTTATGCACGCGATATGCGTGCAGCCTGCAAAGCCGAAATTGCAGCGCTCAAAGCCAAGCAAGGCGATGTGTCGCTGCTCAAAACCGCCAAACGCTGGCTGCATCGCGATGACGAAAAAGTGCCAGCCACCGCAGTGGCAGATTTACAAGCAGCGCGCGCGCAATATCCCGTGCTCGGCAAAATGGCTGAGATGCGCGATGAGCTGCGCCAACTGTGGAGCAACACGCATCTCTCGCGTGAACAGTTGGCGGCTAATTTGGCTGCTTGGTGCAAGCGCGCTGAGGAAAGTGGCATTGCGGCATTGCACGACATGTCTTTGCGCTTGCGCGCTGCAAGAGCTTAAATTTTCGCGCTCATGAAAAAAGCCTGCTGATGCAAATCAGCAGGCTTTTTAGTTTGTAGCGGCTCATTGCCGCTTCATAAAGATCAAACCATCACAGTCGAAACCGATTTGGTATTGATGTAAGCCTCTAGCGCCTCTGGGCCGCCTTCTGAGCCGTAGCCGGAATCTTTCACGCCGCCGAAAGGCATCTCTGCCACAGCGAGCGCGGGCTGGTTGATCCAGAGCATGCCGGCTTGGATGTTTTGTGCAAGGTTGTGCTGATGCTTGAGCGATGAGGTGAACGCATAACTGGCCAAACCGAAGCTCAGGCGGTTGGCTTCGCCAATCGCTTCATCCATCGTGTCAAAGCCGCGAATGCCAGCGATCGGGCCAAAAGGCTCGTCGTTGAATACGCTGGAATTGAGCGGGGCATCAGCAATGATGGTGGGCGCGAAGAAATTGCCGGTGGAGCCGATGCGCTCGCCACCTGTCACGATGTTTGCGCCCACTGCTCTGGCATCGGCCACCACTTTGGCCATCGCATCCAAGCGGCGGGAGTTGGCCAGCGGCCCCATCGTCGTACCTTCAGCCGTGCCGTCGCCCACTTTGATTTTGGTGGTGAAAGCGGCGAACTTTTCAATGAAGTCAGCCTTGATGCTGTTGTGTACCAAGAAGCGGGTTGGCGAGATGCACACTTGGCCGGCGTTGCGGAATTTCGCAGCACCTGCGGATTTCACAGCGAGCGCCACATCTGCATCATCACAAACAATCACAGGCGCGTGGCCGCCGAGCTCCATGGTGATGCGCTTCATGTGTTGGCCGGCCATGCCAGCGAGCATCTTGCCCACGGGCGTGGAGCCGGTGAAGCTGATTTTGCGCACGGTGGGGTGAGCGATCAAATACGATGAAATTTCAGCGGGCACGCCATAGAGCAAATTGATCACGCCTGCGGGCAGGCCAGCATCGATGAAACATTTGAGAAACATCGCAGGCGATGCTGGCGTTTCTTCCGGTGCTTTCACAATGATCGAGCAGCCCGTGGCCAGCGCAGCGCCTACTTTGCGCACGATTTGGTTGACTGGGAAATTCCATGGCGTGAAGGCCGCCACCACGCCAATCGGTTGCTTCAGCACTTGCATTTGCGTGTTCATTGAACGCGGCGGCACGATACGGCCATACACGCGGCGGCTTTCATCGGCCAGCCAATTGAGCGTGTCTACCGCGCCCATGAGCTCAGCCTTGGATTCAGCAATCGGTTTGCCTTGCTCCAGCGTCATCAGCAGGGCAATGGTGTCAATGCGCTCGCCCAGCAGCGAAGCGGCTTTGCGCATCACGCGCTGGCGCTCGGCCACGGGAGTGTTGCGCCAAATCTCGAATCCTTTGGCGGCGGAGTCAAGCGCGGCATCCATTTCGGTCTGCCCGGCTTGCGCCACGCGGCCAATCTCAGCGCCGGTGGCCGGGTTCACCACGGGCAGGCTTTTCTTGGATGCGGCTTCGCGCCATTCGTTGTTAATCAGGAGTTGGGTGTCTTGGTAGCTCATAAGGTCTCTTTAATGTTTGACGGAAACCTCACATTATGTCTCGTAAGATTGATCCATGCAGGAGAACCAAAACACAACTGAGTTAACCGTGGAAACATGGTTGACTCAGAGACATTGGTATCCGTTTGACTTTCAGCGTGAGGTTTGGGCGCATATCGTCGCGGGGCGCAGCGGCTTGCTGCATGCGAGCACGGGATCGGGCAAGACCTATGCCGTGTGGCTGGGTGTGTTGCATGCTTTGCTGGAAGCGCTGCCGCGTGGAAAAGCCGCGCCGCTTTCCGTGATCTGGCTCACGCCGATGCGGGCGCTGGCTGCGGATACGGCTCGCGCTTTGAAAGGGCCTTTGCAGGATTTAACGCCAAACTGGACGCTGGGCTTGCGCACGGGCGACACGCCCTCTGGCGAACGCGCCAAGCAAGATCGCCGCATGCCCACGGTGTTGATCACCACGCCAGAATCGCTCACTTTGTTGATCACGCGCGAGAAGAGTGCAGAAGACCTGAGCACGGTGCGATATGTGATTGCTGATGAATGGCATGAGTTGATCGGCAACAAACGCGGTGTGCAAACCCAGCTTGCTCTCGCGCGGCTGCGTGCGTTCAATCCAAAGCTTTCCACTTGGGGGCTGAGTGCAACACTATCAAATCTAGAGCACTCCGCGCAGGTTCTATGCCGGCGAGATGCCGAAAATGCTTCAAAAAAGCTAGAAAAACCTGTCATCGTACAGGGCAAGCAAATCAAAGATCTGGCGATTGACACGTTGATCCCTGAGAAGCCCGGCAATTATTCTTGGGCAGGCCACCTCGGCGCGCGCATGCTCGAGCCCGTCGTCAAAGAAATCGAAAGCTCGGGCACCACACTCGTCTTCACCAACACCCGCTCGCAAGCCGAGATTTGGTATCAGCTCATCTTGGAAGCCAAGCCCGAATGGGCCGGGCAGATCGCGCTGCATCATGGCAGCTTAGATAAAGAGGTGCGCGAATGGGTGGAGCAAGGCTTGAAAGCCGGGCAGCTCAGGGCGGTGGTGGCCACATCGTCGCTCGATCTGGGCGTGGATTTTCTGCCCGTGGAGCGCGTGCTGCAAATCGGCTCGGCCAAAGGCGTGGCGCGGCTTATCCAGCGCGCAGGCCGCAGCGGCCACGCGCCGGGGCGCACCAGCCGCATCACCCTCGTGCCCACGAACACGTTGGAGCTGATCGAAGCAGCAGCTGCGCGCCGCGCTGCGCAGGCCGGGCAGATTGAAAGCCGCTCATCGCCCTGCAAGCCGCTTGATGTATTGGTGCAGCATATCGTCACAGTCGCGCTCGGTGGCGGCTTCACGCCCGATGCTTTGTTTGACGAAGTGCGCACAGCTTTTGCCTATCAAGAGCTCACTCGCCTAGAGTTTGATTGGGCATTGGCCTTCTGCGAGCGAGGTGGCGATTCGCTCGGCGCGTATCCAGACTATCACCGCATCGCCAAAGACGAGCAAGGTATCTACCGCGTGCCAGATCGAGCGATTGCCAGAAGGCATCGCCTGAGCATTGGCACGATTGTGAGTGATGCTGCTATGCAGGTGAAATACCTCACTGGTGGGCGCATCGGCACGATTGAAGAAAGCTTCATCGCCCGCCTGAAAAAAGGCGATTGCTTCACCTTTGCAGGCCGCATCCTAGAGCTGATCCGCGTCAATGACATGACGGCTTATGTCAAACGCGCCGAGAAAAAAAAAGCCAGCGTACCTAGTTGGCAAGGCGGCAAAATGCCTCTCTCCAGTGAGCTGGCTGACAACGTGGTGGCACTGCTCGCCGATGCTGCCGAAGGCGATTTCACCGAGCCCGAAATGCAAGCCGCGCAACCGATGCTCGCCACCCAAATGCGCCTCTCAAATCTGCCTACGCCGGGCAAGCTGCTGATCGAGCAATTCACCAGCAAAGAAGGCCACCATCTCTACATCTATCCGTTTGCGGGGCGTAATGTGCACATGGGGCTGGCTTCTCTTTTGGCCTATCGCCTGGCGCTCGATCAGCCCGCAACTTTCAGCTTGTCCGTTAACGATTACGGTTTTGAGCTCCTCAGCGCCACAGCTTGCGATCTGAGTGGCCTGCAAGATCAAAGCCTGTTTGCCAGCAAAGATTTGCTGCAAGACGTTTTGGCATCGCTCAACAGCTCCGAGCTCGCTCAACGCAGATTCCGAGAAATCGCCAGAGTTGCTGGTTTGATCTTCACCGGATATCCCGGTGCCGCCAAAAGCAACAAACAACTCCAAGCCTCCAGTGGCCTCTTCTTCGAGGTCTTCAAAAAGTACGACGAAAGAAACATGCTGCTCGTGCAAGCGCAGCAGGAAGTGCTCTCGCAAGAGTTGAATATTGGGCAGTTGCAAAGCACTTTGCAAACCATGCACAAGAGCCGATTAGATTGGGTCAATCTCAGTCATCCGAGCCCACTCAGCCTGCCGCTGATGGTTGAGCGATTGCGCGAAAAACTGAGTACAGAAAAATTAGCAGATCGTCTCGACAGAATTCTGCGTGATGCTGAGAAAATCTGAGCCATGAAATTTCTTCTCGTTGGCTTAGTTGTCTGCTTCATTCAACTGCAAGCCCAAGCCAAAATCTTCCAAGGCATCGTCACCCATGTGAGCGATGGCGATACGCTGTGGATTGAAGTCGATCCCAAAACCAAGCCAATCAAGGTGCGCTTGCAAGGCATCGATGCCCCAGAGATTTGCCAGGCTTGGGGCACACAAGCGCGCGATGCTTTGAAGGCTAGGCTGCTCCGTCAGAGTGTGAGCCTCAATACTCGTGCTAAAGACGATTACGAGCGTGCTTTAGGGCGAGTCGCATTTCGCGGCGAAGACGTCGGCTCATGGCTAGTGAAAAATGGCTATGCATGGAGCTACCACTATCGTCGTGATCCCGGGCCTTATGTGAGTGAAGAGGCGGCAGCTAGGAAAGCGCGGCTTGGCCTTTGGGCGCAAGCTGGCGCACAAGAGCCGCGGGAATTTCGAAAGAAGAACGGCCCCTGCAAACACTGAAAGCAGCACGCCAATACTGGATCAGCTTGTAGGGCTTTCACAGTTTTGTCATAAACGGGTGATAAATTGAAAACGTTTTCATTTCACCGATGCCATGACCTCTGCTCACAAAGCTGCTCAAACAAATGCTAACCGGCGCGCTACCATCAAAGATGTGGCCGAATCCGCTGGCGTATCGTTTGCCACGGTCTCGCGGGTGCTCAATGAAACTGGCTTGGTCAAGCCTGCCACTTCTGAGCTGGTGTTGGAAGCGGCGCGAGCTTTAGGTTTTCGGCCGAATTTGATGGGGCGCAATTTGCGCTCCTCTCGCACGCAAACACTGGGTGTGATGTTGCCAACCTTGATTCATCCCGTGTTTGCGGAATGCTTGCAAAGTATCGAAACCGCTGCGCGCCTTTCCCAGCACACGATTGCCCTGAGTACCACGGACTACGATCCTTTGGCTGAAGAAACTGCAAGCGAAGCCTTGTTGCGCCAGCGGGTGGACGGTTTGATTTTGACAGTGGCGGATGCTGCTGCAAGCCCTGTGCTGGACAAGCTCGACGCAGAGGGCGTGCCTTATGTACTGGTGTTCAATCAAATGTCGCGCCAAGGCAAGAAAAAGCAGCCTCTGCGAAGGCCCTGCGTGAGTGTGGATAACCAACTCGCTGCGCAGCAGATGGTGGCTCATTTGATCTCGCTTGGCCATCACCGCATTTGCATGATAGCCGGCCGCTTCGGCCAATCAGATCGCTCGCGGCTGCGTTTCAATGGCTACAAGCAAGCCATGCAAGTTGCAGGGCTGGAGCCTTTGGCGCCGCTGGAGCTACCATTCAATCAAACCGATACAAGGCGTGAGCTGCTCGATCTGCTGGGCAACCGCTCTCGCCCCACCGCCTTGTTTTGCTCCAGCGATCAAATCGCGATGGCCGTGATGCGAGATGCGCGGCTGCTCGGCTTTGATGTGCCTAGCGATGTGTCTGTGGCCGGCTTTGATGGCGTGCGCGTCGGCCAGCTGCTCAGCCCCGAGCTCTCCACCGTGGTGCAGCCCACTGCAGACATTGGCCGAACGGCAGTGGATTTACTGCTCCAGCTCATCAACGGCGAGCAATACCTCGGCCCAGCATTGCTTCATCACACCTTACGTATTGGCAGCAGTGCTGCTTCTCCTCAATAGCTTTCCTCCCCTCAACGTGCTTTACCTCAACCCAAAGGAAGTCATCATGCAACGTCGTCACGCTCTAAGCCTCGCAAGCGCAGCCGCACTTAGCGGCCTCGCCCCCGCCACACTTTTGGCGCAAACCTCGCGCGCCATTTGCTACAACTGCCCACCCGAGTGGGCCGATTGGGGCGGCATGCTGCGCAATATCAATCAAAAACTCGGCATTCAAATCCCTCCTGACAATAAAAATTCTGGCCAAGCTTTGGCAGCCTTGATTGCAGAGAAAGAAAAGCCAGTCGCCGATGTGGTGTATCTGGGTGGGCAAGTGGGCCCGCAGGCGCGCAATGCGGGTATCGTCGAAGCTTATCGCCCTCAGCGCTGGAATGATATTCCCGCAAGCTTGAAAGATGGCGATGGCTTTTGGTTCACCATTCATTCGGGCACGCTCGGCATTTTTGTGAACACGCAAGCTCTGCGCGGCAAAGCTGTGCCACGCTCTTGGGCCGATTTGCTCAAGGCTGACTACAAAGGCATGGTGGGCTATCTTAATCCTGCGAGTGCAGCCGTCGGCCAAGTGGGCGTGATCGCTGCCAATCTCGCGCTCGGCGGCAGCTATGACAATCTTGATCCTGGCATCAACTTCTTCAAACAACTTCAGGCCAATTCACCCATCGTACCGACGCAGACGGCCTATGCCCGCGTGCTCTCCGGTGAAATTCCGATCTTGCTGGATTACGATTTCAATGCCTATCGTGCTCGCTACAGCGATCAAGCGCCGGTGCAGTTCGTGATTCCGCAAGAGGGCACGCAGCAGCTGCCTTATGTGATGGGCTTGGTGAAGAATGGCCCTAATCCAGAGCAGGGCAAGAAGGTGCTGGATTTTGTGCTGACCGATGAAGGCCAGCGCCATTGGGCCAATGCGTATCTGCGCCCCGTGTTTGCCAATGCGATGTCTGCCGAAGTGCGCTCGCGCTTCTTGCCTGATTCGGAGTATCAGCGTGCGCGTGCGCTCGATGTGCAGAAGCTTGCCACTGTTGCGAGAACGATCGGCGAGCGCTATCAGAAGGAAGTGGTTTGAGGCAACAAGAGAATCTGAAACTGATCACCCTGTTGCTTCCTGGGGCGATCTTTTTCATTGCTTTTTTTGCGATCCCGCTGGCCAAACTATTTGTGATCGGTGGCACGGGCGCGCTTGGCTGGAGCGCCTATACCGCTGTGATCACCGATGGCCGCTATTTCAAAAGCATGTTGTCCACGGTCACGCTCTCAGTCATTGTGACGCTCATCACCTTGGTGATTGCGGGTATCTCAGGCGTGTTCCTCGCGCGGCAAGAGTTCAGCGGCAAGCGCTTGCTCACCGCGATGCTCACCTTGCCTTTAGCATTCCCCGGCGTGGTGATTGGCTTCATGGTCATCATGCTGGGCGGCAGGCAAGGGCTGGTGCCAGCTGTTACGCAGCATGTGTTTGAGCAGCCTTGGGTGTTTGCCTATTCCATGGTAGGTTTGCTGGTGGGCTATGTGTATTTCTCTATCCCGCGCACGATACTCACCGTGATGGCCGCTGCGGAAAAGCTCGATCCAGCTTTGATCGAAGCAGCACGCTCCTTGGGCGCAGGGCCTTGGCATTTGATCAAAGACATCATCGTGCCTGCACTCAAGCCTGCCTTGCTCGCAGCCGGCGCGATTTGCTTTGCTACCTCCATGGGCGCATTCGGTACAGCCTTCACCTTGGCCACCAAGATCAATGTGTTGCCTATGATCATTTACACAGAATTTACGCTCTCTGCAAACATGGCGATGGCTGCAGCTTTGTCTTTCGTACTCGGGCTCATCACTTGGGCAGCGCTGGCATTCGCGCGGAATTTAACGGGCAGCAGCGTGCCTGCGGCGGCGTGAAATTGATGTTGAACGGTACCCACTCCCCCGTCAAACCGCCATCTCGCCCAGCGGTGTTCTGGTTGCTGCTCGCGTTCACGCTTCTCGTAGCGGCTTTCTTGATCGTGCCTGTGATTCTTTCCGTGCTCACAGGTTTAACGAACAACGCTTTCACTGGCATCTCCAGCGGCCTGACGTTCAAATGGGTGATCAAGGTTTGGCAGGATTATCAAAACAGCATTTGGTTGTCTCTGAAAATCGCGCTGGCTTGCCTCTGCCTCACCACTTTGCTTGGTGTGCCGCTCGCTTATGTGCTCTCCCGCAGCCAAGGGGCGATTGCGCGTTCGCTGGAAGAGCTTCTGATGCTGCCTGTTGCCATTCCGGGGCTGGCCACAGGCTTGGCCTTGATCGTGACTTATGGCGCTGTAGGCGATTTCCGTACGCACTGGACATTTATCTTGGTTGGCCATGTGCTGTTTACCTTGCCCTTCATGGTGCGCTCCGTGTTGGCGGTGATGCTTTCTGTGGATA
The DNA here is from genome assembly GCA_013297925.1 of Comamonadaceae bacterium. GTDB lineage: Bacteria > Pseudomonadota > Gammaproteobacteria > Burkholderiales > Burkholderiaceae_C > JANMDU01. The sequence goes on from JAAFJC010000012.1 coordinate 45,535, forward strand.
TGCACACACTTGAGGAGGGCGCGCGGAGTTTGGGTGCCAGCTTTTTGCAGCGCTTCATCACCATCGTGTTGCCCAATTGCCGCTCAGGCATTTTGGCGGGTGCATTGATGGTGGTCACGCTCTCGATAGGTGAATTCAATATGAGCTTGCTGCTTCACACGCCGCTCACACAAACCCTGCCTGTGGGCTTGGCTGATGCCTATGCATCGCTGCGCATCGAAGTGGGCAGCGCTTACACCATCGTTTTCCTCTTGATGATCATTCCTCTGCTGATCGCTCTGCAATGGGCGGCAGGCCTTTCGCAAAAGAACAAACCATGACGACAAACTCCCATCAAGGCGTCAGCATCAAACTGCAAAGCTGCGCCAAGACATTCAAACAGCAGCGCGTGCTCAATCCGATTGATTTAGAGATCCATGCGGGTGAAACGCTGGTGTTGCTTGGGCCTTCTGGTTGCGGCAAGACAACCACGCTGCGCTTGATCGCTGGCTTGGAGCATCCAGATGCCGGCGGAAGCATCTTCTTTGGCAATGAAGAAGTCACAGCCTTACCGATTGAAGAGCGCAAAGTGGGCATGGTGTTTCAAAGCTATGCGCTCTTCCCCAATATGAATGTGCGCGAAAACATTGAATATGGTTTGCGTATTGCCAAAATGCCCGCGCATGAGCGAAGCAAGCGTGTGAATGAGATGCTGGCCATGATGCAGATTGAGCCCTTGGCTGAGCGCATGATCACGCAACTCTCGGGCGGACAGAAGCAGCGTGTAGCGCTTGCGCGAGCCATTGCTATCCGCCCACGAGTGCTCTTGCTCGATGAGCCATTGACTGCGCTCGATGCTCGCCTACGCGAGACCTTGCGCAGCGATATTGATGCATTGCTGCGCCAGCTTGGCATTACAGCGGTCTATGTGACACATGATCAAGCCGAAGCGATGGTGCTGGGTGATCGCATTGCTGTGATGGATCATGGCAATATTGCGCAAATCGGCACGCCACAAGATATTTACTTCCGCCCGCAAAGCGCCGTGGTGGCCGATTTCGTTGGCACGGTGAATACGATGGAGGGCAAACGCTTTCGCCCTGAGGATGCTCAGCTGTGCAGTTTGGATGAAGTACTTGATCCTTGGCGCGGTATCGTGCAAACTAGTTTTTTCCTAGGTGATCATCGACGCGTTAGTGTTGACATGCCCGACGGCAGCACAGTTATTCTCAAACTACCGCCTCGGCAGGTGATCGAAAAAGGCGAGCGCGTTGGCGTTCGAGTTGATACTTGGCAGGAAGCAACATGTTGATCGCTCAAATTTCAGACACGCATATCAAGCAATCCGGCAGCTTGGCCTATGGCCGGGTTGATACCGAGCGCATGCTGAGAGATTGCGTAGCGCATGTGATGACACAAAATCCCTTGCCTGATGTGGTAGTGATCACAGGTGATTTGGTGGATTTCGGTCAAGCGCAAGAGTATGAATTGCTCAAGGATTGCTTGGCGCCACTCACTTTGCCTTTACTTTTGATTGCAGGCAATCACGACGAACGCCAGAATTTTCGCCAAGTGTTTTCTGAAGAGCGTTGGGCGCATTTGCATCAGCATCCTGAGTTCGTTCAATACGCTGTGACGCTTGGGGAGTTGCGCTTCATCGGGCTGGATACTCTGATTCCTTTCGAGGGCGGAGGAATGCTCTGCGAAAAGCGCTTGGCGTGGCTGGATGAAACACTTGCCGCTTCAAAGCAACCCACGGTGATCCTGATGCATCACGCACCATTTTTGACAGGTATCGTCCACATGGATGCAATAGGGCTGTCGGGGCGTGCTGCGTTTGCAGAAGTGGTGGCCAAGCATCCGCATGTTTGCCGCATTTTGTGCGGGCATCTGCATCGACCCATCCAAGCCTGTGTTGCTGGCGTGATGGCCTCAACCGCTCCCAGCCCAGCGCATCAAGTCTTACTCGGTTTGTTGCCGGATACGCCAGATAGCTTCGTGATGGAGCCACCTGGATATCAGCTTCATTTATGGAGAGAAGGCCAAATGGTGAGCCATCAAGTGGTGCTCGGTGATTTTGCGGGCCCTTATCCGTTTCGTGAGGACGGTCAACTTATTCAATAGCGTGTGATCGCTTCAAGCTATTGGGTTGCATGACTTATAAGTGTCATGATTTTGAGATGTGACTGTCATAAATAAGCGTTACCTTATACAGTCATGAATAGTCATGTACTGAGCGCTCACTTAGCAAGCCGCCAATCTTTGGTAGATGCGCTTCCTTTACCGACGAATGAGCTGCTGGATGTGACAGCAGTCAAGCGTGTAGGGAAACCGATCCCATTGGATGAAGAAGACGAAGGAAAGCGGCATTTTCGTGCCATTTTTATTTCTGATATTCATTTGGGCACAGCGGGTTGTCAAGCGCATGCCTTGCTGGATTTTTTGCGCGTCAATCGCTGCGATTACTTGTATTTGGTGGGCGATATTGTGGACGGCTGGCAGCTGCGCAGGCGTTGGTTTTGGCCGCAGGCGCACAATGACGTGGTGCAAAAAGTGCTGCGTGCGGCGCGTAAAGGCACGCATGTAATCTTCATTCCGGGTAACCATGATGAATTTGCCCGGCGCTATGAAGGCCATGAGTTTGGCGGGATCACGGTGATGAATGAGTGCATTCACATCACAACCGATGGCAAAAAACTCTGGGTGACTCATGGCGATTTGTTTGATGGTGTGATTCAGTGCGCTAAATGGCTGGCTTATTTGGGCGATCAGGCCTATGAATTCACGCTGCGCTTGAACCGCACTTTCAATATCTTGCGAGCCCGCATGGGGCTGCCCTACTGGTCGCTCTCTCAGTATTTGAAGCACAAGGTCAAGCGTGCTGTGAGCTATGTGTCGGATTTTGAGACGGCTGTGGCGCATGAGGCCAAGCGGCGCGGGCTGGATGGTGTGGTGTGTGGGCATATCCATCGTGCGGAGATGCGCGAGATTGAAGGCGTGCTCTATTGCAATGATGGCGATTGGGTGGAGAGCCTCACAGCTTTGGTGGAGCACTCTGATGGCCGATTGGAGTTGATCGATTGGTCCACCCAAGCGGGCGCTGCGCATGCCATGGCTGAGCGTGCGAAGAAGGCGAACGAAGCGCTTGTTTCATTGCCAACAGAGAAGGTATAAATCATGCGTATTGCCATCATCACAGATGCTTGGAAGCCACAGGTCAATGGTGTGGTGACGATTTTGGTGGAGCTGGTCGATCAGCTCAAAGCAATCGGGCATGAGGTGCTCGTGATCCAGCCCTATCTTTTTGACACACGGCCTTGCCCGGGTTACCCGGAGATTGCTTTGGCTCGTGGGATCGAGCCTCGTCTCTCGCGTGAGCTGGAGGTTTTTGCGCCACAAGCGATTCATGTGGCAACGGAGGGGCCGCTGGGCAGCAAAGCGCGCAAGTTTTGCTTGAAGCGCAAACTGCCTTTCACCACCGCGTTTCACACGCGCTTTCCAGAAATTCTGCATGCCGCTGCGAAAGTGCCTTTGGCTTGGGGCTATTGGTGGTTTCGCCGCTTTCATGCGAGCGCAGAGCGCGTGATGGTGCCTGCACCTGCGACGCTGCGCATGCTGCAAGCGCGTGGCTTCGAGAACGTGGCGCAGTGGACGCATGGTGTCGATGGGCAAGTGTTCAAGCCCGGCGCGCGCGATGCCTTGGATCATTTGAATTTGCCCAAGCCCATTCATCTATTTGTGGGGCGTGTGTCTTATGAGAAAAACATCGAGGCATTTTTGAATTTAGATCTGCCCGGCAGCAAAGTCGTGTGTGGCGTGGGGCCACTTGAAGCCAGGCTCAAAGCGCAATTTCCAGACGTGAAATGGCTGGGCATTTTGCCGCGCAAAGAGTTGGCCGGTGTGTATCGCGCGGCAGATGTGTTTGTGTTTCCCAGTAAATCAGACACCTTTGGCCTCACCATGCTGGAGGCCATGGCCTGCGGCACGCCCGTGGCGGCCTATCGGGTGGAAGGGCCGATCGATGTGATCGCGGATTCGCCAGCGGGCGTGATGCACGATGATTTGGGGCAAGCTGTGCAAGCTGCGCTGCGAATTGATCGCTTTTATCCACCGCAACGCGCCGCGCATTTCGACAATGCCACCGTCACGCACGAATTCCTACAGATGCTCGCACCGATTGCCCTGCCTGAACTGAGGCCGCAGTTGGCGCTGGGCTAGGTTCTCAAAGCTAACTTAAAGCGTCAAGATGGTGCAGCCTGTGGTCTTGCGCGCTTCCAAATCTCGATGTGCCTGCTGCACATCGGCCAAGGCATAGCGCTGATCAATTTTGATTTTTACCGCACCGCTTTGCACCATCGCAAACAAATCATCAGCCATCGCCTGCGTGCTCTCCCGCGTGGCGATGTGGGTGAAGAGGGTTTGGCGTGTCACGTAGATCGAGCCTTTCGCGCCCAAGCTGCCGGGCGCAAACGGTGGCACTACGCCTGAGGCATTGCCGAAGCTAGCCATGAGGCCGAATGGGCGCAGGCAATCGAGGGACTTGTCCCAGGTGTCTTTGCCCACCGAGTCATAAACGACCTTAACCCCTTTGCCGCCAGTGATCTCTTTCACGCGCGCCGCGAAGTCTTCCTTGGCGTAATTGATCACATGCGCCGCGCCGTATTCTTTGGCCAGCGCGCATTTCTCATCGGATCCTGCCGTGCCAATCAGCTGATAGCCCAGCGCCTTCGCCCATTGGCAAGCAATCAAGCCCACGCCGCCTGCGGCTGCATGAAACAACACAAAATCGCCGGCTTGCAAGCCTTCCACAGGCATGGTTTTGCGCAGCAGATATTGCGCAGTCAGGCCTTTGAGCATCATGGCTGCGCCAGTTTCAAAGCTGATGGCGTCTGGCAATTTGCAAACGCACTTCGCCGGCATCACGCGCGCCTCGCAATACGCGCCCGGTGGCTGGCTGGCATATGCGGCGCGGTCGCCCACCTTCAGATGCGTCACGCCCGCGCCCACGGCTTCCACCACGCCGGCCGCTTCCATGCCGAGCTGCAAAGGCAAGGGCAGGGCATACACGCCGCTACGCTGATACACGTCAATAAAATTGAGGCCCACGGCGTGATGGCGAATACGGATCTCGCCCGCGCCGGGCTCGCCGACATTCACGTCAACGAGCAACATCCGCTCAGCGCCGCCGGTTTGTTCGATGATGATGGCTTTGGTCATGTTGTTGTCTCCAAAAAAGAAAATTCTAAGCTGCCTTGCTGCGGCTCACCCAATACACACCGAGCAGCACGAGCACCGTGCCGCCGATGATCCACAGATTGAGCTTTTCGCCCAGGAAGATCACGCCCATGGCGATCGTGCTCATGGGGCCGATCATGCCGGTTTGCGCGGCTAGGCTCGCGCCAATGCGCTCGATCGCCATCATCACAAGCACCACGGGCACAGCGGTGCAGAGCGTGGCGTTCAAGATGGAGAGCCAAATCACTTCTGATGACACAGCTGCCGCAGACAACGGCATCAGCACAGCAAACTGCGCAATGCAAAACAAGCAAGCCACACTGGTGGCGAGGCCGACCAAGCGCAGCGATCCCAAGCGTTTGACCATCTCGCCGCTGTAGACCAAGTAAATCGCATACGACACGGCGCTGGCAAATACCAGCGATGTGCCGAGCAGCACATTCTTACCTTCAAAGCTCACCTCATGGCCAAACACCAGCAGCACGCCGGCGTAGCTCAGCGCCATGGCAATCGCTTGGGTGCGTGTGATTTGCTTCTTGAAGAGTAACGCTCCGAGAATCAAAACGATGGTGGGGTTGAGATACAAAATCAGCCGTTCAAGCGAGGCGCTGATGTGTTGCAAACCGAGAAAATCTAAGAAACTCGCCAGGTAATAGCCGCAAAACCCCAGACCGATCACACCCAGCCAATCCTTGCGAGAGAGCGGCGCTTTGCCGCGCGACGCCCACCATGCCATCGCCAAAAAGAAGGGCAGCGCAAACAGCATGCGGTACATGATCAGCGTGACGGCATCCACGCCGTAGCGATACGCGAGCTTGACGATGATGGCTTTGCCGCTGAAGGCAATCGAGCCCGTTACGGCCATGGCCAGACCTGTGAGCTGCGCTCGGCGCGTTAATGTGCTCATTGAGCTATCACTATCAAAACAGTAGCGCAACGCGCAGATTCTATGCCGGCGATGTGGCAAATTTGCCTATAAAATCGCATTAAAAACCAACCGCCTGCCCATCGCGCCTTGCATCACTAGCCGCCACATAGCCCTGCACCTTCGGATCACCCGCGCGGCAGATGAATTGGCCTGCGCCGAAATCTTGATACGAATCGTTGATCACTTCCGTCTTGTGGCCGCGACCAATCAAGCCTTGCACGGTTTGCTGATTCATCGCAGCCTCAACATTGATCTCCAGCCCTGCATTGAAGCGCCAGCGCGGTGCGTCGCAGGCGGCTTGTGGGTTTTGCCCGTAATCGAGCATGCGCACCAGGGTTTGCATATGGCCTTGCGGCTGCATGTTCGCACCCATCACGCCATAGCTCATCACCGGTTGACCATTCTTTGTGAGGAAGGCGGGAATGATGGTGTGGAAGGGGCGTTTGCCGGGCGCGACCACATTGGGCGAAGCCGGATCGAGCGAGAAAGCATGCCCACGGTTTTGCAGGCTCACGCCGAAGGTCGGCTCGACGCAGCCTGAGCCAAAGCCCATGTAATTGCTCTGAATGAAGCTCACCATCATGCCGTTCTCATCGGCGGCGCTCAGATAAATCGTGCCGCCCTTGGCCATGTTGCCCGCTTGGAAATCTTGCGCTTTGTCCATGCGAATCAGCTTGGCGCGGCTCGCCAAGTAGTCATCTGACAGCATCTGCTCGGGGGTGACGCTCATCGATGCTGGCTCAGCGACAAATTTGTACACATCGGCAAAAGCCAGCTTCATCGCTTCGATTTGCAGATGCTGCGAATCCACGCCATCGACCTTGTGGCTGGCAATATCAAAGTGATTCAAGATGCCCAGTGCAATCAACGCGGCAATACCTTGGCCATTGGGGCCGATCTCGTGCAACTCGTGATCACGGTACTTTTTGGAAATGGGTTTGACCCACTCAGGCTTGTAAGCTGCAAAGTCTGCTGCGGTGATGCTGCCGCCATTGGCGGCAGAGAATTTCTCAATCGCAGCAGCAATCTCGCCGCCATAGTAAGCCGCGCCTTTGGTCTCGGCGATTTTGCGCAAACCGTTCGCTGCTGCTTTGAACTGAAATAGCTCCCCCACATTGGGCGCACGCCCCCAAGGCAGAAAGCTCTGCGCAAAGCCAGGCTGATTTTGCATCTCTGGTGTGGCTGCCGCCCATTTGCCTTGCACCACAGGCGGCAGCAAATAGCCGCGCTCGGCGATCTCAATGGCAGGCTCAAGCAAATCTGCGAAAGGCAGCTTGCCGAATTTCTCACTCAGCGCCACCCAGCTTGCGACTGCGCCGGGCACAGTCACTGTATCCATGCCCCGCTTTGGCCAGCCCTGCGCATTGCCGTATTTGCGCAGGAAATAATCCAGCGTCCAGCTCATCGGCGCGCGGCCAGAAGCATTGAGCCCATGCAGCTCCTTGCCATCCCACAAAATGCAAAACGCATCTGAGCCCAAGCCATTGCTCACCGGCTCGCAAATCGTGATCGCGGCTGCGGCGGCCACAGCAGCGTCCACCGCATTGCCGCCTTTAAGCATCATGCGCAGGCCAGCTTGTGCCGCGAGCGGATGCGAGGTGCTCACCACATTGCGGGCGAAGACGGGGATACGGGTGGTGGAATAGGGGTTGGAAAAGTCGAAATTCATTTTGTTCAGAGCCTCAGCGTGCATTATCAGGGTGAATAGAATGGCAACACGACATAAGAGATATCGCAATGGCAGACACCACCCTTCTCATCGACGTGATCAAGCAAGAGCTGAAAAGCCGCAACAAGACCTATGCCGACATGGCCGAAGCGCTGGAGATGAGCGAATCAAGTATCAAGCGCATGTTCAGCAAAAAGGAAATGCCGCTTTCGCGGATTGATGATGTCTGCCGCTTTTTAGGCACGGATTTCGCTGATCTCTCCCGAAAAGTGGCCGAGAGCACACCGCTCATGACGGAGCTCACCTACGAGCAGGAAGCGGCAGTGGTGAAAGATCCGCTTTTGATGCTGGCAGCCATTTGCGTGCTTTCCTACTGGGAGTACGAGCAAATCGTGCAGACCTACCAAATGAGCGAGGCGCAATGCACGGCAAAGCTGCTAGCGCTTGACAAACTCGGCGTGATCGAACTTAAACCGATGAACCGCTACCGCCTCAAAGTGGCCAAGACCTTCCGCTGGCGTAGCGATGGCCCCATCCGCAGTTATTTCACCCAGCACATCGTGGGAGAGTACTTCGCAGGCCGCTTTGATCGCGAAGGTGAGACGCTACTCATGGTGCACGGAAACATCAACCGCGCGGTGGCCCCCAATTTTGTGGAGCGCATCAACCGCATCGGCCAAGATTTTGCGGCGCAGCATTTGGCGGATAAAAAGATGGACGAGAAGCACCGCGATGGGTTCACGATGATTGTGGGGTTTAGGCGCTGGGAGTTTTCGGCGTTTACGGGGTTGCGGAGGAAGTAAAGGCAAAGCCAAATACAAATACCGGACGCAGAGGGCGCAAAGGTTTCGCAGAGATCGCAGAAAAGAAATACAAATCGGTTTTCTTTTTTGCGTCTTCTGCGTAGCTTTTGCGTCCTCTGCGTCCGGTATTGGACTTTAGAGCTTCAAAAAATGCTCCCGATAGTGAATCAGCTCGTCAATCGATTCATGCACATCGGCCAGCGCCGTATGCCGCTGCTTCTTCTTGAAGCTCTTGTAGGCCTCAGGCTTCCAGCGTTTGGCTAATTCCTTCAAAGTGCTCACATCCAGATTGCGGTAGTGAAAAAACGCCTCTAGTTTGGGCATGTAGCGCACTAAGAAGCGTCTGTCTTGGCCAATGGTGTTGCCGCACATGGGTGCTTTGCCAGAGGGCACATAGGTTTTGAGAAAGTCGATCAAGGGCTGCTCAGCTTGCTTTGCTGTCGTCTTACTCGTGCGCACGCGGTCGACCAAGCCACTTTTGGTGTGAGTGGAGACGTTCCATTTGTCCATTTTCTTCAAGGCCGCTTCGCTCACCTTGAGCGCAAACACCGGGCCTTCTACGCGGATCGAGAGATCGGGGCTGGTGACGACGACCGCGATTTCGATCAGGCGGTTTTCTTTCGGGTCAAGCCCCGTCATCTCGCAATCGAGCCAGACGAGGTTGTGTTCGGATTTTTTCAGAAGAGTGGAAGTCATGGGTTGATTTTCGCTGAAAGCCAAGGCAATTCCCAAAAGCCTAAAATCTAAGCATGTCTCCACCCGTTTTTACTGCTTTGTTCGCGGCCGCTCTTGCAGCTGGCCTTCTCCTCAAACTCTGGCTGGCCACGCGCCAGATTCGCCATGTGGCGCAGCATCGTGATGCCGTGCCCGCTGCTTTTTCTGCACGCATTGCTTTGACGGCGCATCAAAAAGCCGCCGATTACACCATTGCTAAATCTCGCCTTGGCATCTTAGAGCTGGCTTTCGGCGCAGCTGTGCTGCTCGGCTGGACGCTGCTCGGCGGCCTCGATCTACTTAATCAAGCGCTGCTCTCATGGCTTGGCCCCGGTTTGACTCAGCAGTTGGCCTTACTCACCAGCTTCGTGGTGATCGGCGGCATCATTGATTTGCCTTTTTCCTTGTATGGCACCTTTGTGCTTGAAGAAAAATTTGGCTTTAACAAAATGACCTTTAAGTTGTGGCTCGTTGATGCCGCCAAAGGCGCATTCATCGGCGCATTGATCGGCCTGCCGACTGCCGCGCTGATCCTCTGGCTCATGGGTGCAGCAGGTGATCTGTGGTGGCTCTGGGCTTGGTGTGTGTGGATGGGCTTCAATGTGTTGCTGATGCTGATTTATCCTACGTTCATCGCGCCGCTGTTCAACAAATTTGAGCCTTTGCAAGACGAGACTTTGAAAGAGCGAGTCACTGCGCTGATGAATCGCTGCGGCTTCACAGCCAAAGGATTGTTTGTGATGGATGGCAGCAAGCGCAGCGCTCACGCGAATGCGTATTTCACGGGTTTTGGCGCGAGCAAGCGGGTGGTGTTTTTTGACACGCTCCTGAAAAGCCTCACTCCCGGCGAAGTGGATGCCGTGCTCGCGCATGAGCTGGGGCATTTCAAGCACAAGCACATCATCAAGCGCATCGTGAGCATGTTTGCGATGAGCTTGGCGGGTTTTGCGCTGCTCGGCTTTCTGAGCCAGCAGCTGTGGTTTTTCTTAGGCCTGGGCGTGCGCCCGATCACGGCGGAAGTGCAGGGCGTGAATTCAGCTCTGGCGCTGCTGCTCTTCATGATGGCGATTCCTGTGTTTACCGTCTTCATCTCGCCGCTCATGGCGCAGCTCTCGCGCAAGCATGAGTTTGAAGCGGATGCTTATGCAGTCAGTCAAACGCAGGCCTCAGATTTGAAAAATGCCTTGCTCAAGCTCTATGAAGACAATGCCTCCACGCTCACGCCCGATCCGCTGTATGTGAAGTTTTATTACTCGCATCCGCCAGCATCTGAGCGCTTAGCCAGGATGGGAGCTTAAAACTTGAATACGATGAGTGATTTGAAGAAAAAAAACTGGTCTGCCGGCGTAAGACGTGCGCTGAGTGCTACTGAAATCGTAGCGAAGCTGGTGGAGATTCCGGGCTGGACGCTCGACGGTGATGGCGCGCAAATCGCCATTCAAAAGACCTTTCGCTTTGCCAATTACTTAGAGACCATGAGCTTTGTGAACGCCGTGGCCTTCATCGCCGAGCGGCATGATCATCACCCCGATATGAGCGTGCATTACAACCGCTGCGTTGTGCGATTCAACACGCACGATGTGAATGGCATCTCCACCACAGATATCGAGTGCGCCGCTGAGGTGGATGCACTGGTCAAACCACGTTGAAGCACGCGCAAGACCTCGAAATCGGCTTGGTCGTCGCCAGCTTCGGGCGGCATTGTTTGGTGGAATCACCTGATGGCCGGCGCACGATCTGCCACCCGCGTGGAAAGAAATCTCAAGCTGTTGTGGGCGACAAGGTGCAATGGCTGGCCAGCGAAGATGAGGGCACGATTGAACGCGTCGATGAGCGGCGTAATCTGCTCTATCGCCAAGACGAAATTCGCAGCAAGATGTTTGCGGCTAACCTTGATCAAGCCCTCATCTTGATCGCTGCCGAACCGGAATTCTCAGAGAGCCAGCTCACCCGCGCACTGATCGCCTGCGAAGCCGCAAAAATCGCGCCGATCATTGCGCTCAACAAAAGCGATCTGCCAGAGCCCTTCGAGCGCGCTTGGCAGCGTTTGAGTGCCTATCGCCATATGCATTACGGCGTGTTGCCTTTATGTCTGCGCCTCTCAGGCGATGCAGACAAAGCAGCGCTCATGAAGCGTCTGCAAGGCAAAACCACTCTGGTGCTTGGCCCCAGCGGCGTGGGCAAGAGCACGCTGGTGAATTTGCTCGCGCCGCAAGCACGAGATATACAGGGTGAGCTGGTGAAGACGCAAGAAATCTCCCAGGCCCTTAATTCCGGCAAACACACCACCACATCGACTACGCTGTATTGGCTCGATGAAGCAAGGCAAACTGCCTTGATCGACAGCCCTGGCTTCCAAGAATTTGGCCTGCATCACGTTGAGCCCACGCAGCTTGCCAGCCTCATGCCCGATCTGGCGCAGCATCTGGGCAACTGCAAGTTTTACAACTGCACGCATTTGCACGAGCCGGGCTGTGGTGTGCGCGAGCACGTGATTTCTGAAGAGAAAATAGCTGCTAGCCGGCAAGAAATCAGCGCGAGACGCTATCAACTTTATAGCGAACTATTTGCGCAATTGAGTGCACCGCCCAATTACTAAAATCCAACACCTAGCCCAGCAGACGCGCCAACGTCAGCAGCGCAAGCAGCAGCAGCCAAAGCACCACGGCTCGCCACACCAAGCCGACCACATGACGCAAATGCTCAGGCTGCGGCGCAGCCTTCAAGGCTAAAGCGGCCGACATCGCCATTTGCACCCATTCGTCGTTGCTGGGCTCAGAGCCAGCCACCGATCTGCTTCTCCAAGCTTCCGCAACTTCTTCGAAATGTCCCACCACTGCAAAAGCCAACGCCGTGGCACGTGCCGGCACGTAATCAATCACATGCCAGGCGCTCTGCGCCGCTTGCTGACTAGAAAGGCTTTTGAAGCTATGAGAGCGATGGGATTGATGCGTCGCCGCATCCAGCTCCAGTGAGGCGAAATTCGAGCCATAAACATCGCCCTGTTTCTCTGAATGAAAGTAGCGCGATACAAATTCAGCCATTCTGTAGAGCACAGCCCCTGCCGGTCCCAAGCCCAGCGTCGCGAGCAGCGCGTAGCACAGTAGCACGGCAAACACATGTCGATGCGCCGCAATCACGGCATGCTCGATCAGCAGGCGAGTCAATTGCTCGCTAGAAATGGTCTTGGCCTCGACTTGTTTCCACGTTGCCAGCAGCGCCGTGGCGCGAGCCGTATCGCCATCGTCTAGAGCTTGGCGAATCGCCGAGAAATGATGGCTGAATTGCCGAAAGCCCAGCGTGCAATACAGCACCGCCACGCTCCAAGCAAAAGCCAACACCGCTCCGACCCAGCCTCCGCTCAGAAGCAAAAGCGCATACACCCCCCAAGCCAGCAGAGCAGGAAGCAGCACGGCACAGCTCCAAAGTAGCCAGCCATGATGCTCTCTCCCTGCATCCAAGCTGCGCGCGCAGCCGCGCACCCAGCCGAACGCAGCGCGATGGACGGCGCTATCCAGCAGCATCGGGCGCACCTGCTCGATCAGCAAGGCAAACAGGATGGCAAAGAAGCTCATATGAACAATGATAGCGCGTTGATCTACCTACCGTAAGACAGATGTCCAAGTGGTAACTCTCTCGAAGCCTTCACTTCGCCGAGTGAAAAACTCGTATGCAAATCCTTCACATGCGGCAGGTTGATCAGCGTCTCCATCGCAAAGCGGGAATACGATTCCAGATCGGTGGCGAGCACGGTGATCTCGAATGAGCCTTCGCCTGAGATGTGGTGCACGTCCATCACTTCAGGGAGTTTGACCAAGGCTTGGCGCAACTCGCGAGTCACAGCGCCGGTGTTCACATCGGCATAGAGGCGCACAAAGGCGATCACGCCGAGGCCGAGTTTATGGCGGTTCAATTGAGCGTGATACCCGCTGATGTAGCCCTCGCTTTCCAAGCGCTTCACGCGCCGCCAGCAGGGCGCAGGCGAGAGGCCGATGCGCTCGGAGAGCTCGGCATTCGTGAGCCGTCCATCGCTTTGCAGCTCGCGCAGGATGCGGATGTCGAAGCGGTCTAGGCCTGAGAGCACTTCTTCTACTTCTGCCGTGCTTGGCGCGGGCTCGGGGGTTTTGAGCTGCAAGGGCTGCTTTTTAGGCAGAGTGGGTGGGGTGATTTTTCGTTTCGTGGCCATGATCTTTGAAGAATGATTGTTGCTGATATTAGATGAATCGCGCTATAAAAAGCAAGAGTCAATCGCCTTGCAGCAAGATCAATCGCTCAATTTGAGATGACAATGAGACGATGCGCACGATCATCCAATCCCTCGAAGAATCCAAAATCCGCGAAGTGGCCAATGCTGGCCTAGGCCGAGAAGGCGTGCTGCCTTTTTGGTTTGGCGAGAGCGATGAAGTCACGCCGCAATTCATTCGGGAAGCGGCCATCGAATCTTTGCGAGCGGGCGAGACGTTTTATTCACACAATCTGGGCTTGCCTGCCCTGCGCGAAGCGGTGGCGCAATATGCTTCTCGCTTGCATCAGCCCATCTCTGCGGATCGCATCGGTATCGCTGCAGGCGGCGTGAATGCGCTGATGCTGGCTTGCCAGACTTTGCTGGATGCGGGCGATGAAGTGGTGGCTGTGACGCCTGTGTGGCCGAATCTCACGGCGCAGCCTGCGATTATGGGGGCGAAGGTGCGATGCGTGAGCCTTGTGCCGGATGCGCACGGCGCTTGGCAGTTGGACATGAATCAACTGCTTGGTGCAGTGACCGCAAAAACCAAGCTTCTGATTCTGAACGCGCCCAACAATCCCACGGGCTGGACGCTCACCCGTGCGGAGCAGGAAGCCATCCTCGCTCATTGCCGCAACACAGGCACATGGATCTTGGCCGACGAAGTTTATGAGCGGCTTTACTACGGTGGCGACACAAAGAACGGCTGCGCGCCGAGTTTCTTGGATATTGCTAACCCACAAGACCGCGTGATCGCCGTAGGCTCCATGAGCAAGAGCTTTCTCATGACGGGCTGGCGCGTGGGCTGGCTCGCCATGCCCGAGGGCATGAGCGCGCAAGTGGGCAAGCTGATTGAGTTCAATACCTCATGCAGCCCAGTGTTCATTCAAAAAGCGGCAGCGCTGGCTTTGCAGCGCACCGAAGAAGTCACGCCGCGCATCGTTGCGCATCTTCATCAGTGCCGCGATAAGTTGATCAAGCTGCTGCAAGAAACGCAAGGTGTGAAAGTGGCCGCTGCGCCGGGCGGCATGTATGCCTTCTTTCAAATCGAAGGGCACACAGATGCGCTACAAACTGCCAAACGCCTCGTGCTCGAAGCTGGTATTGGTTTAGCGCCTGGCAATGCGTTTGCGCCCGAAGGTGAAGGCTGGCTGCGCTGGTGTTTTGCATCCAAAGATCTGTCGCGTTTAGACGAAGGCGTGCAGCGCTTGCAAGCATGGTTATCGCAACAAAAATGAGTGAAATAGGCCAGTCGCCGGCATAAAATCTGCGCGACGTGCTACTAAAATCATAGTGATGAAATTCCTCCACCCAGATTCTCGCCCCGCCTTCATGGATGGTGCGCGCGAGACTTTGATCATCGTGCCTTCGTATCTTCCGTTCGCTTTGGTCTGCGGTGTGGCGGCTGTGAACGCTGGCCTGGTGCTACCTGCCGCGCTGGCCTTGCCGGGGTTGGTGTACGGCGGCAGTTCGCAGGCTGTGCTCACGCAGTTTTTGCAGAGCGCATCTGCGCTGTGGGTGGCGGTGCTCTCGGGCTTAGTGGTGAATTTGCGCATGGCTGTGTATAGCGCGGCGATGGCTCCGCGCGTGCGCCACCTGAGCACACCGCGCCGTATGCTGGCTGCCGCTTTTCTAGTGGATAACGCGTTTGCTTTGATGCAGCAGCGCGAGCTGGAGCGGCCCAAGGAAAGTAGCAATCATTTGCTGGCCTACTACGCGGGCGTGAGCGCTGTGCTTTGGCCGGCATGGCTGGCTTTTTGCATCATCGGCTCACTTGCTGGCAGCGTGATCCCTGCGAGCTGGCAGCTGGATTTCGCGATTCCGTTGGCCTTTATCGCTACGCTCTCCACCACCGTGCGCAGCATGCCTTTGCTGGCAGCTGCTGTGGCGGGCGCTGTGGCGAGTGTGGCGCTGTTTGCCTTGCCCCTCAAGCTCGGGATGATCGCCGCTTGCTTGCTCGGTCTGCTGGCAGGCTTGATCGTGGAGCGATTGATGCCAGACGCGCTAGAGGAGAAAAACGCATGAGCACGCTACAAAGCTGGGGCGTGGTGCTCGCATTGGGCTTGGGCACCTTCCTGATTCGCTATTCCTTCATCGGCCTGTTTGCGAATCGCGACATGCCTGCTTGGCTATCGCATGGTCTCAAACTCGTCGTGCCAGCCATCTTCGCTGCCATTGTGGCCAGTGGTGTGGGCATTAGCGCAGGCCAATTTGGCGGCTGGGCGCTTTGGCCGAAGTATGGTGCAGCAGCGATGGCTTTGGCCGTGGCGCTGCGTTGCAAAGGCAATATCTTGATGACGGTGATCACAGGGATGGCCGCGTTGCATGCGCTCTTGGCTTTGCAGCGTTGGCTGGCCTGAATCTTGAGCAAACCGGTTGGTTTTGCCAATCAACATTAGCTTACCGATTGCCCTTCTCAATGATGGGGATTGAAAAGACCGATTAGACGAAGCGCTCCAGAGCGGTTATCGTCCATCTGTCCTTGAATGTTCAAGGCAAACGTTTGTCAAACCCTAGGAGAATCATCATGGCAGCACTCAAAGGCTCCAAGACGGAAGAAAACCTGAAAGCCGCTTTCGCAGGCGAATCTCAGGCCAATCGTCGTTATCTGTATTTCGCAAACAAGGCCGACGT
>JAAFJC010000120.1 GCA_013297925.1 Comamonadaceae bacterium
AGCGCAAAAAAGGCAACTTCAAAGATTGGAACGATTTCATCGAGCGCGTCAAAGGCGTGGGCGAAACCAATGCTGCCAAATTCTCCGCCGAAGGCATGACCGTGGGTGGCGCAAGCTACAAAGGCGTAGCAGCCGCTCCTAAGAAGGACGACAAGCCAGCCGCTAAGACCGACGCTGCCAAGCCTGCCGCCGCAGCTGTAGCAGCTCCTGCCAAGGATGCTAAGGCCGCTGATGCCAAGCCAGCCGCAGCCAAAGATCCAAAAGCTGACGCAAAAATGAAGGCTGAAGAAGAGAAGAAAGCCAAAGCAGAAGCCAAGAAAAAGGCTGCTGACGAGAAAAAAGCAAAAGCTGAAGCTGACAAGAAAGCCAAAGCCGATGCCAAGAAAAAAGCTGAAGACGACAAGAAAGCCAAGGCTGCAGCACCGAAGAAAGATGAGAAGGCCGCCGCAGCAGCAGCTCCCGCTTCTGCTCCTAAGAAGTAATCCTTCTTCAGCCACACAAAAAGCCCGGTTCGCCGGGCTTTTTTTTTGCCAACTTGTAGGCAATAACTGTCTGTTTTTTAGCTAATACGCCGGACATTTTTCACAGAATAAGCAAAATTTGTAGACTGTCGCCTAACTGGCTGTCCAGCGTCAGTCACACTCCGTCCCGAACTAAGCGTTTTGACTTCGTTCATCTTTGATCAATCTCACGGGACACACAATGCAATCGAACACTTTCCCTAGCAATCGCCGCTTCAAAGCAGCTGGCATTTGCGCCATCTTGGGCAGCTCATTTTTCATGATGAGCGCAGCTCTTGCTGCAAAGCATAGCGATGGCTTTGGCAACGAAGGCTACGACACAGCGGCTGAATGCGATGCCGCGGTCACAGCTGGCACCGCCAAGTTTTACAAGCCACACACCACGCATGAAGCCCTCAAGCGCGCAGGCGAAGCAGATGTCAAAGTGCAAAGGCTTTCTGATTTGACCGCCGCCAAAGACGCAGCCAAAGCACAAGGCTATGACGCCAATCAATATGCTCGCGGTGCCTGCGATATTGGCGCAGGTCGCTCGCAAGGTCGCGATGGTGTAAGCGCCGCTTTGATTGGTAAATATGTGCCATTCAGCCCAGAGATGGCAGTCAACGTTTATTTCGATGCTTCCGGCAAGCCCGTGCGCGCCAGCATGAAGCAATGCGACAACAACTTCAGCGGCAATTTGCCTCGCCCCGTCAGCGCGCAGATCAATGCCGCCGCCAGCGAGTGTTTTGCCAATGTGCAGATTCCTGCCAAGTTTGAAACCAAGACCGAGCAAGTGCTCAAAGTGCCTGCCACGAAGAATTTCGTGCCAGTGGCGGCTACTTTCCGCACGGTGTCCGAGCAAGTCATGGTTGCGCCAGAAATCAAACGCCAGATTCCAGTGCCGGCGACTTACAAAACAGTGTCTGAAGAGGTTGTCGTCCAGCCAGCCACCACGCGCGACGAGCCGATTGCGCCGACCTACAAATCTTTGAGCGAGACGATTTTGGTCAAGGCCGAGAGCAAGCGCATCGAGACCACACCCCCCACCTTCAAAACCGTGACCGAGCAAGTGATGGTGACGCCTGCTCGCAAAGAGCTCAAGGTGATCCCGGCTGTCTATGCGATGAAGGATGAGACGGTGGCTGATCGCCCTGCCACGACCCGCGTTGAGACCGTGCCTGCCACCTTCAAAACCGAGACCGAGCAAGTGCTCCAGCGTCCTGAAAGCGTGCGCTACGAGCCGATCGCCATTCCTCTGCGCACCATGAGCGAGCAAGCAGAGCGCTCTGCGGCCAGCTCGCGCCTGCAAGTCACACCTGCCACCTACAAGACGGTGACTGAGCGCGTGTTGGTGAAAGAAGCCAGCAAGAGCTTGGTGGAAGTGCCTGCCACGTATGAGACCGTGACCGAGCGCGTGAAAATCGCTGACGCGACCAAAGAGTGGAAGCGTGGCCGTGCCTACATTGGCCAAGCGATTGAAGTACGTCCGTTGCGCGGCTTTGTCGTCGGCCAAGATGGCCGCGTTGCAGGTAGCCGTGTGGATGTTTCCTCCGCTGCCAATCCAGGCAGCCGTGGTGTCGTCGATACGCAAATCATCACCAGCAACAACAGCAATCTTGACGATGACGTGATGTGCTTGGTCTCGATTCCCGAACAGTTTCAGACGATTTCTCGTTTGGTCGTGAAAACACCTGCAAGCGTCCGTGAAGTGGAAACGCCTGCGCAGTACGCCACGGTCACTCGTCAAGAATTGGTCTCTCAAGCAAGCAGCTCTGAAGTGGCCATCCCAGCCACCTTTCAAACCGTGACTCGCCAAGAAATCGACATTGAAAAACTCAAGGCCGCTGGCTACAAGTTTGACGACAAAGGCAACATCATTGCAACGCCATCTGGCGAGCGCGTGCTGCGCGCAGCCAGCCTCATCAAGGGCGCTGGTGGCGTAACTGCTGCTAACTCTGTAGGCAAAGGCGCAGACACTGGCGAAGAAGGTTATGTGCGCGAGATCAAAATCCCAGCCGTGTACCAAACCATCACGCGCCAAGTGCTCGATCAGCCTGCGACCGTGCGCACGATTGAAGTGCCCGGCACGAGCAAAGTGGTCAAGACGCGCGTTGAGGCATCGCCTGCTCGTACCGAGGAGATCACCATTCCAGCCGTGTTCCAAACCGTAACGCGCCAGGTAATCGACAAGAGCGCCACGCAGCGCGAAATCGTGATCCCAGCGGAATACCGCACAGTAGAGCGCCGCGTGGTGGACACACCAGCCGGCGTGCGCAAGATCCCCGTGGCTGCAGTGTCGCAAACCGTGCAGCGCCGCGTGATCGACACGCCAGCAAGCATGCGCGAGGAGACGATTCCTGCCGTCTTCCAGACTGTCAGCCGCCAAGTGATCGATCAGCCAGCCAGCTCACGCGCTGTGGATGTGCCAGCTCAATACGAGACGATTTCTTACCAGGTCAAAACAGCGGATGCCCGCATTGAAAACCGCGCGATCCTGTGCGAGACCAATGCCACACCCGCCAAGATCATGGAAATCCAACGCGCCCTGTCCACCGCTGGCTTCAACCCCGGCCCGATCAACGGCGTGCTGCGTGAAACCACGATGCGCGCTGTGAATGGTTACCAGCAATCCAAAGGCCTGCCGGTTGATGGTTTCTTGAATCTGGAAACTGTGAAGTCTTTGGGCGTATCGCCAAACTGATTTTTTTTAGCAATACAGGAAAGCCCGGTTCGCCGGGTTTTTTTATGGTTTTTTGAAGGTTTTTAGGCAGGTAGCCGTCATGTTTATTGCGCGGGGCGCTATTATTTTTGCAGTATTCATACGATGGCTTGTAGATGGAGCGGCTGCGAGTTTGAGGCGCTGCGCTTTGGGCATCCCCCTCCACGAATGTCCTCCGGCTGGCGCTACGCGCGTGCCTCCCCCTTTATTTCGTTGCGGGAGATACCCAAATCACAGCACCTCAAACTCGTGGCCTGTTCCCTGATCTGACATTCTTTGCACATAGGAAGTATCAACCGCCGAATGTGGTTGGGCTATCTCCCGCAGCTACCATATCGGGGAATGCGGGCGCAGCACGCAGGAGGACATTCGTGGAGGGGGATAGCCCAAGCGCAGTCGGCGCGCTCAGGTCAAAGCAACTAACTGCTCGGCACACCAAGCAATCAAACGTTTCTCAGCACTCAACCGCGCCTCAGACGACAGAAAAGAAGCACGCGCCGCACAGATTTGCCCACGCATGATTTGCGCAAGACTCAAGCCACACACCTCATGCGCCACCCGAAATTCTGAGCCTTGAGTCAATACGGAAATCAATCGGTTATCCGCCTGCACAGACCAGTTCAAACCAGCCTTTTCCATCGCCATCAATGGATGGGTGGCCAGATCTTTCCAAGCGCCGGTATGCACATTACTCGTTGGGCAGACCTCGAAATGCACGCCTGCATCTCTTGCTCTTGCCATGCGCTCGGATGCGCCCAGCCCTTGCGTGATTTGCACACCATGGCCGATTCGCGTTGCCCCCAGCTCAATCGCCTCCATCACCCGCTCGCCCACATCCGCTTCGCCTGCATGCAGCGTGATCCCCAGCCCTGCTTCACGAGCAAGCGCCACCGCTTTGGCGTGCATCGTGGCAGGAAAGCCGCGCTCAGCGCCGGCTAAGTCATACCCAATCACACCCTTGCCTACAAACCGCACCGCCAGCTCGGCACTGCGCATCACATCAAGAGGCGCATCCGAGCGCATGCCGCAAACGATCAAGCCGCAAGGGATACCTGTGGCCGCGCTGCCTCTCGCCAATCCAGCGAGAATCGCCGCCACAGCCTCATCCCCACCTAAGCCATGCGATTCCAGCAGCAAAGGCGCCATTCGCAGCTCAATCAGCTGCGCGCCATCAGCCGCACAATCCTCCACAGCCTCAAAAGCCACCCGCTTGCAAGCCTCTGGCGTGGACATCGCCGCCACGGTGAGCCCAAAAGCCGCCACATAGCGCTCTAGCGAACCAGAATTGGCCTGCGTATGAATCCAGTGCTGCAGCGCATCAGGTGTATCGGCAGGTAAATCCACGCCGCTCGCTTTGCAAAGCTCAAGAAGAGTTTGCGGGCGCAAGTTGCCATCCAAGTGCTCATGCAGCACCACTTTAGAAAGAGAGCTTGTGTTGATTTGGTGTTCAATCATTCAAATCTAGTTTAATATTAGTCGTGGTACAAATATTTTGTTATCAAGATACTTTAACTTTGATCAAGGAATTCCTATGCAACGTCGTCATATCGTCTATTCTCTGAGCGCAATTTCGCTAGCGTTGGCTATTGCTGGATGCGGCAAAAAAGAAGAGCCTGCGAAGCCGGTAGCTCCCGCAGCTCCCCCGGCACCAGTTGCTGAAGCGCCCGCGAATGTGCCTGCCGTGATTTTTGATATGGGCGGTAAGTTCGACAAATCTTTCAACGAAGCAGCCTATAACGGTGCTGAACGCTTCAAGAAAGAATCGGGCAAGCAATATTTGGAGTTTGAGGTGACCAACCCCACCCAGCGCGAGCAAGCGATCCGCCGCATGGCTGAAAAGGGTGCGAATCCAATCATTGGTATTGGCTTCTCGCAGGGTGATGCCCTAGGAAAAGTTGCGAAAGAATTCCCCAAGATCAATTTCGCCATCATTGACTTCGTGGTGAAGGAGCCTAACGTGCAATCCATCGTGTTTAACGAGCACGAGGGCAGTTTCCTAGTGGGCATGATGGCCGCCCAAGCCTCCAAGACCGGTAAAGTTGGCTTCGTGGGTGGCATGGACATTCCTCTGATTCGCAAATTTCAGTGCGGCTACGAGCAAGGCGCTAAGTTTGTAAATCCGAAAGTCAGAACTTTTGCCAATATGACTGGAACTACTGGCGCAGCATGGAACGACCCAACCCGTGGCGGAGAGCTCACTAAAGCACAATTCACTCAAGGGGTTGATGTTGTATTTGCTGCTGCCGGCGGTACAGGTATCGGTGTCTATCAAGCGGCAAAGGACGCGAAAAAGCTCGCCATTGGCGTGGACAGTAACCAAAACCACATCCAGCCCGGTACCATGCTGACGTCTATGCTGAAAAAAGTTGATGTTGCTGTGTACAACGCCATGAAGCAGCACACACCTGGCATCTCTGCACTCGGCCTGAAAGAAGGCGGCGTGGATTACGCCATGGATGAACACAACGAGAAACTCGTCTCTGCGGATATGCGCAAGAAGGTGGACGCAGCCAAGGCTGACATCATCTCCGGCAAGATCAAGGTCGTGGATTACATGGCTGCCAGCAAGTGCGAGTAATTTGTGAATTCGGGCACGAAATTCGCTAGAATTTTTGTGTGAGCGATTTACACACTTCTCCCGAAAGCCGCACAGCCGTGCGGCTTTCTCGTATCAGCAAACGCTTTGGCGCTGTGCAGGCCAATGCGGATGT
>JAAFJC010000121.1 GCA_013297925.1 Comamonadaceae bacterium
TGGCCCCACAGGCTCTGGCAAGACGACTACGCTGCATTCGGTACTCAAATTCTTGAACAAGATTGACACCAAGATTTGGACGGCGGAAGACCCGGTGGAGATCACGCAAAAAGGCTTGCGCCAAGTGCAGGTGAATAAAAAAGCGGGCCTTGATTTCGCGACCATCATGCGCGCCTTCTTGCGTGCCGACCCTGACATCATCATGGTGGGCGAATCCCGGGATAAAGAAACCGTGAGCATGGGCGTGGAAGCTTCGCTCACCGGCCACTTAGTTTTTTCCACGCTGCATACCAATAGCGCACCAGAATCCATCATCCGCTTGCTCGACATGGGCATGGACCCGTTCAACTTTGCGGATGCTTTGCTCGGCATCCTCGCGCAACGTTTGGCCAAGAAATTGTGTGACTGCAAAGAGGAATACACGCCAGATGCCAAAGAGATCAAAGCGTTCATGAAGGAGTACGCTGAAGATTTGCAGCACACTGCCGCTTGGGTGAGAGATCCAGGCGGGGCTCAGCAAGAGCTGCTACAAAGCTGGACGGATTCCTACGGCAAAGACGGCAACTTACGCTTCTATCGCCCTGTAGGCTGCGATAAGTGCAACAAGACGGGCTACAAAGGCCGCATTGGTTTGCACGAGCTTCTCGTCGGTGACGACACCGTGAAGAAGCTCATACAAGAGCGTGCTCGCGTGGCCGATATTTTCGTGGCCGCAGTAGGTGGCGGCATGCGCACTCTCAAGATGGATGGCATGGAAAAAGTGATGATGGGATTAACCGACATCAAGCAGGTGCGGATGGTCTGTATCAAGTAACCGCGCGTTTGGCTAAGATTTCAAACGCTGGCAAGGTTTTGCCTTCGAGCACTTCAAGGAATGCGCCGCCTCCGGTGGAGATGTAGCTCACATCTTTTTCAATGCCGTATTTGGCAATGGCTGCGAGCGTGTCACCGCCGCCGGCGATGCTGAAGGCATCTGATTCAGCGATGGCATGAGCGATGGCTTTTGTGCCGCCTGCAAATGCATCGAATTCGAACACACCGACAGGGCCGTTCCACACAATCGTGCCGGCGGCTTTGAGTTGGTTTGCGAGGATCTCAGCAGTTTTGGGGCCGATGTCTAGGATGAGGTCATCGTCGGCTACATCCGTTGCGGCTTTGATTGTTGCCGGCGCATCCGCTGCGAAGGTTTTGGCGCAAACCACGTCCACTGGAATCGGGACAGCCGCGCCGCGCGCTTTCATGGCTTCGATCACGGCTTTGGCATCTGCGAGCAGATCTGGCTCAGCCAAGGATTTGCCGATTTTCAGACCTGCGGCGAGCATGAAGGTGTTGGCGATGCCGCCGCCAACGATCAGGCCATCGACCTTTGCTGAGAGCGCTTGCAGGATGGTCAGCTTGGTGGAGACTTTGCTGCCTGCCACGATGGCGACGAGTGGGCGCTTTGGATTGGCTAAGGCTTTACCAATCGCATCCATTTCAGCAGCGAGCAGCGGGCCAGCGCTGGCGATTTTTGCGTATTGGGCGATGCCGTAGGTGGAGGCCTCGGCGCGGTGGGCTGTGCCGAAGGCGTCGTGTACGAAGATGTCGCAGAGCGCTGCCATTTTTCGTGCGAGCTCTGGGACGTTTTTCTTTTCGCCTTTGTTGACTCGGCAGTTTTCTAACAACACGACTTCGCCGGGATTCACAGCTACGCCATCAACCCAGTTGGAGAGCAGCTTTACAGGTTTGCCAAGTAGCTCGCTCATGCGCGCTGCCACTGGAGCGAGGCTGTCTTCGGGTTTGAATTCACCCTCGGTGGGGCGGCCTAGGTGAGAGGTGACCATAACGGCCGCACCAGCTTTCAATGCCATCTCAATGCAGGGGATGCTGGCGCGGATGCGGGTGTCTTCGGTGATCTTGCCGGCATCGTCTTGAGGCACGTTGAGATCAGCGCGGATGAAAACGCGTTTGCCGCTGGCTTGGCCAGAGGCGCAGAGATCGGAGAAGCGGATGAATTGCATGGGATTCGAGCAGTTATCAAGAAACCAATAGATTGTAGGTCGCTCTATGCGCCGGACGTTTCGTGCCGGCACTGTTCATTGGCTTGTTACCGATGGCCTTTAAGTTTGCCCAGATCCATGTTTACCGTTACGATCATTTCCTAAACACGTCGACCCCATTTGCGAAGGAGCAATAAATGAGTGTCTGGTTAAGTATTGCATTGGGATTGGTGCTTTTGATTGTGGGGGGTGAGCTGCTGGTACGGGGGGCAGTGGCTTCGGCCAAGGCGCTGGGTGTCTCGCCGCTGCTGATTGGCTTGACCTTGGTGGGCTTTGGCACCTCCACGCCCGAGCTGGTGACGAGTGTGACGGCGGCGATCAATGGCTCGCCCGGCATCGCCGTGGGCAATGTGGTGGGCTCAAATATCGCCAATATTTTGCTGATCTTGGGGCTCTCGGCAGTGATTTACCCCATGGCGGTGAACCCGAAAGGCTTTAAGCGCGATGCCCTCATGCTCGTGGCTTCTGCTGTGGCATGCGCGGTAGTGGTGGTGTATGGGCGCATGGGGCCGCTGGTGGGCGTGCTGTTTGTGCTCAGCTTGTTTGCCTATGTGGGCTATGTTTATAGGCAGGAAAAAACCGCGCCGGATGAAGCGGCTGTGGTTGCCGAGCATCGCAGTGACGATGCGCGCAAAGGCCCCAAGACCATCATCCTCGCTGTGCTGATGGCTGTGGTGGGCATCGCGATCACCATTTATGGCGCGAAGTTCTTGGTGGGCGGCGCGATTGAATTGGCCAAGAGCTATGGCGTATCAGACGCCATCATTGGCTTGACGATTGTGGCCGTGGGCACGTCGATGCCTGAATTCGTCACCTCCGTGATGGCGGCGATCCGCAAGCATGCCGATGTGGCTTATGGCAATATCATCGGCTCGAACATCTACAACATCTTGTTCATCTTAGGCGCAACGTCCTTCGTTAAACCGATTGATATGCCGGCTCAAATTGCGCGCTTTGACATTTGGGTGATGTTGGCCACTACGGCTTTGTTGGTGGTCTTTGCGCGCACGGGTATCAAATTGCAGCGCTGGGAAGGCTGTGTTTTCATCGGGTGTTACGTGGCCTACACCGGCTATCTCATCTCAATTGCTTAAAGCACGGAAGCATCCACCATGGCCGCATCATCGTCTACAAAAAAAGTATTGGGCTTTCTGCCGCAAGAGGCTGTGCCGGGAGCGCTGCTGGTATTTATCGCGGCACTGGCGATGGTGGTGGTCAATTCACCTTTGGGGTCGGCCTATCAATCGCTGCTCTACGGCTCTTTCACGATTGGCCCCACAGGTGGCGGCATTGAGATGAAGGTGTCGGACTGGATCAAGAACGCGCTGATGGCGCTGTTCTTTTTCTTTGTGGGGCTGGAGCTCAAACGCGAGGTGCTGGAGGGGCAACTCTCCAACGCCAAGGCGGCCATGCTGCCCGTGCTGGCCGCAGCAGGCGGCATGGCGATGCCAGCACTGCTGTATTTGGCGTTTGCAGCCGGCGCTGGCTTTGGGCAAGGCTGGGCGATTCCTGCGGCCACGGATATTGCTTTTGCGCTCGGCGTGTTGTCGCTGCTGGGCAATCGCGTGCCGCCTGCATTGAAGGCGTTTTTGCTGGCTGTGGCTGTGGTGGATGATTTGGGCGCTATTTTGATCGTGGCTTTTTTCTACACCGAGCAGGTGGCCGTGGATTACCTGCTCATGGCCGTTGGGGTGACGGCGGTATTGCTCGTTATGAACCGCTTGAAACTGGCTTCGGTGGGCTTGTTCATCGGTGTGGGCGCAGTGCTTTGGGTGGTGATGTACAAATCTGGCGTGAGTCCAACGATTGGTGGCGTAATCGTGGCGGCTTGCGTGCCGCTCAAGTGCAAGGCGGGAACCAGCCCTTTGCATGCCGCCGAGCATGATTTTAGGCCTTGGGTGTTGTTTGGCATCATGCCGGTATTTGCATTTGCCAATGCGGGCGTGAGCTTGGCAGGCGCGAGCCAGTATTTGACGCATCCGATCACCTTGGGAGCGGCTTTTGGTTTGGCGCTCGGTAAGCCGATTGGCATTGCCTTGATGACGTACTTGGGCGCAGCCCTGATGAAAGCTCAAAAGCCGGGCAATTTGATACAGATTGTTGGTGTGGGCTGTATTGCTGGCATTGGCTTTACGATGAGCTTGTTTGTGGGGGCTTTGGCCTTTACTGACCCCGCCTTGGCGACGCCCGTGCGCTTGGGTGTTTATGCGGGCTCGATTTTCTCGGCTTTGGTGGGCTTGGCCATTTTGTCCTACGCCTTGCCTAAGACCCCTGCGCCTCAAGCGCCAGCGGCTGATGATCAAACCCGGCCTTTCATCTTGGCAGAGCCCAAATACGAAGCCTATGAAAAAGCCAAGCCCTGAGCTGTTTGCATAGCGCCGTGTCTTGCAACCGACAGACTCGCCCCCAAATTCTTACAATGCGAGCTAAACAACGTGAAAGCAGATAAGCAATGGTTCCCCATCTCATCACCGCCACCAACAGCCCCATCAACGAGCTGGAGCAGCGCATTTTGGACAGCATGCCCGCTATTGAGCGGTGGTTTCGTTTGGAGTGGATGGAGCATACGCCGCCGTTTTATAGCTCGGTGGATGTGCGCAATGCGGGCTTCAAGCTTGCGCCTGTGGATACCAATCTCTATCCCGGCGGCTGGAACAATTTGACGGAAGAAATGCTGCCTCTCGCTGTGCAAGCGGCGATGGCGGCGATTGAGAAGATTTGCCCGGATGCGAAGAATCTGCTCGTGATTCCTGAGAACCACACGCGCAATATGTTCTACCTGATGAATGTGGCGCGGCTCGCGCGCATTTTCAATATGGCGGGGCTCAATGTGCGCCTGGGCTCGATCAATCCTGAGATCAAAGAAGCCACGCGCATTGATCTGCCCAATGGCGATCATGTGATCCTAGAGCCCACGATGCGCATCAAGAGCGATTCGGGCTTGGGCAAAGGCCGCTTGGGGCTGAAAGATTTTGATCCTTGCACGATTCTGCTCAACAACGATTTGAGCGCTGGCATCCCCGGCATCTTGGAAGACATTCACGAGCAATTCCTTCTGCCGCCGCTGCATGCAGGCTGGCATGTGCGCCGCAAATCGCAGCATTTCCAAGCCTATGAAGAGCTCACCAAGCGCTTTGGCAAACTGCTCGGCATTGATCCTTGGTTGATCAATCCGATGTTTGCGCAATGCGGCGAGGTGAATTTTCAAGAAGGCTTGGGCATGGATTGCCTCACGTCGAATGTGGATGCGCTGCTCACCAAGATCAAACGCAAATACAAAGAATATGGGATCAACGAGAAGCCCTTCGTCGTGGTGAAAGCCGATAACGGAACTTATGGCATGGGCATCATGACGGTGCGTGATGCGAAAGATCTGGATGTGCTCAATCGCAAAACGAAAAACAAAATGAGCGTTGCCAAAGACGGGCAAGAGATCAGCCAAGTCATCATTCAAGAAGGCGTGCACACCAATGAGCGCGTTAACGAGGCCGTGGCTGAGCCTGTGGTGTACATGATGGAT
Source organism: Comamonadaceae bacterium (assembly GCA_013297925.1). Lineage (GTDB taxonomy): Bacteria > Pseudomonadota > Gammaproteobacteria > Burkholderiales > Burkholderiaceae_C > JANMDU01. Next base: position 5,560 of record JAAFJC010000121.1, read on the forward strand.
CGTTATGTGGTGGGCGGCTTCTATCGCGTGCATTCTGAGCGTGGCGTGGATGAGAATTTGAATTCACCCGGCGCGCAGTTTGTGCCGCTGGCTTTTGATAAATCTGCGCATATGCCGCAGCCCGGTGCGAAGCCGGGGGCGAGTGTGCCCAATCGCTTTTACATGTATGGCGTGATCGGGCGCTTGGCGATGCTGGCTGCGAGCTATGAGCTGGAGGCTACAGATCCTGAGGCTGAGGTCTACGAATGATTTTTAAGGCAAAATAAGCAGTAGCCGGCGTAAAACATGCGCAAGCAGCTACTGTTTTAATAGCATGCCTT
>JAAFJC010000122.1 GCA_013297925.1 Comamonadaceae bacterium
AGACGTGCAAAATCTCGCCGCCATTTATCCGCATATTCACCGTGCTTTTGATCTGCATTGGCAAATGAAGGGCGCAAAAGAGCAGTTGGGCGTGTTTCACCGCAGCTTAGACAGCATGGATTTCGGCGTGAGCTTTTTTGATACTTCCGGGCAGCTCAGTTTTGCGAACAGCGCTACTAAAATAATAGCTGCTCGCGCAGATTCTGCGTGGTCCAAAGCCTATTTTCTTTCTAAAAAAACCATGCCGATGCCTGCTGCACCTCACACCCGTGATGCTTTGGGTGCTTTGCTGCTGACCGCTGCCACTGGCGAAGGCGGCTCAAGCCTTTTGGAGGGTGACACCATGGCTTTAGCACTGCCCGTCTCTGCCCCGGCGAAAAACAGCGCCGGTGATGCGCGCGCTGCTGTGATGTTGCTGCTGATTGACCGCCAAGGCCGCACAGATGCGGCGGCAGGCTTTGTGATCCAAGCTTTTGGCCTGTCCCCCGCAGAAAGCCGCGTGCTGCCTTTGCTGGTGCAGGGAAAAACACCCGCAGAAATCGCGCAATCGCTCGATCTCAAGCTACCCACCGTGCGCAGCCAGCTCTCCGCCATCTTCGCCAAAACCGGTACCACGCCCCAGCAAGAGCTGATCAGGCTGTTGGGCGCACTGCCGCCCATCGTGCCAGGGCTAGGCACAGCCTGACGGTTCATTTGATTGACAATTCGGCCCTTTACCGAGATGAAATATGCGCAGCATGCTACTAATTTTGCAGCAAAACTAAGTCGCATCATGTTGGGTCTGATGATTTTTTCACCCATGTGAATGCAGCATGGGCAACGAGTCCTTCAAAGAAGGGATCGCTGCGCAAGCTACCAGTTCATTAACGTCGATTGCTAGGCTGCGGCACATTTGGCTTGGGTGTACCCAGCGTGGTGGGGATATCCTTGAGAATTTGGGTCGTGGTTGGGGGTTTAGGCCACTGCTGCTTGATTCGTGCCTCATAACTGTCTTCAATGGACTCTTGCAGCTGATTCAAACGCGATGCGTTATTCAGAATCGTTGTGTCGCTCCTGATACGACCGACTTCGGCATCGAGCCATTGACTCAACAAGCCACCCACAACCCGATGACATCCAGTATCGCTTTTACAAGGTGCGAGCCATTCGACCTCCATGGCTTGTTTGCGAGAACTACGATACTGAGCCTCGTTGAAGGCGGGCGGCGGTGGGGGCGATGCCTGTGTACTGACCGCAGGAGGCGCTGCTCGTGGCGTTTGGTCTCTCAGATTTGTGCCGGTGAGTTCAGGGGGAGGAGCTACCATTGCAATTGGCGATGGCGCAGGTGGTGGCGGTGGAGTCATCTGCGCAACCCCGGTAGGGGGCGCTACTCGTACTACTTGGTCTTTTACATTTGTACCGGCGGGCACTGAAGGGGGAGCTGCCACCGCACCTGGCGATGGCGGTGGCGGTGGCGGCGGAACCATCTGTGTGGCTACCGCAGGAGGCGCTGGGCGCGGCGCAACTGCCACCATGCCTGGCGCTACTTGCATACCAATCGGGCCCGCCGTTCGCGCACCGCCCGTACGGTCTGGTGTCGGATCGGGCAATGGCCGGGATGTTTGGATCACCGGCGTATCGGGCACAGTCACTGGTTTCACAGGCTCCTTTGTAGTAACCGCTGCAACCTGATCGCTTCTGCGGCCAGAATCACGCGCACGCTCACGAAGTAAGCGTTCTTCGCGTTCACGTGTCTCTCTGTCGCGATCCCGCTCCAACTCTTCAATGGCGTCGCGCCGGCGCTGGTTATCCCGCGCTTGGCGCTCTTCGCGCTCGCGTTGTTCGCTGGACTGCCTCGTTCGATCAGGTGCAGAGCCAGCCCCCCCACCCGATGATGAGTTTCCAGACGTTCCAGGGCCGCTGACGTTAACAACAACGATGCGCGGGGGGTTATTTCTCGAATGCTGTATTACGGCATCTGCCATGGCTTGCTTTTGCAGATTTGCCAGACTTGCGCCCCAAGATGCAAACGCTTGTTCGTATTGGCGCAGTGTGCGTTCATGCCGCGTTCTGAGATTTCCTAATTGCGCGGTCACTTTTGCAGCAGGCACTAGCTCGTTGTCTGTTAAGCCTCCAAAAATTGAATCCAAAGTCGCCGCATAGTCTTTGACTTCCTCATCCCGTACGGCATCAATGCGGGGCTCACAACCTGTCGCGCTTTGTACGCGCGCGCAATAGCTCTTGATACGCGTGCCGTCGGTGATGATCATGCCTGTCAAAAAGGCAGTAAAGATAGCTTCTTGATCTTTGCGCTGCTGTCTGATGGCAGCCACGCGTTCAGCATGCGTGGTCATGAAGCCTGCGATCGCGCTGTTGAACTGCTGCTGAATTTTCGGCCGGGCTAATTTCTGCCAACGATCTTCGTAAATTTCCATGCGCTCCTCCACCAACTGCGCAGCGGGTTTGGCTGACGCCCCTGGCAAGCGTATGGGCGGCACGATGGGTTTATCCGTCATGGCGGCATAGGCTTCGTTGTAGTAAGCTGCCCCTTTGAAGCTGTCTGGGGTGACTCCACCGGGGAGATTGCTCACGACAACACCGTCGAGCTTGATCGTGGTGGGCAATTGTGCTTTGTAGCCCACACTGGTGGCCAGCTCCTGCACGCATTGCTTGTCGAATTTATTGGCCCAACCCTTCTTATCTGCCGGGCACTTGCCAATATTAAACAGGATTTGATTGAAGGCCCAAACGCTGTAGCGTTGGTTCAGTACGGTAAAGGGTGCACCTGCTAGATTGCCGTCTTTTTGCAATGAGATATCCTGTGCGACAAACTGCGGTACTTGCTCACCTAGCTTGGACTTAGTAACAGCGGCTGCGGCATACAGGGCTCGGCGAAAAATAACCTCTTCCGTCAAAGTGACCGGCTTTTTTGCCTGTCCAGCCAAGCGCAACTCATTCCAGCCGTCTTTGCTTGAAGGCAACAAGTCTTTCGCGAGGTTGTAAAGGCTTCTATCCGAGCCCTTGATCATGTTTTGCACGGCTTCGTTGCATGCGGCAGCGTTGCTATTTCGGGCTTGTTTGGCCACCTCTTCTGCACCTACGGCGTTAGGGTTGATGCTCAGAGAAGCGTCGACTTTCGGACAATTAGGGATCGGCTCAAGCGATTTACGAGCTTCTTTGTTGAAATACAGATCGAATTTTTCATCGATCATCATGTTGCCAATCGCAGCCCAGAGCCCGTCATCAACGTTTTGCTTGAACACCGGGCCATCACAAAAAGATGCAGCGTCACCATCACTGTAACAATGGTTTTCATAATACTTGCGGCAGGTTGCCATTGCATTGCTCAACTCCGCCTCTTGCGGCGATCCCGTCCAGGCAATATTTTTGCGGAATTGATCAACAATACCCGGCGTCAGTGGGCGCAGTCTTGCAGCAGCATACTCAGTACGCGACATGCTGGAGCAGCTCTCCAGTGGATTAGACACGGCTTTCCAAGTATCTTCTGCCGCTGTACCAATCCATTTAATGGCTGAAAGTGCCTGCTTCAGACCTGGGCAGGCATTCACAGCAGCAGAGCAGCTTTCCAGTGTCTTGGATGCAAATTCACCCACCCGCTTGACATCGGCCACGGCCTGCGCTCCGGCATCTAACGCGCCACAGCCGCAATCAATTAGGCCACCCACGGTCATTGGTAGAGGAAAGGGATTGGGAATAGCTTGAACCGTTGCTTTAAATGCGGAGTCGACACCATTTTGTACAAGGCTGGTTAAATTCGAGTTGGGCAAAATAGCATCAAGCCCCGTGGCCAAAGGCTTAGCAGCCACGCTGTAAATATCTGCCTCACAACTGCTCTTGGTTTTACCGATCACCCCGACAACACCCAAACCAGTGACGACCCCCGTCACACCGATGGTGACAGGATTGCCTGATCCCATGGCTGCCAAGCAAGGGCCATTGGTCACTGCGTACTCGAGGATGCCAGCTGCTGCATCCACGGTGTAGTAAGCCGTAAGGGCGGCGTTTTTGCCGCAGCTGTAGAGCTCCTTCGCGCATTGTTTGAGGTCTGCGTGTGCGGACTTGGGAGCGAGGCTGGCAACGAAGCAACACAAAAATAACAAAGTTCCCATTGACCTCTTTAGGCAGAGCTTGTGCGTGGAATACATAACGGCGCCCTCTAAGTACTGTATCAACTGCATTTTGGAAAGATTAGACGCAAACCGATACATCCAAATGAATGAATGCCGCAGCTAAACATCGATTTTTCTGAGAAAAAAGTCACGATCACTTTGCTTCTGGTGATGTCTCGCCGTTTCGCTCATTAGCTGCCTTTCATCCATCTGAATGATGCATTTTTCATTCATCTGAACTAATATCTGAAGCACTGCACTTCAAACGTGTCTCTTGCCCACCATGAATCTGCGCCAAAGCCATGAAGCCATGCTGCATTCGCTGAGCGACGGGATTCATACGGCGGGTACGGAAGGCACCATAGAGCAAGTGATGCACGGCTTTGCTCGTGCGGTACGGGCGGCCAGTGCTACGATTTTTTCTCCCTTGCCGCCCTCCACGCTGAAAAAGGTTGGGCGATCGGGTCTGCCGACCCATCTACCTGCTCAATATGCGATAGGTTTGCCGCACGATTTTTTTCAAATTTATGAATCGCGCGTGCGCCAGATGGATGCGTGGCGTTTGGCCATTGAAAACCGTCTTGGTGATGTGCTTCAGCGCGGCGGCTTGTTAAGCCATGAATTGATTCCTGCCTCTCGGCTACGCAAGAGCGCGTTTTATGCCGAGCATTTGCAACGCGATCTCGGTATGCAACACATGATGTCTATTGTTCTGCCCAACGGGCAGATGCTGGCACTGCTACGCTCGCCACAACAGAGTGAGTTTTGCAGCGAAGAGCTGGACTTGTTGCTGACCTTGCGCGAGCCGTTGGCTGCTTTGCTACGGTTGCAGCAGCGCTTGAAAGCCGCCGCGAACGTAGCGCAAGCGCCGGCCGTTCGCCCCATGCTGGAAGTTAAGCCGCAGGTGGCGCGTTGTGCTCTGCGATTTAACCTCACAGAGATGGAATGCCGCGTCTTGGAAGGTTTGGTGATGTACACCCCCGCTCAAGTCGCTGTGCAACTTAATCGACGTGTTCCCACCGTTCGCAGCCATATGGCTCGCCTGTTTGCTAAAACGGGCACGACGCGGCAGGCCGAGCTGATTTGGCTGCTGGCTTCTTGCTGAAGCCTATTTGCGCTCTGCGCTGATTTGCTCAATGGCCCATTCGTAGCGCCAACTGCGTGCGATTGCTCGCGCCAAGAATTCGAAACACATCCTTGAGATAGGCTTTCACCGTGCCTTCCGTCAAGCCCAGCTCAGCGGCGATTTGGGCATTGGTGAGGCCGCGCGCCACAGCCAGCGCCACATCTCGTTGGCGGGGGCTTAAGGCCTGGGCAGGCGTGGATGATATTTTTAAGGATAAATGGCTAGTGGCCGGGATGAAATCTGCATGTGTAGCTATTAAATCAGTAGCGCTTCTCGGCATATCCTGCCAGCCGATGGGCATGCTGTCCGTCGCCGGCCAAACGGGCACGCCCGCCAGCGCCAGATCAATCGCGCGGCGCAGATCGGCAGCGCTGTGGCCTTTGTCCAGCACACCGCGAATATTGGCCTGGGAGCGCAGCATGGGCAGCAATTGCGCCACGGGCAGCGCGGTAACGACCAAGAACGCGACCTGCGGATAGCTTTGCGCCAGCTCCAGCACACTGGCCGCGCCTTGCATGCCCGGCATCATCACATCCACCAAGGCCAGCTCCACAGGCTGGGCGCGAGCCTGCGCACGCGCCAGTGCTGTGC
>JAAFJC010000123.1 GCA_013297925.1 Comamonadaceae bacterium
GCCGCCGAACTTGGCTGCCAAGACGGTGGTGATTGCTGCGGTGAGGGTGGTTTTGCCGTGATCGACGTGGCCAATCGTGCCAACGTTGACGTGGGGCTTGGTACGCTCAAATTTCTCTTTTGCCATTCTTTGCTCCGAAAAAACGTGATGTTCAACTATTAAAAAAACTGGTGCCCTTTGCGGGAATCGGACCCGCGACCTCTCCCTTACCAAGGGAGTGCTCTACCACTGAGCCAAAAGGGCAAACTAATCTCTAAAAAACTTCTTTTTAACTTCGTGCCAACCCAACAAACATTTATGGAGCGGGAAACGGGAATCGAACCCGTGTCATTAGCTTGGAAGGCTAAGGTTCTACCATTGAACTACTCCCGCATTTGAACGCCTCACCAATGTAAAGCGGACTCAAAAGCGGACGAATTCCGTCGCGCTCAACAAACATTTCGCTGGTGGAGAGGGCTGGATTCGAACCAGCGTACTCGTTAGAGGGCAGATTTACAGTCTGCTGCCATTAACCACTCGGCCACCTCTCCGGCGAACCCACGATTATGCCATGATTCGGACTGAATTTACTGACCCGTTAAAGCCCGCACGCCCGAGCCAATGGGCTCAAGCCAAGCCCAAAAATGGTGGTTTATCGGCTTAATTACCGCGTTTGCTGCGGTTGATATCCACGCCAAGCTGCTTCAACTTACGATACAGGTGCGTACGCTCTAAGCCTGTTTTCTCTGCAACTCGCGTCATTGAACCGCCTTCTTTGGCCAAGTGGAACTCAAAATAGGCCTTTTCGAACTCATCACGAGCCTCCCGCAAGGGCTGATCCATACTAAAACTCTGCAATGCTTGAGGGCCAATATCACCGGCCATGGGCAAGTTAGCCCCACCGGTCATTGCAGCTTCCACTGTTAGCTCGGGCGTGTTTTTGGGTTCGACAGGAGCAGCCGCCTTCAAGCGTTCGCCCTTGGCAAGCGCGTCATTGACTGCTTTGAGCAGCTTTTGTAGCGTGATGGGTTTTTCGAGGAAAGAATGCGCGCCGATTTTGGTCGCTTCCACGGCTGTATCAATCGTGGCGTGGCCACTCATCATGACCACGGGCATGGTGAGCAAGCCGGTGGCCGACCATTCTTTGAGCAGGGTGACGCCGTCGGTATCGGGCATCCAGATATCCAGCAAGATCAAATCGGGCTGGCTGCCCGCACGGGCTTTTCGGGCTTGTGCGGCGTTGTCGGCCGTCTCGACGCTATGCCCTTCGTCGCTCAAGATTTCAGTGAGTAGATCCCTGATGCCCAGCTCGTCATCAACCACCAAGATGTTTGCCATGTTGCCTGTCTGCTCGTTATTGACGCTCTGCCTATCGGGGAATACCTGTGGCAGATTTACGACGTGTGTATTACACCACAGGGAAGGATAGACTGACCTTCGCACCCACAACTTGCGAGCTCGGGTTATCCACGCTTTGTGTAACTACTTGTGAATTTTCTGGGGTACTCAGGACATTGGAAAGCTCAATCCGCGCGCCATGCTCATCCGCAATTTTCTTGACCACAGCCAAGCCCAGCCCGGTGCCGCGCGATTTGGTGGTGACGTACGGCTCAAAAGCACGCTGCAAAATATGCGGCGCAAAGCCGGTGCCTGCATCGCGCACGATCAGGCGCACGCGCGAGCTGGTGGGGTTGAAACGTGTGCTGATGCTGACCTGAGGTGAGCGATTACTGTGCTCTGCAAGCAGGCCGCTTGAGGCTGTGAGGCTGGCATCCTGGGCGTTTTGCAGGAGATTGTGGATGACTTGGCGCAATTGCTGGGCATCGCCTTGGATCTGTGGGCATGCGGGATCGAGGGTAGCGGTGACGGGTACGACGGAGTTTTCTGGCGCATACAAGGCCAGCACATCATTGACCAGTGCATTGAGATCCAAGGCTTTTAGCTCCGCACTGGGCAGGCGGGCGTAATCGCGAAATTCGTTCACCAAGCGCTTCATCGCATCGACCTGATCAACAATGGTCTTCACCGAGCGCTTGAGCAAGGCATCATCGGGTGCAACCAGTTTGTCGAGCAGCTTCATCTCCAGCCGCTCAGCAGAGAGCTGAATCGGCGTGAGCGGGTTTTTGATTTCATGCGCCAGCCGGCGCGCCACTTCGCCCCAAGCGCGCGAGCGCTGAGCCGAGACGACTTCGGTGATGTCATCCAGCACCAAGAGCCGAAGGCCATCAGGCAAGGCCGCGCCACGCGCGATGATGCTGGTGGTGTCGTCATTGCCAGCAAAGCTCTGTAGGCCCGTCTGGCCGCCGAGTTCAAAGGAATGCTGCCAATGATCGGCATGCGTGCTGCGCTCGCCATAAAACACGCGAAATTGCTCTTCCACACTGCGGCCAAAATCTTCTAGGCCGTGCAAGGTGGAGAGCGGCTGGCCGATGTGCGCGGCCAGCGGGGCATGCAACACGCGGGTCGCGCCCGGGTTAGCCTGCACGATGCGGCCTTCGGCATCGAGCACGATCACCGCAGCCGTGAGGTTGTCAAGAATCGTTTGCAGATTCGAGCGTGAGGCATCGAGCTCGCCCAAGCTGGCTTGAAGCTGAGTGCGAGCGTCTGACAATTGCTGCGTCATCTGTGCAAAAGATCGCGTGAGGCCGCCCAGTTCGTCGCGGGTTTGCAGCGCAGCCTTGGGGCGCAAATCACCGGCCGCCACCTGCGCCACGCCATCGGCGAGCACGAGCAAAGGCCGCACGAGCTGATTGCCCAGCACTGCGGCTAGCAATACCGCGCCAAACATCGCGAGGAACAGGCTCAATGTGAGCGTGGCCAAATACATATTGCGCAAGCCTTCGCGTGCTAGGGCTCTTTGCTGATATTCCTTGTAGGCCTCCTGCACAGCCAAAGCATTGGCCACCAAGCCGCCGGGCACGGCTTGTGTAACCTGCAAAAAGCGTGCGTCATTGGTGAGTGAGCCCAGCCCCAGTTGGCCAATGCCTGCGCTGCTGACCATGGCCAAGGCTTTGATGCGCACATTGCTTGGACTGCTTGGCTTTTCTGATGCCTCATCCAAACCCTCGATCTGGCTAATGACTCTTGCGCTGCGCGCTTGGCGCAATTGCGTGCTGTTCGGGCGCTCGGGTGAGAGCACAAAGCGCGATTGGCCAGCGCTGGCGATCACTTGGCCAGAAGCGCTCCAGAGAATTACATCGCTGGCATCCATCTGCTCACGTAATCGCTCCATGGCCAGAGGGCCGATCAGCGCCGTTTCACCCAGCTGCTGCGCGGCGGCTTGCGTCTTGCTCGCCAAGCCATTAGCGAGAGATTCCATCGTGCCGCGCCCCAAGTTCAAGCCGGCATCCAAAGCGCCTTCCACCTTCACGTTGAACCAGCTCTCAATCGAGCGCGCCACGAATTGGTAAGACACGGTGTAGATCAGCACGCCGGGCACAAAGCCCACGAGTGCAAAAATCGCGGCGAGTTTAAGCAACAAGCGGCTGCCGAATTTGCCTCTGCGTAAGCGGCTCACCAAGCGCCACACCGCCCACACAATCACCAGCAAAAACACCGCGCCCACGCCAATGTTCAGATACAGCAAGCGCTCGTAATACTGCTCGAAGCGGGTTTGGTTGTTGGTGGCCAGCGCCAAAAGAAACACCAGCACAGAAGCCGCAGCGAGCATCGCCACCGCGCCCAGCGTGACGAGCCAGCGCAGGCTGCGGTTGCGCTGCGCTTGGCGCTGCTGAGAATCGCCCAAAGACGAATCAAGCACGGAATCTTGTCGGGTGCTGGGTCGCGTAGCCATTACCGTGCTTCAGGGCGCAGGTTGCGCTGCACAGAAATATTCCAATCGGCATTGCCTGTGATGCCGATTTGCATCGGGCGCGGCAGTTGCGTGGTGTCGAGGCGAAAGCGAAAATCCACGTTGTGCCGCGAATCCTGATCAATCTCTGCACCCTCAGCGATCTTCCAGCGCGAGATGCGGCGCACAGCAGCAATCGCGTCCGAGAGTTGATCAAAGCTTTGCGAGAGGCTGGCACCGCTCAATGAATCGCCATTGCCGAGTACGCTGATGCGCCAGCGGCGCGTGAGCGGCTGATACGACAGGCGCACATTGCGCGTGGCCGTAGCAATGCTTTTGTCATACCAATACCAACGATCGCGCAGCACCTGCGCTTCTGCCACAAAAGTGATGGGGATGCCTTTGAGCAGGGCATCTTCGACGGCACTGGTCAACTCAAAGCGCAAAGTAGCACTCAGATACATGCCATCGGGCGTTTGTTCTAGGCGCACATTGTTCACATCGGTGGTGGTTTGCGCCTGAACGGGCAGCCCTACCAAGATGGCAAGCAGGCAGATCAGCCAAACATGCAGCAGCGCACCTCGCCAGGCCTTAAAGCTTGCGCAACAGCGCGTAGAAAAATCCGTCGTGCCCACCCAATGAATTTTCAGGCATGGGGCTTGAAACAGCGCCTTTTAAGGGCAACAAATGGCCAGGAGCGGGTAAAGACTGGGCTTGAGTGTTGTGTGCAACAAACGCTTCGATCTGAGACGAGCCCTCGGCTTTGAAGACCGAGCAGGTGCAATACAGCAAAGCGCCGCCTGGCTTGACCAGCGGCCAAAGGGCATCAAGCAAGCGCTTTTGCTGCGCGGCCAAGCTGGCGACATCGGTATCGCGCCGCAGCCAAGGGATATCGGGATGGCGGCGCACGATGCCGCTGGCTGTGCACGGCGCATCGAGCAAAATGCCATCAAAGGGCTGGCCATCGTGCCAAGCGGCGGGCTGGGCTGCATCGGCCACGATGATCTTTGCTTTCAGCCTCCAATCAGCTGTGAGGCGCTGCAAATTCTCTTCAATCCGCTCGCAGCGCTGGCCATCCACATCGAGCGCGATCACTTCAATGGGCATGTTTCGCGCCGCTGCCCATTCGAGCAAATGCGTGGTTTTGCCGCCGGGTGCAGCGCAGGCGTCCAAAATGCGCAGGGGTTTGCCGCTGCTGCTGAGTGCGCCCAGCAGCAAAGGCGCGGCCAATTGCGCCGCAGCGTCTTGCACAGAAAACCAACCCTCCGCATAGCCCGGCAGTTGCGAGACGGGCAGGCTGCGCGAGAGCTCTAGGCCCGTGTGCGCCACGTCTTGCATTTGCGTGTTTACTATGAATTCAGTAGCGCCCAGCGCAGATTTCATGCCGGCGACTGAGGATTTTTGTTCATTAATCCTTAATGTGAGCGGTGCGCTGCTGCTGTTGGCATGCAGAAGAGCCTGCCAATGATCGGGCCAATCGCGCTGCACTTGGCGCACCCACCAGATCGGATGATTGAACTGCGCCTCCAAATTACCACGCAGGCTTTGCAGCAGCGGAATGCGCTCTCGCAAAAAGCGGCGCAGGCAGGCGTTGATAAAGCTCGATTGCGCTGCAAGCTGGCGCTGCAGTTTGATCGCCTCCACCGCTTGGCTCACGATCACATCATCCCGATACACCGCACCGGGCGGTGGATTCTCAGAATGCTGAGCGCACAGCAATGCAAGGGCGGCGATCAGCAATGCATCTGCCGCAGGCACAGGTTTTTTGGGGGCAAGCAATACCCTCAGGGCATGTGCTTGGCCAAGATGCCGCAGCACAGCAAAGGTGATCGCCTGAATCCCCGCCCGCTGCGCATTATCAACCTCAAATTGAGCTGTAGCCCATGAATTACCTGCGCGAAGTGCTATTAAAAAGTTAGCAACTTGCTGAAGCTGTT
>JAAFJC010000124.1 GCA_013297925.1 Comamonadaceae bacterium
CCAACGCCAGCGCCACAGCAGCGAGCGCCGGCACGGATCTGAACGGAAGAGCAGCCCAGTTCGCCGCAAGAAGCGTGCGCGACAAACTCGCGGCATTCGTGAGCGGCTTGGATGCTTGCGGTGCAGGTGCAGTGAGCTTCAGTGGTGGCCAAGTCACCTCCCCAAAACAATCGCGCATCTGGCAAGAAGTCGTCGGCATGGCCTATGCCAACCGCATCCAACTCTGGAGCGACGGCTTCTACGCCACACCCAAAATCCATTACGACAAAAAGACGCTCTCCGGCCGCCCCTTCTACTATTTCGCCTACGGCGCAGCCTGCACAGAAGTGATCATCGACACCCGTACCGGCGAAAGCCGCGTGCTGAAAGTTGACATCCTGCACGACGTGGGCCGCAGCATCAACCCCGCCATCGACATCGGCCAAATCGAAGGCGCCTTCGTGCAAGGTATGGGCTGGCTCACCACCGAGCAGCTCGTGTGGAATGGCGATGGCAAGCTCACCACCCACGCCCCCAGCACCTACAAAATCCCCGCCACAGGCTGCATTCCCGAGCATTTCAAAGTTGATCTCTGGCCAGAGGCGAACAGAGAAGACAACATCTTCGGCAGCAAAGCCGTCGGCGAGCCACCGTTCATGCTGGCGATCAGTGTGTGGGAGGCTTATCGGGATGCTGTTTCTGCTGCGGGCGGTGAGGTAGCTAGGCTTAATGCGCCTTGTACTGCGGAGAATGTTCTGCGGTGTCTGCGTTTGTTGGATTGATTTTTCGCACGCTGCTGGGTTAGCGTGCCGGCTGTGATTGGGGTGTCTCACGCAGCAAAATAAAGGGGGAGGCACGCGCGAAGCGCCAGCGGGAGGACATTTGCGGAGTGGGATGCCCCAAGCGCAGCGCCCAAAGCGTGGCCGCCCCATCCACTGGCAAAATACGCAACATGCAAGAAAGCGCATTCATCCAGCAGCTAGAAGCACAACTGATCCAAGCCAGAATACAAATCGCTCAAACGCAGAAACAACTCAAACAAGCCAACATAAACCACAGAGCTGCCCCACCCCAACCCACCACCTGTTGCGGCCGAGGCTGCAATGGCTGCGTTTGGGAAGGCTGGTATGAGGCTGTGCAATACTGGCAAGCGCAAGCCAACGAACTCCTCGCAACCTCGAACTCATGACCTCTCCAGAAGACACTCTGCGCATCCTCAATACCTGGCGCGAAGAAGAAGCCGCTGCACGCACACGCCTCGCAGCCGGCCAAGGCGCTGGCGTCGCCAAGCCAGAGCAAATCGCCGGCAAAAGCGGCCTAGAGCTCATGCAAGCCATGCTGCGCGGCGAGATTCCTTATCCCACGATTTCTGTCACGATGGATTTCGCATTGGTCTCTGTGAGTCTCGGCGAAGCGATCTTTCAAGGCACGCCGAATGCCAAACACCTGAATCCCATGGGCACTGTGCATGGCGGCTGGTATGCCACGCTGCTTGATTCCGCAGTAGGCTGTGCGGTGCACACCATGATGCCGCCGGCGCGCGGCTACACGACTGCCGAGCTTTCCGTCAATCTCGTGCGCGGCGCGGTCGCTGGCAAAGAGCCGCTGCGCGTGATCGGCAAGGTCTTGCATTGCGGCAAACAGCTCGCCACCGCCGAAGGCCGGATCGTGGATGCGGAGGGCAAGCTCTATGCACATGCCACCACCTGCCTCGTGTTTGAAATGAAGTAAGGTCTATGGCTGAATCTGCGCTCGCTCTGCCGCCCGATCTGCCCAGCGTGCAGCGCATGGCCACCTATGGCACCATCGCCAAGAGCTTAGTGGTGGTAGAAGCCTTGCGGAATGCGCGCCAAGCCAGCCCAGAGCTCGCCCGCCGCACCCATGCCCTGCGCCTGTGGCAATCTCAGCGCTTTCGGCAGAGCTACGCCGATGTGCTGCAAGACAAATACATGGGTGCAGCGGCGCTGTTTTTCCTCACTGAGCTCTACAGCGAGCAAGAGTATTCTCAGCGCGATGCGCAGTTTGCCCGCATCGCTGCTGCAATTGAGCGCATCTTCCCGCAATCGGTTGTGCAAACCGCCACCTTGCTCGCGCAACTGCATGCTTTGTCTGAAACGCTGGATGCCTGCATGGCACACACTTGGCTGGCCAATGAGCAATTACGATCCGCGCTGCCTTTCGATGCGCAGGGAAGTTTGGACTCTTATCACCAGCTCTGGCGCGCCCTGCTCGCCCACCCCGGCTACTCCCGAGCCCGCCAAGAGCAGCTAGACGCAACGCAGCAGCTCGGCCTCCAACTCCAGCGCCACACCCAAGTGCCCGGCCTGCGCCTGATGCTCAAAATGATGCGCGCGCCGGCCACAGCCGCTGGCCTGCAAGATTTACAGCGTTTCTTAGAGCGCGGCTTTGATACCTTTGGCGATCTCGGCAAGGCTGGCAAAGTGCCGCTGTTTTTGCAAACCGTGATGCAGCGCGAGACGGCTTGGCTGGAGCGCATGGCCGCCTAGGCGCTTGCCAACTGCGGGACTTCACCAAGGCTGCTTTGGGCTTGTGTGCCATAGAATGATTTGAAGAAATCTGGAGACACCATGCAAGCTGCTACCACCGCCCAAGAGCGCATTTGGCTCAACAGTTACCCCGAGGGCGTTCCTCACGATGTGCGCCCCGAGCAATACCACTCGCTCGCGCAGTTGCTCGAAGAAAGCTTCAAGAAAAACGCATCCAATCCCTTTGCGGTATGTATGGATCAATGGATGAGCTATCGCAAGCTCGATGATCTCTCTAGCGCCTTTGGCGCATGGCTGCAAAGCCGAGGCTTGGAAAAAGATGCGCGCATTGCCATCATGCTGCCGAATATTCCGCAATTCCCCGTCACGATGTCTGGCGTCTTGCGCGCGGGCTACACCTGTGTGAATGTGAACCCGCTCTACACACCGCGCGAGCTCGAGCATCAGCTCAAAGATTCTGGTGCTACAGCAATTGTGATTCTGGAGAACTTCTGTCACACGCTGGAAGAAGTGATTGGCAAGACGCAGATCAAGCAAGTCATTGTCGCTTCCATGGGCGATCTGCTCGGCTTTTGGTATGGGCAATGGCTCACCTTCGCCGTGCGCCACTTGGCCAAGATGGTGCCTGCCTACAAGTTGCCGCTCGATGGCGGGCTGATCGTCACACCGTTTAACCGCGCGATTGCTGAGGGCACGAACAAAGCGCTCAAGCCTTCGCAAGCCAATCTCGACTCCATCGCTTTCCTGCAATACACCGGCGGCACAACCGGTTTGTCCAAAGGCGCGGTGCTGACCCATCGCAACGTCATAGCCGCAATTTTGCAGGCCGAAGCATGGTTTGCACCCGCGCTTAATTCTGTGGGCGATGCCAGCAAAATCAACAGCATTGCAGCACTGCCGCTGTATCACATCTTCGCGCTCACAGTCTCTCTGCTGGCCATTCGTGGTGGTTCGCATATGACGATGATTCCGAATCCACGCGATTTCGGCAAGTTCATTGATGTGCTCAAAAAACGTCCGTTTCACATGCTGCCCGCAGTGAACACACTCTTCAATGCGCTTTTGCAGCATCCGCAGTTCAAGACGGTCGATTGGAGCAACCTACGCGTTTCGCAAGCAGGCGGTATGGCCGCTTCGGAAGGCACAGCCAAACATTGGTTAGAGGCCACCGCTTGCCCCATGATCGAAGGCTGGGGCATGAGCGAGACCTGCGCGATGGGCACAAACAATCCCGTTACCAACAAAGAATTCACAGGCTCCATTGGCCTGCCTCTGCCCGGCATATATGTCGCCATCAAAGATGACGATGGCAAGAGCCTTCCCATCGGCGAATCCGGCGAGATCTGTATCAAAGGCCCGAACGTGATGGTGGGTTACTACAAACAGCCCGAAGAAAACAAAAAAGCCTTCACCGATGATGGCTACATGCGCACTGGCGATATCGGCATCATGGATGAGCGCGGCTACACAAAAATTGTGGATCGCAAGAAAGACATGATCATCGTGAGCGGCTTCAACGTCTTCCCGAATGAATTAGAAAATGTGATTTCGCTCTGCCCCGGCGTAGTGGAATGCGCCGCAGTGGGCGTTGCCGATGCCAAGCAAGGCGAAGCGATCAAAGTCTTCGTCGTGAAAAACGATCCCGGTATGACAGAAGAACAAGTGATGAGCTTCTGCCGCCAGAATCTCACTGGCTACAAGATGCCAAAGTACATCGAATTCCGCGATGATCTGCCTAAGACCAATGTGGGTAAGATTTTGCGTCGTGAGCTGCGTAGCGGCAAGTGATTAGCTTGAGTGCTTTGACTATTTATTTCATAGCACTCCGCGCAGATTCTATGCCGGCGATCCATAGTTTTTGCTTTGAATCTGCGAGATGAACAATCCATCTGCGATCTTGGGCTACACCGTCTTAGAGCGCGGCTGGCTTTCTAGCAACAACATTGTCTTTGCACACGGCGAACGCACAGCTGTGGTGGACACAGGCTACTGCACACACGCAGAGCAAACTCGTAATTTGCTGCGCGCTGCACTTCATGGCCGCTCGCTCGACACCATCGTTAACACGCATTTGCACAGCGATCACTGTGGTGGCAATGCATCACTGCTCGAAGAATATCCAGCAGTACAAATTTCTATTCCGCCCGGCCATGCGGATGAAGTCAGTCGTTGGGATGCAAAAGCTCTCTCTTATGAGCCAACCGGGCAAGCTTGCCCGCGCTTTTCGCATCACGATGTGTTGCTTCGCGGCACAAATATTCAACTGGGCACGCACTCTTGGGAGATTCATGCAGCGCCCGGGCATGATCCGCATTCCGTGATTCTGTTTGAACCGCAAACGCGCACATTGATTTCAGCAGATGCGCTGTGGGAAAACGGATTTGGTGTTGTTTTTCAGGAGCTCGAAGGTGAGCATGCCTTCGATGAAGTAGCTGCCACATTGGATTTGATCGAACGCTTGTCGCCACTGACTGTGATTCCCGGCCATGGCGCGGTGTTCACTGATGTGGATGCTGCACTTTCTCGTGCGCGAAGCCGTTTAGCCAAGTTCGTGAGCGATCCAGTGCGCCATGCACACTATGGCGCAAAAGTACTGCTCAAGTACAAATTGCTTGAATTACAGCATTGTTCTCGTGATCAACTCCACCATTGGACACAGCAAACGCCATACTTTGACATTCTTCATCGCCGATTTTTCTCGGATCAGCCTCTTGAGCTTTGGTTTGAAAGTCTGTTGATCGATTTAGAGCGCTCGCAGGCCTTGCAAGTCGTCGATAGCATGATCATCAATCGCGACTGAAGCACAAGAGTAAAGCACAAACACGCGCTTCTTCTGTCGTCACACATTTCGTTCAGACAAAGAAAAACGCCCACTCTTTCGAGTGGGCGTTTTCAGTATAAGAGCCTGACAATGTCCTACTTTCACACGGGAATCCGCACTATCATCGGCGCTAAGTCGTTTCACTGTCCTGTTCGGGATGGGAAGGAGT
>JAAFJC010000125.1 GCA_013297925.1 Comamonadaceae bacterium
CATTGAGAGAGATGGAGCCGCTGCCAACTTTGAGCTCTTTGGCGAGCAAGCCCATCACGGCGGTGGCCATCACGGATTTGCCAGAGCCAGATTCGCCGACGACGCAGAGCGTTTTGCCGGCTTCGATGCTCAGGGAAATGTTTTCGATAGCGTAGGAGCGGTCACCACCGGCCGGCAACGCAACTTTGAGTTGATTGATAGCTAGGACAGGCATAGAGAAAGTCAAATTTCCGGACGCAGAAGACGCAAAGGTTTCGCAGAGGTCGCAGAAGAAATACCAAAAGGTTTTTTTCTTTTTTGCGTCTTTTGCGTAACCTTTGCGTCTTCTGCGTCCGGTATTTGTATTTGCATTTTCTTCATCTCTTAGCAAACTTAGGATCGAGCACATCGCGCAAACCATCACCCAGCAAATTGATCGCCAGCACAGTCGGCACGAGGAACATCGCCGGGAAGAGGACGTTGCCGGGGTATTGGGTGAATTGCACGCGGCCTTCGGCCATGATGTTGCCCCAGGTGGGGATGTCTGCGGGCAGGCCCAGGCCTAGGAAGCTGAGAACAGCCTCTGTGAGCACGGCGCTGGCTGCGACGAAGGTGCCTTGCACGATCATCGGGGCGAGGGCGTTGGGCAGGATGTGGCGCAACAAGATGGTGGGCGTGGGCGTGGCCAAAGCTTTCGCCGCTTCCACAAAAGGCTCTTCGCGCAGCGTGAGCACGAGTGAGCGCACGAGGCGGGTGACGCGGGGGATTTCGGGGATGGCGATGGCCACGACCACCGTCCACACCTGTGCGCCGAGAGCTGCCACCAAAGCAATCGCCAGCAAGATGGAGGGAATCGCCATCAAGCCATCCATGAAGCGCATGAGTATGGTATCGACGATGCGGAAATAGCCGGCTAGCATGCCAAGCAATGCACCGATGCCAATTGCTAGCAGCGCAGTAGAAAAGCCCACGAGCAGGGAGACGCGCGTGCCATAGAGCACGCGGCTGTAAATGTCACGGCCAAAGCTGTCTGCACCAAACCAGAAGGTGTGCATCGGCGAGCTGCCATCAGGCAGGGCAAATGCGCCGCGCGCTGCGGCTGCGGTATTGATATGCGCTGAATCCATCACGGAAGGATCGACCGTACCAAGCCAGGGCGCAAAAAGCGCAACGAAGAACAAGACGCCGAGCACGATCATGCCGAAGCGCACGGCGGAGTTTTTAGCGAGTTGCTGCCACGTGTTCATTAATACCGAATCCTTGGATCAAGGAACAAGTAGCTCACATCCACCAGCAAATTGATCAGCACATAACTCACGCTGAACAGCAACACCAAGCCTTGGATCACGGGGAAATCACGGTTGAGCACGGCATCCACCGTAAGCGAACCGAGGCCGGGAATGGCATACACCGTCTCCGTGACGACCACACCGCCGATCAAAAGCGCCACACCAATGCCCACCATCGTGGCCACGGGCACAGCCGCATTGGCCAGCGCGTGGCGCAGCAACACGGCAGATTCTTTGATGCCTTTGGCGCGCGCGGTGCGGATGTAGTCTTCGGTAAGTGCTTCGCTCACGCTCGCCCGTGTGACCCTCGCGATCAGCGCCACATAAATCGTCGAGAGCGTGATCCACGGCAAGATGAGCTGCATGATCCACGGCACAAAGCCTTCGGCGATGCGCTTGTAGCCTTGCACGGGAAACCAATCGAGCTTGATGGCGAAGAGCCAAATCAGGCAGTAGCCGACCACGAAGATCGGCACGGAAAAGCCTGCGACGGAAAACATGGAAAGCGCACGATCAAGCCAACCGCCCATGCGCCAAGCTGCAATCGTGCCCAGCGGAATCGCCACAAAAATCGCAATTGTGATTGTGCCTATCGCGAGAGACAGCGTGGGTTCAATGCGCTGCGCCACGAGCTGCGTCACGGGCTTGTTCAAATAGTATGAAAAGCCCAAATCACCCTGCAGCACATTGCCGATCCAGATGCCAAATTGCATCAGCAAAGGTTTTGTCAACCCGAGCTGTTCTCTGATCCGCTCGATCTCATCATTGGTGGCGCTGTTGCCTGCAATCACCGCAGCCGGATCGCCCGGCGTGAGCCGCAAGATCAGGAAGACGACGATGGCCACCACCATCAAGACCGGGATGATGGCCAGCAGGCGCTGGAGCAGGAAACGGAGCATCAGAGATGCTTTAGTTTTTGGTCACATTCCAGTAAACCTGCGCGCCAGCCCCGAGCAAGCCACTCACCGTCTTGCGATGCGCAGCGGGGTTGTTGTATTGCCCGAGGTGCACGTGTGTGGCGGTCTCCATCGCGCGCAATTGAATCTGCTCAGCGATTTTCTTCTTCTCGGCATCGTTTGCCGCAGCGATGAATTTCACCTTGAGGTCTTCAATCTGCTTGTCATCTTGCCAGCCAAACCAGCCTTTGTCGCCGGTGGCATTCATCATGGCCATGGTGATGGGGTTCAAGATGTCGCCGGCTGTCCACGCCGTCATGAAGGCATTCCAGCCGCCGGCCGATGGTGCGTCTTTCTTCGCGCGGCGTGCGACCAAAGTGGCCCAATCCATTTGCGGCATATCGACTTTGAAGCCGGCTGCTTCGAGCTGCTGCTTAGCAACGAGTGGCAGCTTGGCAATCGCGGCCAAATCGGTGGGGCGCATCAGCACCACGGGTGTGCCGTCGTAGCCGGCTTCTTTGAGCATCGCGGCGGCTTTTTTGGGATCTGCCGTGCCGGTGTAAATGCCGGTGGCGTCGCTTGCAAATGGCGTGCCGCAGGGATACATGCTCTTGCAGAATTTGAAGAGGCCAGGTGTGCCCACTTGCGTCTTCAAATGCGCTTCTTGGCCGAGTGCCACCATCGCGGCTTGGCGAATCTTGACGTTGTCAAAAGGCTTGTGCAGATGGTTGAAGCGGAAGATGAATTGCGTGCCGGCGGGCGACATGTCAAAAATCTCGATGTCTTTTTGCGTCTTGAGCGAAGCATATTGCTCAAAGGCTGGCTGCTCAACGATGTCTACTTCGCCAGCGATCAGTGCGTTGAACTGCGTTTGCGCATCACGGATGATGACCCACTCCACGCGATCAACTCTCACGACTTTGCCGCCGGTTGTGCCGTTGGGCGCTTCTGCGCGCGGCTTGTATTTGTCGTTCTTCGTGTAGATCACGCGCTCGCCGGGTTTGAAGTCTGCGGGGTTAAAGCGGTAAGGGCCGGAGCCGATGTGTTCTTTGATTTGCTCGGTGCCGGGTGTGGCGGCAATGCGGGCTGGCATGATGAAGGGCACGTTGGATGAGGGCTTGCCCAATGCATCGAGCATCACGCCGAAGGGTGTTTTGAGTTTGATCGTAAAGGTCTTGGCATCGGGCGTGCCCCAGCTGTCCACGCTGCGCATCAGTGCGCCGCCAAAGCTGTCGCGGCTGCCCCAGCGTTTGAGGGAGGCTACTGCGTCTTCACTCGTCACGGCTTTGCCATCGTGGAATTCGAGGCCATCGCGCAGGGTGAACGTCCAGAGCAGGTTGTCTTTTGACACGCTCCATTTGTCCACCATCTGCGGCTTCACATTGCCTTGCAGATCCGTGCCAAACAGCGTGTCGTAAATCATGTAGCCGTGGTTGCGCGTGATGAAGGCCGTCGTCCACACCGGGTCGAGCACGGTGAGGTTGGCATGCGGGATCACTTTGAGCGTTTTGGCTTGCGCATGTGCTGCCATGGGGCTGAGCAATGCAACAGCTAACGAAGCTGCCGTTAAAGCCGTCGAGAGAATATTTCTACGTTTCATGAATCCTGCACTCCAAAGAAAATGTGTTCCACAATGTAGCTGATAAGCGAAAGTTCAAGCCTCATGGAAATTACCAGTTTTGGTGCATCGCACCTGTCTCAGCTCATCCACTCTAAGCAATTGTCCTGCCAAGAGCTGATGCTAGCGACGCTCAAGCGCATCTCGCAGGTCAATCCAAGGGTAAACGCTATCGTGAATCTTCGCTCCGAAGATGAGCTGATGCAAGAAGCGGCTGAGCATGATGCTTTACTCGCACAGGGAAACAGCAAAGGCTGGCTACATGGCATTCCGCAAGCCATCAAAGATCTCGCGCCTGCTCTTGGTCTGCCCAATAGCATGGGCAGCCCCTTGATGAAAGATTTCATTCCCAAAGAAGATGGCCTGATGGTGCAGCGCATGAAAGCGGCGGGCTGCATTGTCATTGGCAAGACGAACGTGCCCGAATTTGGGCTGGGATCGCACTCGTTTAACGAAGTGTTTGGCGCAACGCGAAACGCTTATGACCTGAGCAAAACAGCGGGCGGATCAAGCGGCGGCGCGGCAGTGGCGCTCGCCACGCACATGCTCAGCGTGGCAGACGGCTCAGATTTCATGGGCAGCCTGCGCAATCCTGCGGCTTGGGGCAATATTTTCGGCATGCGCCCAAGCCAAGGCCGCGTGCCGATGTGGCCCACAACCGACGTATGGATCGCGCAACTCGGCACGGAAGGGCCGATGGCGAGAAACGTGGATAGCCTAGCCATGCTCTTGCAAACGCAATCAGGTTACTCGGAGCTTGCTCCTCTTTCGATAGCTGCTCACGCTGATTTTATGCCGGCTAGCGAGCATTTTCTCTTTAAAAACCAGCGCATTGGATGGCTGGGCGATCTCAATGGCCATCTTGCAACTGAGATCGGCGTGTTGCAAGCTTGCGAGCTTGGGCTAAAGCGCATGGCCGGCGAAAGCGCAGTTGTTTCGCCCTGCGCATTGGGCATGCCGGCTACTCAGGTCTGGGATGCTTGGCTGGTGTGGCGCAAAGCCTTGGTGGGCTCTCGCATTGCGCCTTTCATGCTGCAAGCAGCTAATCGCGAGAAGATCAAACCCGAAGCGCTGTGGGAATACGACAGCGCCCAAGATTTGAAAGGCACAGATTTCATGCGGGCCAGCGCGAGTCGCACCGCGTTTTACCAAGCCATACTCAAACTTTTCGAATCGCATGATTTCATCGCTCTGCCCGCCGCGCAAACTTGGCCTTTCCCGATTGAGCAACGCTGGCCCAAAGAAATCATCACAGCCAACGGCCCGCGAGCCATGGATACGTATCACCGCTGGATGGAATGCACGATCTACGCCACCTTCGCCGGCCTACCAGCTATCAGCTTGCCATGCGGCTTCAGCGAAGCAGGGCTGCCCATGGGCATACAAATCATTGGTAAGCCGCAAGCTGATGCCGAGCTGCTGGCGTTAGCAAAAACCTATGAAGCCACAGCGCAAGATCTGCTGCAGCGCAAGCCCGTGTTGGCCTAAATCACGCCGTACCAAATCGCGCGCTGTACAGCTGCCAACTTGTTATCCACGCCCAGCTTACGCATCGCATTGGCGAGGTAGTAATTCACCGTGCGCTCGCTGCATTCGAGCTTGT
>JAAFJC010000126.1 GCA_013297925.1 Comamonadaceae bacterium
TCAAAGTGTCTGCGGCTTGCTTGAACACCGCAGGATCACCAAAAGCCTTCAAATCAATCACAAGAATAGCTTGGCCAGTGTTGGTGATCGTCTGGTGATCGGCATTGAAATCAATCACTTCTTTGCCCATGGCCGCGCCGCCTAGCGTGCCAGCGAGCATGCCCACGAGCAGCGCCAGGCCATAGCCTTTGTGGCCGCCAATCGGCAGCAAAAAGCCTTCTTCCGAGCGCTTGGGATCAAGCAAAGGCTTACCTTGACGATCAATCATCCAGCCCTCGGGCATCATCTCGCCGCGCTTGGCTTTGGCTTTGACCTTGCCATAAGCTGCGACGGTGGTGGCCATATCGAGCACGATGGGCGTTTCGCTCAAAGTAGGAATGCCTGCTGCGATCGGGTTGGTGGAGAGCAGCATATCCATGCCGCCCCAAGGCGGCATGTGGTTGGCATTGCCCACCGCGAAATACAGGCTGAGCATGTCATGCTGGATTGGCATGCTGGCATACAGCGAAGCGGGGCCAGCGTGGTTGCTGTAACGCGTGCCGACCCAAGCCACGCCTGTGTTGCGTGCTTTCTCTATCGCGATCTCCACCGCTTTGGAGACGACCAAATGCCCCATCCCATTGTCGCCATGCAGCACGGCCGTGCCTGCGCGCTCTTGCACCAAATGCATCTGTGGGCGCGTGTTGATGCCGCCTGCTTTGATGCGCTTGATGTATTGCGGCAAGCGAATCACGCCATGGCCATCTGAGCCCTGCATATCGGCTTGCGCCATTAAGCCGCTGACAGTTTGCGCATCAGCGGCTGGAATGCCAGCTCGCTCCAAACCTCGTGCAATAAAGGCGCGAAGTTGATCAAAAGAAACGGTCACAACAGAGGACATACGCTCTCAATTCCAGGCTTATTGCAACTTAGGCAAATCAGTGAAATATTCAGGAAATTTCGCTTGCACTTTTATGCTCGCGTCTTTATAGAGCAGAGCGTTCATCGGCATCGGTGTTTTGCCGCGCAGCGATGCTTGCGAAAGCACATCGAGTTGGGCTGCTTCAAAAGCCTTGTCGGTGGCGCCTGACATGCGTGGGTCATACGAGATGTGCTTGATGCCGTTGGTGAGCGCGTCCACGTTTTGATTCGGAATCTTCGCTGCGAAGATCTTCACGGCTTCGGCGCGATTCTGGCGGGTGTATTGCGTGGAGGCAGCCAAGCCTGCGGCAAAGCGCTCGATCAAATCGGCTTGGTTTTGAATCGTGGGCACACGCGCTGTGGTGATCATCAGATAGGAGAGATAGCCGCCACCGCGCTGCACTTCATAAGAATCTTGCACGCCACTGAGCACCATCGAGTTCAGTGGCTCCAGCGATGCAATCGCATCCACTTTGCCGCTGTTCAAAGCCTCAATCAATGCGGGCGCAGATTGCGGTGTGTTGACAATCGTGATGTCGCTTTCTGCCAGCTTGGCTTTGGCGGCAGCAATCTTGATGTATTCATGCGGTGTTTGGCCCAACTGCACAGCCACTTTCTTGCCCTTCAAATCCTCGATCTTGCCGGGGCGGATGCCGCTGCCTTTTTTGCTGATGATGGCCAATGCTTCGTCGGCATTGCTGCGCGTGGCATCGTTCATGATGAGGCCCACCACTTGCCAAGGATCGCCTTCGTGGCGGGCTTTGATAAAAGTCGTCACGCTCATGTTGCCCACATCCACTTCATTGCCGCGCATGGCCGCTACCATTTGATCGCCGTTGTTGACCACTTTGAGCTGAAGATCAATCCCGTGTTTGGCAAACAGGCCTTTTTCAGCGCCCACCAAAATCGGCAAATGCCCCAGATTCGCGCCGAGCACGATGCTCACCGGCACGGGTTTGGGAGGCGCGGGTGTGGCGCAAGCTGCTACTAAAGCAACGACGGCTGTGGCGCTGGCAAATTTCAAGAATGAGCGTTTCATAAATGTCTCCTAGTAAGTTTTGAAGGGAGTGAAAATTCAAGGCGCAAGGCTAGCGAGATAAGCCGCAATAGCCGTGATATCTGCATCTTGCAAATTGGCTGTGACGGGCTGCATCTGCGCCGCATACGTGCCTTTTCGCGAGCCCGTCTTGAAGGCATACATTTGGCGCACGGTGTACAGCGGCGAGACACCTGCAATGCGCGGTACATCACCCACGCCTTTGAGATCAGCGCCATGGCAGGCGATACACATCACGGTCTTGCCAGCGCCTTGCGTGACCAACTCTTTGCCTTTGGCCAAACTGCCTTTAGGCACATAAGCGACGAAGCCAGCATAAGGATCGCGCAGCAACACACGCTCAGGCTCTTGCGGAAACTCTGCGATTCGCTCGCCCAAGGGTTCGGTGCCGCCACCCGGCACAGCCAAGCGCTTGCGGCTCTTGTTGAAATAGCTCTTGGGAATGGTGTCAGCCTCAACAACTTTGACCCAAGGAATCGGTTTGATTTTGGCAAACCACTGCGCCGACTCTTCAATGTCTTTATCCGTCATGGCGCGAGCCATCGCCGTCATCCAGACCTTGTCTGTGCGATCACCGCTTCGGAAATCTTGGATTTGCCGCTTGAAATAATTCACCGATAGGCCAGAGATATGGCCGGATTCTGGATGCCCTTGCCCACTGGTTAAGTGGCAAGCCGCGCAGGCTCGCACGCCGGGCTGCGCCCCATACTGCACCACGCGCGGCATGCCTACGTTGTGTTCTGGAAACCAAATCGGTGGCTCAAATAAATTATCAATTTCTTTGAGCTGATAAGTTAATGCGCTGTTGGGCACACGCGCCTTAGTATTGCCATCGGGTGCAGGCGGTTGCTCTTTATCAGCCACGGGGTAAGCCCAGGCCGGCCCACCTTCCGCCATCGCGGATGCGCTCATCACCAGCGCTGCGGTGCAAACCCAAGCTGCCATGCTCATACTGGCTTTGCACGCAGTCCACCATCCTTGTGTCTTCATTGGCTCTCCTCGTTCTTTGCTGATTCAGCGATTGACGATGTTGAATGTATGAGGCGAGCACAGCACTGACAAACACACACATGCTGAAATCATGGACAAATCACACACCTGCGGGTTTGTCCGCGTGAGTCATGGGGGTAGGTCTTGGATTTATCAACGATGCGTGCAGTGCAAGCGTTGGCCGCATCGCATGGAAATGCACCGGCATGCAGAATTTGAAGGAAAAGTGGCATATTGCCGGCATGGAATATCCGCAAAGCGCTATTATATTAATAGCATTTAATATTTTTATGCGCATGCGATATGCAGAGCTAGTGCGCTAAATCATGAACTCTAAATCAAGAAATGGCGTACATGCCATTTTATGAAATCACAAAAATAGTAGCTAACTGGGCTTTACTTGGACTTTCAACTTCAAATCCTCGCAGAGTATTTACATCATGCGTTGCGTTGTTAAAAATCAGCAGCGTAGATTTTTAACCGCAAGTTTTTTATATTGGAGACACTGTGAAAATTCATCACATCCTTGCCGCATCGGTTGTGGCCTTTGCCAGCCTGAGCCATGCACAAACAGCGCAATTCAGCGTAGAGCCCGCCCACAGCTTTGTGTATTGGGAAGCGAATCATCAAAACATCTCCACACTGCGTGGCCGCTTTGACAAAACCCGTGGCAGCATGACCTACGATGCCGCAGCTAAAACAGGCACCGCAGATATCATTATTGATACAACATCCATTTCGACAGGCATGCCAGCTTTCAATGAGCATCTCAAGCAAAAAGGCTGGCTCAATGCGGTTGAATTCCCAGAGGCCAAATTCATTGGGAAAAAGTTTGTTTTTGATGGCGCGAATCTCAAGACGGTGGAAGGTGAATTGACCTTCATGGGCAAGACCTTGCCGATTGCACTGATTGCCAAACGCTTTGGCTGCTATGTTCACCCTAAAAATAAGAAAGACACCTGCGGTGGTGATTTTGAATATGAAATGAAGCGCAGCGCTTGGGGCAGCACCGCTGGCATCCCCGGTGATCCCGACATGATCAAACTGTTGATTGAAATTGAAGGCCAAAAGCAATAAGCGCGTGCTGCACCAACACGTGCAGCCGCTCTTTCTCGCATTGCTGTGCCAGCTTGGCATCGCGCATCCGCTTTCTGCGCAAGAGTTGAAAGCGGATGCGCAGGCTGGAAAGGCAAAAGCCGCCGCTTGTATCGCCTGCCATCAGTTGCCTTATTCTGCTGATGAAAAAGTGCCTAGACTGGCAGGGCAAAGTGCCGACTATCTCTTGGATGCTATGCAAGCCTACAAGCGGGGCGACAGGCAGCATGCTCTGATGCAAGCGCTGGCGCAGCCGCTGAGCAAGCAAGATATGGCGGATATTTCCAGCTATTTTTCACAGATCAAGCCTGTAGAAGCCAAGCTACAGCCTAGGCAGCTTTCAACTGATGCGATAGCCAAAAGAGCTTTGGGCGAGCGACTGGTCAACATGAATAATTGCGTCTCATGCCATGGGCAAGGCATGGCTAAGCCTTCTGATAACAATATCCCCAGTTTGTCTGGCATGTCGCCCGTCTATCTTGAAAGCGCGCTGCGCAGCTACATTCCCCCGCCCGGCCAAGAGCAAGGCAGCAGGCGCAATGCCATGATGCGATATGCCTTGAACATCACCGATCCGAAGACAGGTAAGGAACGATTTTTCAACGAACAAGAATTGCGGGCGATGGCTGAATACATATCGAGTGTTCAGCATGAGAAATCTGCGCGTTGAGTATTGATGCGGCAATAAAGGGCTGGATATGCCTTTGCACATATTCTTCACTTCAGTCAAACATTCTTCGCTTCGGTCAAACGCCCGCCAGAGCACCCGGGGCGGATGGCTCCATGTCCTCCGGCGGCGTTTAGGGTTGGTTTGTCTCCGGTGAGTAGATCGCACCGCCTCCCCCTTTACTTGCGCCATCCGCCCCGGGTGCTCTGGCGGGCTTGGCACAAGGCAAGCATTTCGGTGCTCCACCACACCTATGCTCATCGGATGAGCTACCTCCAGCGCCGGAGAAAAGCGCCGGAGTCCAACTCTTTGTTTACTCCCGACGACGGGCCTACAGCGCCTTCGCACCCATACGCGCTGGCAAGCCTGTATCCATCGTGAATGCCTCATGCGTTGCCGTGAGCAAGCTACCTCCCACCACGGGGCCGCCGCCTGCAACATAGATGGCATCGCCCAACACCGCAGCGCCTACGCCATGGCGCGGTGTGGCCATGGGTGTATGGCTCTCCCAAGTGTTGGTGCGTGGATCGTAGCTCTCGACTTGGCTGTACACCACCACACCCTCACCGCCGATGCAGACAATACGGCCTCTGTAGTAAACCGCACCATGGCCACTGCGCGTCGTCGGCATGG
>JAAFJC010000127.1 GCA_013297925.1 Comamonadaceae bacterium
CAGAAGCTGCTAAAAAGCATCTGCCGCAGCCGATTGTGGTGAATAACAAGCCGGGTGCGACGGGCTCCATCGGTTTTGGTGAGGTGGCAAGGGCTGCTCCCGATGGCTACAAGATGGGGGTGCTCACCGCAGAAATATTGATCATCCCCCATATGGGCATTGGCAAAGTGAGTATGGAGGATTTCATTCCTATCGCTCGGTTCAATGCCTTGCCTTCTGCGATCACGGTGCGAGCTGAAGCGCCATGGAAAACACTGGAAGAATTTATTGACCATGCAAAACGTAACCCAGGTGCTGTGAAAACAGGTAACTCTGGCATGGGCTCTATCTGGCATTTGGCGGCAGCCGCTGTGGGCGAAAAAGCAGGAGCTCAGTTCAACCATATTCCTTTCCAAGGCGGCAACCCTGCCGTGTTGGCTTTGCTGGGCGGGCATGTCGATGCCGTCACGGTGAGCACCTCCGAGGTGTTTGCTCATGTGAGCTCAGGTAAGCTGAGAATGTTGGGTGTGATGGCGGATCGACGCGTGCGGGGCTTTGAATCTGTGCCGACTTTGCGCGAGCGCGGGATTGATGTGGTGGTCGGTTCATGGGTGGGTTTGGGTGTGCCTAAAGGAACGCCTGCGAGAGTCGTAGAGACTCTCAAAACGGTCGCTGCCAAATCGATGCAAGAGCCTAGTTTGTTAGAGACCATTGACAAAATGAATCTCAACGCTTCTTTCGCAGATGATGCAGCCTTCAAAGCGCAAATGGCGCGCGACAATGAAACCTTCCGTGTTTTGGTGGACAAGTTGCAGTTAAAAACCAACTGAGGCAAACATGCAGAAAGATCGCTTTGGGTTGCCTTTATCTACATCTTCTGAGCCTGCGGCGCAGGCTTACAACAGTGCAGTGGATAACCTGTTGTGTGCAGGCGCGCAGCTGACTGTGGGTTTCGAAGAGGCCATTGCACATGATCCAAACTTTGCATTGGCGCATATTGCGCTGAGTCGATGCCACGCCATGTATGGCAATGGTCAAAAAGCGAAAGACTATTCGTTACGCGCTACCGAACTGGCTGAGCAAGCTACCGAGCGCGAGCAGCAGCATGTGGCTGCGCTCACTTTGCTAGCTCATGGCAAAGGTGCTGCTTGTTTTGTCGCCATAGAAAAGCATTTAAAGCATTGGCCGTTAGACTCTCTGGTGTTGCAGCCGTGCTTGGGTGCATTTGGCCTGATCGGTTTTTCTGGCCATGCAGACCGTGATGTACGTTTGCTGGACTTCATGACACAAGTTGCTCCCAGTTATGGTGATGATTGGTGGTTTAACGCTGCTTATGCCTATGCCGAAGTGGAAGCTGGGCAAATAGATAGTGCAGAGCGGCGCGTCACACAATCACTGCACCGCCAACCGGGCAATGCGAATGGAGCTCATATTTACACCCATGTGTTTTATGAGCGCGCTGACCTCAGCGCAGGCGCTCAATTTCTCAAAACTTGGCTACAAGATCACCCTAAACCCGTGATCTTACGCGGCCACCTCGCTTGGCATTTGGCGCTTTATGAACTGGCCTTGGGTAACTCAACAAGTGCTTGGAATTGGTACGATAAAGAGCTGTCTGCGCCTTTGCATGGGCTAGGCGCGCCCGTGCCGCCGCTGAATGTACTCACTGATGCAGCCTCTTTCTTGTGGATCGCAGATTTGGCTAGGCAATCGCAACGAGACAGCGACTGGGAGGCCTTAGCTGATTTTGCGCAGAGACGATTTGCAAATGCAGGCTTGCCCTACGCAGATTTTCATTCAGCCATTGTCTATGCCAAAGCCGGCCGTTTGCAAGAGCTGAAAAACCTGCAATCTGAAATGGCAGATTTGGCGAGCACAGCGAAAGTGCAGGCGGTGAACGCAATGGTGGTGGCAGGCTTGATCGCATTCACCAACAAGCAATGGAAAGACTGTGTACAAGGCCTAAGCATTGAAATGCATGAGCAAGTGCGCTTGGGCGGCAGCTCAGCGCAAAGAGATTTGATCAGCCGCACGCTGATTGAAGCTCATAGGGCGCTCGGTGAGCGTGAGCAAGCTCTTTCTGTGGCAAGCGCTCGCCCTTTACTCGGCGAACTCCAGACCGCATAGACTCTTCTTCATTTACTCAAAATCATACGCATCATGTCTCAATTCATTTGCACCGAGCTATTTACCGATATCGATGGTGTGGCCAAATTCCGCACGATCCCTGAGCCGCTGGACGCTGCGAATCCGCAGGTCTTGCTCAGCAAGGTGTTGCCTGCGACTGGCTTGCAGTTTCGCCACAGCCCAGTAGGCTTTCGCTCAAAGTTTCATTGCTCACCTAAGCCGCAGTGGGTTTTTATCTTGTCGGGCGTGATGGAAATTGGCTTGCAAGATGGCAGCAGCAAGCTCTTCAAAGCGGGCGAGCATTTTTTATCGAGCGATACCTTGCCAGAGGGCGCAACATTCGATGCAAAGCAGCATGGGCATTGGAGCGCGCAGGTGGGTGATCAGCCGCTGGTGACCTTGTTTATCAAGCAGTAGTTGCTTGGCTTTTGAGCCAGCCAAGGCCACTTGATGTGCCACCAGGCTGGCCCCCACTTTTCGGGCGGTATTCGCAGCCGATCCAGCCCTTCCAGCCTGATTGCTCGCTGACTTCATCGATGACTTTGAAGAGGTAGTTGTAATTGAGTTCGCCGATGTCGGGCTCATGTCGTTCGGGCACGCCGGCGATTTGGAAATGGGCGACTTGGCCTGTGGGCAGGTATTTGCGGATTTTCATGGCCACATCGCCTTCGACGATTTGACAGTGGTACAGATCCATTTGCACTTTGAGGTTGCTTGCGCCAACCATGCCAATGATTTCGTGGGCGTGATTTTGGCGGTTTAAGAAGAAGCGCGGGATGTCTCGGGTGTTGATGGGCTCCATGAGCACGTCAAGGCCTGCCTTGGCGGCTGTGCTCGCCGCCCAGTACAGGTTGCTGATGTAGGTGGCTTGTACGTCTTCACGTGTAAGGTTTTCGGGGATGAGGCCGGCCATGAGGTGGATGCGCGGGCATTTCAAAGCCTCGGCGTAACGGATGGCCAGCTCCACGCCTGCTTTGAATTCTGCCTCGCGCCCTGGAATGCAGGCCGTGCCTCGGTTGCCGTCTACATCCCATGCTTTGGCAATGCTTGCCCGTTCGGTGCCGCCGGGTGGGGCGTTGAACAGCACTTGCTGGAGGCCATTGGCATTGAGGTGGGCGGCGAGTTCGTTGGCTTCAAAGGCGTAGGGAAAAAGATATTCCACGGCTTTAAAGCCATCCTTGGCTGCCGCTTCAAAGCGATCCAAAAAAGGCAGCTCGGGATACATCATGGAGAGGTTGGCGGCGAATTGAGGCATCTTGTTTGATCCTTTTATTTCTTTTGTGGCAACTCAATGCCAGGAAAAATCTTAATTACTGCGCTGTCGTCTTCTTTGGCAAAGCCTGCGGTGGAGGCTTGCATGAACATTTGGTGGGCCGTGCTGGAGAGCGGAAGAGGGAATTTGCTGGCTCGTGCCATATCAAGCACGAGGCCGAGGTCTTTCACGAAAATATCCACCGCTGAGAGCGGCGTGTAATCAGCCGCGAGCACATGCGCCATGCGGTTTTCAAACATCCAGCTGTTGCCTGCGCTGTGCGTGATGACCTCGTACAAGGCTGCTGGATCGACACCTTCGCGCAAGCCCAGCGCCATGGCTTCGGCGGCGGCTGCGATGTGCACGCCAGCGAGAAGCTGGTTGATGACTTTGACTTTGCTGCCCGCGCCTGCTTTGTCGCCCAGTTTGTAGAGCGTGCCGGCCATGGCGCGCAGATACGGCTCGGCGATAGCGTAGGCCTCAGGCTTGCCAGCGCTCATCATGGTCATTTCGCCGCTGGCTGCGCGCGCAGCGCCACCCGAAATCGGGGCATCGATGTACAAAATGCCGAGTTTTTCTAAGCGGGCTTCCAAAGCGATAGACCAGTTGGGATCGACGGTGGAGCACATCACAAACACGCTGCCTGGTGTCATGCTGCTTGCGCAACCCTTAACGTCGTTGTTCTCGCCAAACAGCACGCTTTCTGTTTGCGCAGCGTTGACGACGACCGAGATGATCACTTGGCAATGCTTGGCGAGCTCCGCAAGTGATGCGCAAGCTGTGCCGCCTTCAGCCGCAAAAGCCGCAGCCACCTCGCTGCGCACATCAAACACATAAGGCGTATGCCCCTTGCGGCGGAGTGAGGCCGCCATGCCTTTGCCCATGGCACCGAGGCCAATCAGTCCGACTTGTGTATTCATTCGTCAATCGTATCGCATTCTGTTTCTAGCGCACTTGGTTTGGCTCAAACGCCCGCCAGAGCACCCGGGGCGGATGGCTCCATGTCCTCCGGCGGCGTTGGAGTTTGATGTCGCTTCGGCAGCATGAACGCGCCGCCTCCTCCTCTACTTACGCCATCCGCCCCGGCTGCTCTGGCGAGCTTGTCGCGGCTCAAGAAGTTGCTTCGCTCGACCTATGCCCGTGCGATGTGGCTTTGCGTCTGGCGCAAGTAAAGGGGGAGGCGGGTGACAGCCTCACCGGAGGAAACTCTGCCAATACCCGCCGGAGGACATGGAGCCAGACGCAAAGCCACATCGCACGGGCTGCCCCAGTGAGAAGCGGAATGAGAAGCGAAATCAATCGACGAGAACGATAGGCTCCAATGCATCACCTTGCACCAAGATACGGCCGATTTTGGTGGTGTAGGGGTAGCCAGTGGCTTTGAGTTGTTCGATGCAAGCATCCACGCGATCGGCCGGTACGCTGGCGAGCAGGCCGCCGGCGGTTTGTGGATCGAAGATCAGCGGGTAGCGTGGATGGCTCACAAATTGCTCTTGATTTCGTAGCGCTCGGCGCAGACGCACGTTGGCGCTTTGCAGGGAACTCGTGATGCCGGCTTGCACGCATTCTTGCGCACCGTCGAGCAGAGGCAATGTGCTCATATGGATTTCTGCATCGACTTCGGAGGGGCGCGTCATCTCTATCAAATGGCCGAGCAGACCGAAGCCGGTGAGATCGGTGCAAGCGGTTGCGCCATGCTCGCGCAAGATGCGCGCACCATTTCGATTGCTGATCACCATGCTTTGCAGTGCCGCATCAATCCAGCGGCCTTTGGCAAACAGGCGATCTTTGGCGGCGAAGAGTGTGCCTGTGCCCATGGGTTTGGTGAGGATGAGCACGTCGCCGGGCTTCATGCCGCCTTTGCGCATGATCACATCGGGTTTGTCTTCAATCAAGCCGTTGATGGCAAAGCCTAAAGCCAGCTCTTTGCCTTCGCCAGTGTGCCCGCCCACGAGGGAGCAATCGGCTTCGTTGAGCACTTC
>JAAFJC010000128.1 GCA_013297925.1 Comamonadaceae bacterium
CTCAAAGTGCCATTCACCATCCCGCGTGGCGACGCAGAAAAGCCTTGGAAGCATTGGCGCGAGCTCATGATCTTGGCGGTGTTCAATATGTTCATCTGGCATGGCTGCATCATCCTCGCCGTCACACTGCTCTCCAGCGGGCGAGCAGCCATACTGGGCTACACCATGCCGATTTTTAGCGCCATTGTCGGCGCATGGTTTTTTGCTGACAAGCTCTCAGCGCGTGGCTGGCTGGGCGTGGGCTCAGCGGCTACCGGCGTATTGCTCTTGCTCACCCACGAATTCGGCAAACTCGCTGGCGCGCCCGTCGGTGTGCTGCTCGCATTGATCGCCGCCAGTACTTGGGCGCTGGGCACACAGCTGTTGCGCCGCACCAGCATTCCCGTGCCAACACTGGCGATCTCGTTTTGGATGACAGTGCTCACCGCTTTTGTGATGACGGCTTTGTCGATCATCTTTGAGCAAACGCGCTGGCGCATGCCCAGCCCGACTGTTTGGTTCTCCATTCTGTACAACGCGGTTTTGATCTTCGGCTTTGCGCATGCCACCTGGTTTTACCTCGCACGCAGCCTGCCGCCGGTGGCATCCACACTCAGCGTCATGCTGATTCCGATCTTGGGTGTTTTCAGCGGTGCGCTTTGGCTGGGAGAAAAACTCTATTGGCAAGACTGGGCTGCCGTAGCTCTGATGGTGGTGGCGATTGGGAGTGTGCTTTGGCCTAGAAAGGCGAAAGTAGCTGCTTAAATCAAAGACGCAACGGCAACTTCACGCGCACATCAAGCCCCACGATGTGCTCTTGTGCGAAGCGGTTGTCTAGAGAAATTTCACCTTGTAGAGCACTTGTGATCTCCAAACAGATCGCTAGCCCTAATCCAGAGCCAGCCTGCGCGCGACCTGCGGAAAACGGCTGAAACAGGCGGCTTTTAAGCTCGTCATCAATGCCTATGCCGCAGTCTGCGATCAGTAACTCAGCTGCTTTCTCGCTGACATACAAACTCACGTTCAAGGCGCTGCCCGTGGGACTGTGCTTGATAGCGTTGTGTAGCAAATTACGGACAAGTTCTCGCAGCATCCAGTCATGTGCCAACACCCAAGTCGGCTGAGTTTCGAGCTCGAATTCCAGATCTTTTGCCGCAATCAGTGGTGCAACATCTAGCGCCACTTCACGCAACACTTTGCTCCAATCCAGCGCCTCACTGGATGTTTGTTGCCGCAGTTGCTCTACCTTGGCGAGGGACAGCATTTGATTGGCAAGCTCAGTGGCGCGATCCACAGTTTGACCAATCTCATGCAGTGCCTGCTCTGCAGGCACATCGCCGCGCAATGCGGATTGCGTCTGCGTTTTGAGCACGGCCAACGGTGTACGCAACTGATGCGCAGCATCGCGGACGAAACGTTTTTGGTGTTGGAGCAAATGATCGAGCCGCGCCATGAGTTGGTTATTGGCTTGCAAGAGGGGCTGTAATTCGCGAGGTGCTTGGCCAGCGTCAACTGGGCTCAAATCGTTGTCTGCGCGTGCAGCAATTTCACGACTCACTTGCTTGACCGGCCGCACCGCGCTTTGCACCACCCAAATCACCACCGCAGCAAGCACACTGAGCAGCAACGCCTGACGCCACAATGTGCTTACCAAAATCTCGCGCGCCAAAGCCTCGCGCAGCTCCAGAGTCTCTGCCACTTGGATCGTGGCCATACCGCTGCCACCCGATCCGGCAACCGGCTGTAGCAACACAGCCACACGCACTGGCGCCGCATCGACCGTGGCATCATAAAAATCCACCAGTGCGGCATAAGGCGGCTGATCTGAAATTCGCCCCTTCCAAAGCGCTAGCGATTCAAAGCCCGAGACCATCTCCCCCGAGAAGCCCGTGACGCGATAGAACATACGGCTGCGGTTATCCGCTTCAAAAGCTTCCAGCGCTGCATAGGGCACTCGCGGCACAAGGCGAGAGTCCTGCACATCCAGCTGCTCGGCAATTGTCTTGGCCGAGGCGAGTAATGTGCGGTCATAGGCTGTATTGGCAGCTTCCAAACTCTGGCGATACAGGATGAGGCTGTCGATCAAGACAAACAGCATCACCGGTAGCAAAATGCCCCAGAGCAATCGGCGGCGCAGGGAGAGCGTTTTCATGCCGATTTGAGCAAATAACCCAAGCCCCTCAAGGTGACAAGTTTGAGCCCCGTGTCGGCCAGTTTCTTGCGCAAGCGATAAACCACTACCTCAATCGCATCGCTTTGAATATCCTCACCAGCAAATACGCGCTCCAACAGTTGCTCTTTGCTCACTGCTTGCCCCGCGCGCTCAAACAATGCCACCAGCATCTTTGATTCTCGCGGGCTGAGCTCCAAAGCTTGGCCTTCGAAGTAAAACGCACCGCTCTCTTTTTCATAGCTGATCCCGCACATTTCATGCCGGCTATTGGCCGGTTTATCTTGAAAAACAGGCTCTGAAGCACTACTTCTATCGCGTGCGCGCACCAAGGCTCGAATACGCGCCTCCAACTCATCCAAATCAAAAGGCTTGGGCAAATAATCATCGGCACCCGTGTTCAGCCCCAAAATCCGATCCCCCACTGTGCCGCGCGCTGTAAGGATGAGTACTGGCGTATTCAAGCCGCTGTGGCGAGCCTGTTTCAGCACCTCCAAGCCATCACGCCCCGGCAAACTCAAATCCAACAGCACGATATCCAAGCTCAGGCGCTGCCAGAAGGCCAAGCCTTCATCGCCGTCCACGCATGCCTGCACCTGCCAGCCCAGCCGCTGCAAAGAGCGGGAGAGCGTGGTGCGCATCGCGGCATCGTCTTCAATCAGCAGCACTTTCATCACCTGATGTTATCCCGAGTGTGTACGGTGTTTCCCCTAGGTCAAAGGGCCGTAAAACGACAGGCAAGTGACAGCCGAATCCGGCAAGATGACAATATTCCACTTTTGTTTCAGGAGTCTCTCATGCGTCGCGACGAATTTCTCAAATCTTTACTGGCTGCAGCAGCGGCTGCTAGCCTTCCAGGTATCGCCCAAGCAGCACCAACCCTCAAGATGATGATCCCTGCCAACCCGGGCGGCGGCTGGGATGGCACGGGCCGAGCTTTGGGCAAGGCATTGACTGAAGCCAAGGTGTTTGACGCCGTGCAGTTTGAAAACAAAGGCGGCGCTGCGGGCGCGATTGGTTTGGCGCAGTATGTGAACAGTGCCAAGGGCGATCCCAATTCGCTGATCATGATGGGCGCGGTAATGCTGGGCGGCATCATCACCGGCAAGCCACCTGTGAACATCACGCAATGCACGCCGATTGCGCGTTTGACGAGCGAATTTAACGTGTTTGTCGTGCCTGCGAATTCGCCTTTCAAGAACATGAAAGATGTGGCTGAGGCCATGAAGAAAGACCCCGGCAGCGTGAAAGTGGGCGGTGGCTCGCGTGGCTCCACAGAGCACATCGCAGCCAGCATGATGGCGCGCGCAATTGGTGTGGATCCAAAGAAAGTCAATTACGTGCCCTTCCGTGGCGGCGGCGAAGCCGTGGCAGCTATCATTGGCGGCAATGTGAGCTTGGGTGGCAGCGGCTACAGCGAGTTTGCAGAGCACATCAAATCAGGCAAGATGCGCGCCGTAGGTGTCACCAGCGACAAGCGCTTGAAGGGCATTGATGTGCCCACACTCAAAGAGCAGGGCATCGATGTGGTGCTGGGCAACTGGCGCGGTGTGTATGGGGCCCCAAGCATCACGCCAGCGCAGCAGGCAGATTTAGTGAAAGCGGTGGTGGCTGCGACGAAGACCAAATTCTGGCAAGACGAGCTGGAGAAAAACGGCTGGACTTCGGCGCTGCTCACCGGCAAAGAATTCGGCGAGTTTGTGGACAACGATTTCGCCAATCTGCGCGGCACGATGTATCAAGCGGGCATGCTGTAAGCCGCCATGAGCTCCCCTGGGAACACATCACGCACTGAAACGGCTGTTGGAGCCGCCTGCCTTCTGCTTGGAGCAGCTCTGGCTTGGGGCGCAACTAGCATCTCGTCAGAGGCTGGCTATTCCGGCGTGGGGCCGAATTTTCTGCCTTGGGTGGTGGCGATCACACTGCTGGTCTGCGGCGCACTGCTGCTCCTGCAATCGCTCAAGGGCGGCTTTCGCGGACGAGAAGCACCCGAGGGCGCAGCCACAGGGGATTGGCTCTCATTCGTGTGGATCAGCGCTGCGCTGCTCTTGAACGCATTGCTCATCACGCGCATCGGCTTCATTGCCAGTTGCACGCTGGCTTTTGTGATCGCGGTGCGTGGCTTTCATATCTCGCAAGGCAGGCCGCGCGCTTCGGTAGCCGCTTGGTTGAAAGATGCTTTGGTGGGCGCGGCGATCAGCGCGCCGGTGTTTTGGCTGTTCACCAAAGTGCTTGGCGTGAGTTTGCCCGGGCTCACCTCCACTGGTTGGCTATAAAAGACAAACAACATGGATATCTTCAATGCCTTGATGGCAGGCTTTGCGACCGCCATCACGCCCATGAATTTGCTCTGGGCTTTTCTCGGCTGTGTGATTGGCACAGCCGTGGGCGTGTTGCCCGGCCTCGGGCCCGCTGTGGTGGTGGCCATGCTGTTGCCGATCACTTCGCAAGTGGACGTGACGGCTTCGATGATTTTCTTCGCCGGCATTTACTACGGCGCGATGTATGGCGGCTCCACCACATCGATTTTGATGAACACGCCCGGCGAAGCGGGCTCACTGATTACCGCGATGGAAGGCAACAAAATGGCCAAGAGCGGGCGCGCAGGCGCGGCGCTGGCCACTTCTGCCATTGGCTCATTTGTCGCTGGCACGATTGCCACGGTGGTCGTTACCGTGGCCGCACCTTTCATCGCTGAGCATGCTGTGAAGCTGGGGCCACCGGAGTATTTCTTGCTGATGGTGCTTTCGTTTTGCGCGGTGAGTGCGGTGCTGGGTGGCAGCGTGTTGCGCGGCGTGGTGGCGCTCTTTATCGGCTTGGCCATGGGCTTGGTCGGCCTCGATCAAATCTCCGGCCAGCCGCGCTACAC
>JAAFJC010000129.1 GCA_013297925.1 Comamonadaceae bacterium
GCTTCTGCGAAGAAAGCTGCCCGGTGGATTCCATCGTCGAGACGCATATCTTGGAATACCACGGCGAGAAGCGCGGTGATTTGTATTTCACCAAAGACATGCTGCTGGCTGTGGGCGACCGCTATGAAAAAGAGATCGCAGCCAATAAGGCGGCTGATGCTAAATACCGTTGATCGGCCCGATACGTAAAACTATTGGGAAAAATAAAAATGGATATCAAAACTGGTCTCTTCTACGTGTTCGCTGCGGTGCTGCTGTTTGCAGCCTTTCGCGTGATCACGGCACGTAACCCGGTGCACGCGGCACTCTTCCTCGTGCTCGCTTTCTTCCAAGCCGCTGCGATTTGGATTTTGCTCAAAGCCGAATTCTTGGCCATCACGCTGGTGCTCGTTTACGTGGGCGCGGTGATGGTGCTCTTCCTCTTCGTGATCATGATGATGGATATCAACATGGATGAAGTGCGCCGAGGCTTTTGGAAGCATTTTCCGCTGGCGGCAGGCATCGGCGCGTTGATCGCGCTGGAGATGGGCTTCGTGCTGATGGGCGGCTTCCGCTTGACCGAGGGGCCGCAAACGCCGGAGGTGCTGGCTGCGCAGGCCAACAACACCAAGGCGCTCGGTGTGTTGCTCTACACGAAATACATCTACCCGATGGAAGTGGCGGCTGTGCTGCTGCTGGTGGGCATCGTGGCTGCGATTGCGCTCACGCTGCGCGAGCGCAAGGACAGCAAGCATGTGGATGCAGGCGATCAGGTGCGCGTGAAGGCAAGGGATCGCATGGAGATCATCAAGATGGACGCTACAAAAGGAATAGTGCCTCCCGCTGATTCTATGCCGGCTGCTGATGCAAATGCCTCACAAAATACCGCTGGAGGCAAAGCATGAGCTTAACTCTCGGCCATTTCCTCACTCTGGGCGCGCTGTTGTTTGCGCTCTCGGTGATCGGCATCTTCCTAAACCGTAAAAACCTGATCGTGCTGCTCATGGCCATTGAGCTGATGCTCTTGGCGGTGAACATGAATTTCGTCGCCTTCTCCTATTATCTGGGCGATCTGCACGGTCAAGTCTTCGTGTTTTTTATTCTCACTGTAGCTGCTGCGGAAAGCGCGATTGGCTTGGCCATTCTCGTGCTGCTGTTCCGCAACAAAGCCAGCATTTCGGTCGATGAACTCAACACGCTCAAGGGATAAAACATGTCTAGCACCTTGAACGCAACTACTCTCTTGGCTGTGCCACTCGCGCCCCTGGTGGGCTCCTTGCTCGCCGGCATCTTGGGCACACAGCTCGGCGGCAACTGGATTGGCCGCCGCCTCTCGCATTTCTTCACGATTCTTGGCGTGCTGATCGCCTTCATCTTGTCGGCAAACACTTTGCTCAAAGTGGTCGATGGCGCGCGCTTTAACGAGACCATTTATGAATGGATGGTCATCGGCGGCATGAAGATGGAAATCGGCTTCATGGTCGATGGGCTCACCGCCATGATGATGTGCGTCGTCACCTTCGTCTCGCTGATGGTGCACCTCTACACCATCGGCTACATGGAAGAAGACGAAGGCTACAACCGCTTCTTTGCCTACATCTCGCTCTTCACCTTCTCCATGCTCATGCTCGTGATGAGCAACAACTTGCTCCAGCTCTTCTTCGGCTGGGAAGCAGTGGGCTTGGTGTCGTATCTCTTGATTGGCTTTTGGTACAACAAGCCAACGGCCATCTTCGCCAACATGAAAGCTTTCTTGGTCAACCGCGTGGGCGATTTTGGCTTCATCATGGGCATTGGCTTGATCGCTGCTTACACAGGTAGCTTCAACTACACCGAAGTGTTTGCCAAGCTCAGCGAATTGGCTGCTGTGGAATTTCCTTGGGTGTTCTTTGGCCAAGAGGCGATGCTGATCACTGTGATCTGCATTTGCCTCTTCATTGGAGCGATGGGCAAATCAGCCCAGTTTCCCTTGCATGTATGGCTGCCCGATTCAATGGAAGGCCCCACGCCAATTTCTGCTTTGATTCACGCAGCAACGATGGTGACGGCGGGCATCTTCATGGTGGCACGCATGTCGCCCATGTTTGAATTGTCGGATGCGGCGTTGAGCTTCATCATGGTGATTGGCGCGATCACGGCGCTCTTTATGGGTTTCCTCGGCATTATTCAAAACGACATCAAGCGCGTCGTGGCCTATTCGACGCTCTCGCAGCTCGGCTACATGACGGTTGCGTTAGGTGCATCGGCTTACTCCGTGGCTGTGTTCCATTTGATGACGCATGCGTTCTTCAAAGCGCTGTTGTTCTTGGGCGCAGGCTCGGTGATCATGGGCTGCCATCACAACCAAGACATCCGCTACATGGGCGGCTTGCGCAAATACATGCCGATCACTTGGATCACATCCTTGCTCGGTTCATTGGCTTTGATCGGTACGCCGCTGTTTGCAGGTTTCTACTCCAAAGAAAACATCATTGAAGCCGCTAAGTTTGCGAATGTGCCAGGAGCGACCTTTGCGTACTATGCCGTGCTCGCAGGCGTATTCGTGACGGCTTTCTATTCCTTCCGGATGTATTTCTTGGTCTTCCACGGCAAAGAACGCTTTGATCAGAACCCCGATGCACACCATGGCCATCATGATGATCACCATGGCCATGATGAGAAACCTCACGAGAGCCCTTGGGTTGTCACGGTGCCTCTATTGCTGCTGGCCATTCCATCGGTCGTAATCGGCTTCATGACCGTGCAGCCTATGCTCTTTGGCGAGTTTTTCAAAGATGCCATCGTGGTCGACGCGGCCAAGCATCCCGCCATGGCGCAATTGGCCACGATGTTCCATGGCTCGGTGCAGTATGCCGCGCATGCGTTTGTCACACTGCCTTTCTGGCTCGCCGTCTCAGGCGTGGCGCTCTCGTATTACATGTACATGGTCAACCCCGCCTTGCCGGCAGCCATCAAGGCGCGCGTGATGCCAATCTACACCTTGCTTGAAAACAAGTATTACATGGATTGGTTCAACGAAAACGTGCTCGCTCGCGGTGCGCGCGGCCTTGGCACGGCTTTCTGGAAAGGCGGCGATCAAGGCATCATCGAAACTGGCTTTGTGAATGGCTCATGGAAGCTGGTCGGCTGGGTCTCTGGCATCGTGCGCCGCTTGCAAACGGGTTACATCTACCACTATGCGCTGGTGATGCTCTTGGGCGTGTTCGTCATGCTGAGCTACTTCGTTTGGTTCAACAAATAAGAAGAACAAGGAATCAAAACTATGGGACTTCTTAGTGCTGCTATCTGGATGCCAATCGCGTTTGGCATTCTTCTTCTTGCTTTAGGCCGCGATGATCAAGCGCGCACAGTGCGTTGGGTCGCGCTCGTTGGCGCAATCGCGAGCTTCTTGGTTACGCTCGCGCTGTACGACGGTTTCAAGCTCGGCACATCGGCGATGCAGTTTGTGGAAAACATGCCCTGGATCACACGCTTCAATGTGCATTACCACTTGGGTGTCGATGGCATTTCGTTTTGGTTTGTGCCGCTCACGGCTTTCATTACCATCATCGTGGTGATTGCAGGCTGGGAAGTGATCACCGAGCGCGTGAATCAATACATGGGCGCTTTCTTGATTCTCTCTGGTCTGATGATCGGCGTGTTCTCTGCGCTCGATGGTATTTTGTTTTATGTGTTCTTCGAAGCCACGCTGATCCCGATGTATATCTTGATCGGTGTGTGGGGCGGGCCTAATAAGATTTACGCAGCTTTTAAATTCTTCCTCTACACGCTGCTCGGATCTCTGCTGATGCTGATCGCGCTGATTTACTTGTACACGAAGTCTGGCGGCAGCTTTGACATTCTTACTTGGCACAAGCTGCCGCTCAGCGCCAAAGAGCAAACGCTTCTGTTCTTCGCCTTCTTCGCAGCCTTCGCTGTGAAAGTACCGATGTTCCCGGTACACACTTGGTTGCCGGATGTTCACGTGGAAGCGCCTACAGGCGGCTCTGCTGTGCTGGCAGCGATCATGTTGAAGCTCGGCGCTTATGGCTTCTTGCGTTTTTCCATGCCCATCTTGCCAGATGCTTCCAAAGAGTGGGCTTGGCTGATCATCGCTTTGTCGCTCGTTGCTGTGATCTATGTGGGCTTGGTTGCCATGGTGCAGCAAGATATGAAAAAGCTCGTGGCTTATTCATCGGTGGCGCATATGGGCTTCGTCACTTTAGGCTTCTTCATCTTCAATCCACTGGGTATCGCAGGCGGCATTGTGCAGATGATTGCGCATGGCTTTGTGTCTGCGGCGATGTTCCTTTGCATCGGCGTGCTCTATGACCGTGTGCATTCGCGTGAGATTGCGAGTTACGGTGGCGTGGTCAACACTATGCCGAAATTCGCAGCATTCGCCTTGCTCTTTGCCATGGCCAACTGCGGCTTGCCGGGCACAGCAGGCTTTGTGGGCGAGTGGATGGTGATCATCGGCGCGATTCAATATGATTTCATGATTGGTTTGGCCGCAGCATCGGCGCTGATCTTTGGCGCGGCTTACACGCTGTGGATGTTCAAGCGCGTGTATTTGGGGCCAGTTACCAATGACGATGTCAAAGGCCTGACCGATATCAATGGAAGAGAATTTTTGATGCTAGCTCTGCTAGCTGCCGCTGTGATTTGGATGGGCGTGTATCCCAAGCCTTTCACTGATGTGATGGATGCTTCGGTGACTGATCTCATCAAGCACATTGCTGTGTCTAAACTGAAATAAACCAGCCGAGAAGAAAACATGATTGACACCATAAGCTGGATTGCCGTTTACCCAGAAATCGTCTTGCTGGTGATGGCCTGTGTGATTTTGCTGACCGATTTGGCGGTGAAAAGCCCGAGTCGAACAGCCACCCATGTGCTGACCCTGCTCACACTCGGCGTGGTCGCGTTCATGCACGCGATTTACGCCCTAGAAGGGCAAACCGCCTATGCCTTTGGCAACATGGTGGTGAGTGATGCGATGGGCCATTGGCTCAAATGCTTTGCTGCGATTTCTATGG
>JAAFJC010000013.1 GCA_013297925.1 Comamonadaceae bacterium
CGAAGCCTCGCGAAACGGCAGAGCCTCAAAATCGCAATGAAACTGCACCGCATTACCCAGCTCACGATCCGCTTGCCATTGGTGCGGCATGCGGTTGGCTTGCAGTGCTTTCATCTGCGGCATGCCTAATTGCAGGGCATGGTAGCCAAAAACATCGGCCACGGCGGCATCGAGCTGCGCCTGCTCCCAACGAAGTAAAGCTTGGCCAGGGGGCGTTTCAAGCCACTGTTGCAAATTTATAATGGGTTCACTCATGTATTTAACTGCCCTGCCTGCTTTCACCGACAACTACCTCTGGATGATCCACGATGCAGCGCAGGCCGTGGTGGTGGACCCCGG
This sequence comes from Comamonadaceae bacterium, assembly GCA_013297925.1. Lineage (GTDB taxonomy): Bacteria > Pseudomonadota > Gammaproteobacteria > Burkholderiales > Burkholderiaceae_C > JANMDU01. The sequence continues at coordinate 340 of JAAFJC010000013.1, forward strand.
TGATGCGCAGGTGGTGAAAGCTGCTTTGGAAAAGCATTCTCTCCAACTTGCGCTCATTCTACTGACGCATCACCATGCTGACCACACAGGGGGTGTGGATGAGTTGCGTGCGGCTACCGGCTGCCAAGTGATCGGCCCCGCTTACGAGAAGATGCCTGAGCCCCTGCAGCGCGTCTCGGGTGGTGAGCATGTGCAGGCGCTGGGGCACAGTTTTCAAGTGATGGATGTGCCCGGCCACACGGCGGGGCATATTGCGTATTACTGCGAAGATTTTGAAGGCAAGCCGCTGCTCTTTTGCGGCGATACGCTGTTCTCCGGCGGGTGTGGGCGGCTGTTTGAAGGCACGCCAGCGCAGATGCTTGCCTCGCTTGACAGCCTCGCCGCGCTGCCCGGCAACACGCGGGTCTGCTGCACTCATGAATACACGCTCAGCAATTTGCGTTTTGCCCGCGCTGTTGAGCCTGATAATGCAGTGTTAGCGCAGTACGAGCAGCAATGCATCGCTTTGCGCGCCAACCATCAATACACGCTGCCCAGCAGCATCGCGCTGGAGCTTGAGATCAACCCTTTTTTACGCAGCCGCTTGAGCACAGTCAAGCAAGGGCTGATTCAATCAAATGCGCTGAGCAACGCAAGCCAAGCCGACGACGTTGCTTGCTTTGCTGCTTTGCGCGAATGGAAAAACATTTTCAAATGATCGCTTCTTCCCCGTCTCAATATCTCTTGCGCTCCATCGCAATTTTTGCTCTCACATCGCAACTAGCCTTGGCGCAAAACCAAGCAACGCAGCCCGTGCCTGCATCTGCTCCTGCGCCAGTCTCAGATGCAAAACCTGTTGATGTGAGCAAAGTGCCTAAGCAAGCCGATGGTGCCACGAGCGCAACCACGGCTCAGCCCCAAGAGCCTGCCGTGTTGATCGACAATTCCACACCGATCACCGCTACAGCCGTCTTCGCTCAGCCGCAAGCGCATGCCGACCTGTGGGCGCGTATCCGCGCCGGTTTTCGCATGAATGATTTGAGCGATCAGTATGTGCTCAGTCAAGAACAGTTCTACGGCGGCAAGCCGCAATACATCACACGGATGACGGAGCGTTCCAGTAAATACCTCTATCACATCGTTGAAGAGCTAGAGCGCCGCCAAATGCCCACCGAGCTGGCCTTGCTGCCCTTCATTGAATCCGCATTCAATCCGCAGGCCGTGTCAAGCGCCAAAGCCGCCGGCATGTGGCAATTCATCCCCAGCACAGGCAAACACTTCGATCTGAAGCAAAACGCCTTCCGCGATGATCGCCGCGATGTGTTGCAATCCACTCGCGCCGCTTTGGATTACTTGCAAAAACTCCATGGCATGTTTGGCGATTGGCATTTGGCGCTCGCCGCATACAACTGGGGCGAGGGCTCGGTAGGCCGCGCGATCAAGAAGAATCAAGCTGCCGGCTTAGGCACGAGCTACTCCGATCTGAATATGCCCAACGAGACTCGCTATTACGTGCCTAAACTGCAAGCCATGAAAAACATCGTGGCTGATCCTGCGCGGTTTAACGCACAGCTGCCAAACATTGCCAATCACCCGTATTTCCAAACCGTGAACCTTTCGCGCGATATGGATGTGCAGCTCGCCGCACGATTGGCTGAAATGAAGGTGGATGATTTCCGCGCTTTGAACCCTTCAGCCAACAAACCCGTGATGCTCGCCTCTGGCACGCCGCAAATCCTTTTGCCATGGGACAACGCCGATGTGTTCATCCGCAATCTGCAAAGCCATCGCGGCCAAAGCGCGAGCTGGACGGCTTGGAAAGTGCCCGCCACGATGAAGGCCGCCGATGCCGCTAAGCGCGTGGGCATGGATGAAGCGCAGTTTCGCAGTGTTAACAATATTCCGCCTCGCATGCTGATCAAGGCTGGCTCCACGCTGCTGGTGCCGCGCGGCTCCCGCATGGAGCAAGATGTATCAGCACAAGTGGCGGATAACGCGCAGATCGCGCTCGCGCCAGAGATCGTGCTGCGCAAGAGCAGCATCAAAGCCCGCAAGGGCGATACCGTAGCCAGCATTGCAAGCCGCTATCGCGTCTCGCCGGCGCAAGTGGCGCAGTGGAACAAGGTCAGCAGTGGCGCGAGCTTCAAGGTCAATCAGGCGGTGGTGATGTACTTGCCGGTGAAGGCGAAAGCCAAAGCATCTGCAAAAGGCAAAGGCGGCAAAAACGTGGTGAAGAGCCAGCGAGGTGGCAAAAAAGCTGCCGCACCTGCCAAGAAGAAGCGTTGAGATGTTTTAAAGAAAGTAGCAGATCGTCGGCATAAATATTGCGCGAGCAGCTATTGAATTCATAGCGCTACACACTCAGACTTACACTCACTTTCCATGGCCATCCCCAGCAGCTTCATCCAAGAGCTCGTCGCCCGCGCAGATGTGGTCGATGTGGTGGGGCGGCATGTGCAGCTCAAAAAGGGCGGCGCGAATTTTATGGGGCTGTGCCCCTTTCATGGTGAGAAATCTCCCTCGTTTTCCGTGAGCCCCACAAAGCAGTTCTATCACTGCTTTGGCTGTGGAAAAAATGGCAATGTGCTCAGCTTCATGATGGAGTTTCAGGGCATGAGCTTCATCGAGGCTGTAAAAGATCTGGCGCAGAGCATGGGCATGCAAGTGCCCGAAGACGAGCGCAGCCCGCAAGATCGCGCGCGCGATGCGCAAATGCGCACGCGCCAGGCCAGCCTCACCGATGTATTGGAGAAAGCCGCTGAGGGCTATCGCAAGCAGCTCAAGGCCAGCGAGCGCGGCGTGAATTATTTCAAAGGGCGCGGCCTCTCCGGTGAGATTGCGTTGAAATACGGCCTAGGCTACGCGCCCGAGGGCTATCGCTTCCTAGCCGGCGTGTTTCCCGATTACGATGATCCGCTGCTGGTTGAAAGCGGCATGGTGATCGAGCGGCAGGAAGACGAGAACGATCCGACTTCCGAGAAACGCAAATACGACCGCTTCCGCGATCGCGTGATGTTTCCCATCCGCAATGTGAAGGGCGAGACGATTGGCTTCGGTGGTCGCGTGCTGGATAAGGGCGAGCCCAAGTATTTGAATTCACCTGAGACCCCCGTTTTCAGCAAAGGCCGCGAGCTCTATGGCCTGTTTGAAGCGCGGGAGAGTTTGCAAAAAGCAGGCTACGTACTCGTGACAGAAGGCTATATGGATGTGGTGGCGCTCGCGCAGCTCGGCTTTCCCAATGCCGTGGCTACGCTGGGCACAGCATGCACGCCTGATCATGTGCAAAAGCTCTTTCGTTTCACCGACAGTGTGGTGTTTAGTTTTGACGGCGATGGAGCGGGGCAGAGGGCTTCCATCAAAGCGTTGAACGTGGCGATTCCGTTTGCCACAGACACGCGCAGCGTCAAATTCCTCACCCTGCCCAAAGAGCACGATCCAGACAGCTACATCCGCGAGCATGGCACCGAGGCCTTCCTGCGCTTTGTTGGCAGCGCCAAGCCGCTTTCTGTGGCTTTGATTGATGCTGCGAGAGAAGGCTTAGAGGTGGACACTGCGGAAGGCCGCGCGCACCTCGCAGCCAACGCCAAACCGATGTGGACGGCGCTGCCCGATGGCGCGCTGAAAAAACAATTGCTCCGCGAGCTGGCTGCTCTTGTTGGCATTGATGAGCGCGAGTTAGCGGACTTGTGGAAGCCCGCACCAGCCCCCGCTTACAACAAACCCGGCGCCAGTGAACGCTATCAAAAGGGAAGCGCTTCGCGCAATAAACACGCCGGCCGCAATGACAATGAAGGCAGCTTTTCCTCTGAAAGCTTCAGCAGAAAAAGCTTCGGCAGCCCCGCCAGCAGCCGCATCGCAGGGAGCCCCGTAGGCCGCAATGCCCCGCCCAGCCGCGCAGATCGCTTGCTGCAAATCATCTTGCTAGAGCCCCAAACCTGGGATCAACTCTCCGCAGCCGATCACCACATGCTCTGCGAGCTGCCCTCGCCCCACGGCGCCGCCTTCGCATGGCTCGATGCCCAAAACCAAGAGCACGGCCCTCAGCCTTGGGCAGCGCTCTCCATTGGATTGCAAGGCACATCCCAGGAAGCTTTCCTGCGCAAGCTCGTGCAAGCCGTGCCCGAGACGATTGAAAACGATCCTTTGGAGCTAGCGAGCGTGATGAAAGAGCTGCGCCGGAAAGCTATGCAGGAACGTAAAGCCGAGTTGCTGTCTCGTGCAAGCTCTGATCCTGTGGCTTATGAGGAATACAAGGCTTTGTTGGCTCAAGAGGCTGCTGAGAAGTAGTTCGTTTCGGTGGTCGGTGGGATCACATGATCTGTGCGTTTTGCTCCGTGTCCCCCGGCGGCGTTTGGGCTCGTTTTATCTCCGGAAAGTTGGTTTCGCCGCCTCCTCCTTTACCTACGCAAAACGCACAGACCACGTGATCTTGCCAATGCCTTTTGCGATCAAAGAAAAGCCCATTCGTAGCCATCGACATGGTGCATCCACCGCAGCAAAATAAAGGAGGAGGCGGCGAAACTACTCTGCCGGAGAAAAATGAAACTCAACGCCGCCGGGGGACATTTGCGGAGGTGGGTGCGCCGTGGCGATGGCGGGCTCAGCAGTCATCTCTGTATTTAGAAATAATGATCACACGCGCAAAGTCCGCAGAACCTGCTCATGCATAGCATCCACCACAGCATCGCCTTTGGAGTTCTTGCTACGAATCAATGCGACGTTCACGGCTTCAAGCGTGGGAAGACCATGCTTTTCTTGCAGGATTTGCATATGCGGCGGTGCGCTGCAGCGCGTGATGGCTGCGATGGCTAAGCCGCTTTCTACCGCCGCAAGCTGCCCAGCGAGGCTGGGGCTGTGATAGGCCACGCGGTAGGCAATTCTTTGGGCTTTGAGTGCAGCCAACGCATGCATGCGGGCAATGCAGCCCTGCTCATAGAGCGCTACCGGCAAGGGGCTGCGCTGCCAAGCGGCGCTTTGCGCGGCGGCTACCCATACCAAGGGTTCGGCAAACAAATGCGTGCCCCGCTTGGGCTGATGCTGGGAAATGATCGCGAGATCAATGCTGTTTTGCGCGATCTTGGGAATCAAGGCGGTGGTTTGCTCGCAAATGAGTTCGATCTCCACGCCCAGATACTGATTGGCGAAGCTGCGCAGCACGGGCGTGAGGTAAGCGGCGGCGTAATCATCGGGGATGCCCAGGCGCAGCTTGCCTTTGAGTTGCGGGCCGCGTAGCGCGCTCCAAGTGTCAGCATGCAGCTGCAGCATCTGGCGCGCATAGCCCAGCAGCTCTTGGCCGGTAGGCGTGAGCTCCAGTTGCCGTGGGCCACGCAGCAGCACGGGTCTTCCTACGGCATCTTCAAGCTTTTTGAGCTGCATGCTCACTGCGGATTGCGAGCGGTGCACCCAAGGGGCGGCAGCAGACAAAGAGCCCGCATCGACCACGGCGACGAAAGCGCGTAGCCAATCGAGCTGCAATTCAGTGTGTGAGGCGAAGGAATTCATTATTTGATAAGCGGATGATAGATATTTTAATTATGCGCTTTACTCTATTGCAAGTATCCTAAATACTGGCTGCATGACTTCTTCAAATGATCATGCCTCGACCTCAGCAGCGGTTGAAAATCTCAAGAGCACGCAGGGCGAGCAACTGCGTGGCAAGCTCTTGGTTGCAGCGGCTGGGCTTTTGTTTGGAACCGTGGGTGTGTTCGTCGAAGAGGCCAAGCAAGATCCGTTCACCACGGTTTGGTTTCGCTGCGCTTTTGGCGCGGTAGCGCTGTTGCTGTGGAGCTGGTTTCGCGGCACTTTGCCTCAGTTGCGCTTGGAAGGCAGGGCTTGGCGCGTTGTATTGATCACGGGTGGTTTGGTCGTCGTGATGTGGAGCTTGTTTTTTGCCTCGATCACGCACACCTCGATTGCCGTGGCCACGGTCGTCTTCCATATTCAGCCTTTGCTCGTGATGACTTTTGGCGCTTGGTGGCTCAAAGAAAAAGTGACGGCTTTGCAATGGGGCATGAGTTTGCTGGCGCTCTTGGGGCTGGTGTTGGCAACGGGATTGTTTGGGAGCGCGCCAGCTAAAGATGCAGGCTCATCTTCCTATCTGCTTGGGCTGCTTCTGTGCATAGGCGGCGCAACAGCCTATGCGATAGTCACGCTGATTGCCAAAGCCAATCGCAGTGTCACACCCTTTGCCTTAGTCACTTGGCAATGCATCGTTGGCACAACGCTCCTAGCGTGGTGGCCTTGGGTGCATGGCTGGTCTGTGCAGGCTGGCAGTTTGGGTTGGCTGGCCGGCCTAGGCGTGATTCATACGGGGCTAGCCTATGTGCTGGTGTACACCGGCATGGCCAAGCTGTCTGCGGGCAAGATTGCCGCTCTGCAATTCGTTTATCCAGCCACTGCTGTGCTGGTAGATTGGCTGGTGTATGGTCGCACGCTCAGCGCCATACAGCTGATTGGTGTGGCGATGATGGCGGTGGCCATAGGTGTTGTTAGTCGTGCGAGGTGATTTTTGATACGATTTTCTGACGATGCTTAGGATCACATGATCTGCACGTTTTGCTCCGTGTCCCCCGACGGCGTTGAGTTTTGTTCTCCTCCGGTAAGTCGATTTCGCCGTCTCCTCCTTTACCTACGCAAAACGCACAGATCACGTGATCTTGGCGAAGCGTTTGGCGCTCCTTGCTTATGAACAACATAATTCGCAGCCATCGACATGGCGTATCCACCGCAGCAAAATAAAGGAGGAGGCGGCGAAACTTAAATGCCGGAGAAGAATGAATCTCAACGCCGCCGGGGGACATTTGCGGAGGTGGGTGCGCCGTGGCGATAGCGGGCTCAGCAAACATCTACGAGAGCAACAAAAAAGCAGACAACAAAAAACCGCCCGAAGGCGGTTTGTAGGACTAGGCAGCGAGTCAATTACTTGACGTGCTTACCAATCAGGCCAGCCATCTCGAACATCGAGACTTGGGCTTTGCCGAAGACTTCTTTGAGCTTGGCATCTGCGTTGACCATGCGCTTGTTCAGCTTGTCTTGCAGATTGTTTTTCTTGATGTAAACCCAGAGCTTGGAGACGATCTCGGTGCGTGGGATGGGGTTCGAGCCCACCACAGCGGCCAGAGCGGCGCTAGGGGTCAAAGCCTTCATGAAGGCAGCGTTAGGCGTGCGCTTCTTAGCTGGGGCTTTCTTTGCTGCTGCTTTTTTAGCAGGTGCAGCTTTCTTCGCTGGAGCTGCCTTCTTCGCAGGCGCTGCTTTTTTGGCAGGAGCCTTTTTCGCTGCTGCTTTCTTCGCAGGAGCTTTCTTGGCCGGTGCGGCCTTCTTCGCTGGAGCTTTTTTCGCAGCGGCTTTTTTCGCTGGAGCTTTCTTTGCAGTTGCCATGATTGATGATCCTTATAGAGTTAATTAACCTGTCTTTGGATGATCGCCTTGCGGCTTTCACACGCTGACAGAGGGGATGCTACTGTAAAAATAGCAATTTCTCCAGTGAAAAATGCATTTTTACGTGAGGAAAAACGCGAATTTCCCTCTGGGAGCGCTAAAAAATCCGGCTAGCTCACTTTTTCGGAGCATCTTGCGAGGGGCTTTTCAGCCTCGCAGCGAAGAACATCAACACCCCAAACAGGATCACGCCGCAGGCTAACCACTCGCTTTTCTGCACCACTTCACCACCCAGCCAGGCTCCTAAAAGCAGCGCGATCACCGGGTTGACGAATGCATAACTGGTGGCCAAAGCGGGCGACACGTTCGCCAATAAAAACAGATACGCGCTAAAGGCAACAAGCGAGCCAAACACCACGAGATAGCCCCATGCGAGAAGCGCGCGCGTATCGAGCGGCCAAGAAATTTTTTCACCTACTGCAAGAGAAATCGCAAGTAACACCGCGCCGCCACACAACATTTCACTGGCAAAGCCCATGGGCCCAGGCGCGAGCGGGAGCTTCGTCGTTTGCAACACGGAGCCAACCGACCAAGACAAAGTCGCACCAAACATCGCTAGCAAACCGACGGTAGAGACGCTGAAACTCTTGCCCTGCACCAGAAAAATCACGCCACCAAACCCGATCAACATGCCCACGATTTCCAGCTTGGAAGGCCGCTTGCCAAACGGCAAACCGATCAACGCCACCATCATGGGCACGATGGCAATGAAGGTGGCAATCAGCCCCGAGCCAATGGTTTGGGAAGCTACGCCAACCAAGCCCATGCCGCCGCCGAGCATCAAAGTGCCAATGACGAGGGCGTTGCGCCAATACCACGGTTCAGCATCAGATGCATTGCTCTCTTTTTGGAAGTTCGGCGCTTTTTCTCCTCTGAGTTTGAGAAAAGCCATGAGCAAAACGCCCGCCACGATGAAGCGCGAGCCCATCTGGAAAAACGGTGGCAAGCTCACAAGCGCAAAGCGAATCGCCAAATACGTCGAGCCCCAAACGAGATATACAGCTGCGAGCGCGGCGGCGATCAAGGTGGCAGAAGGTTTGCTGAGCGTTGCAATGGCGGTGGTCATCCAATGATTGTCGCAATGCGCAGCGCATCGCACTATGCAAGATTGAAGTTAAAATGAATTTATCACCTTGAAATCAAAGGCATTCCATGCTCAACACAGAGAATTCAGAAATTGACAGCTACGACACGCGCATTCTCGCCGAGCTGCAGCGCGATGCCCGCATCTCCATGAGCGAGCTCGGCCGGCGAGTGCATCTCTCACAGCCCGCCGTGGCCGAGCGCGTGAAAAAGCTTGAGCTCTCTGGCGTGATCACGGGTTATCACGCCGCAGTCAACCCCGCTCGCTTGGGCTACGGCATTCGCGCTTTGGTTCGCGTGGGCAGGGCGGACTATGCAACAGTGCTAAAGCGCGTGGAGCAATCCCCCGAGGTGATCAATGCATTTAACGTGACGGGTGAAGACAGCTGGACGCTAGAGATCGCAGTGCAAGATGTTTCGCATTTGGATGAGGTGGTGACGAAGTTTTGTTTGCTCACCGAAACTTCAACGAGCATCATCTTGAATGCTCCGAGAGAAAATCACGCGTTGCAGCCCGTGCACCTCGTGCGTAGCGCGCAAGGTAATCTCGCCAAGAGTTTGAGCAAGAATAAGCCACTCGCACGCTTAAAATCTAGTAAGTTTGCTACTAAAAAGTGAGTAATCACCATGACGATTCCCGTATGTGATTTATGTGATGCCCATGAAGCCGAGTTCATTAGCGGCAATGCCAAGCAACTGCGCCTGCTGCCCGACGTGTACAAAAGCTACGGCGGCAAGATGAGCTTTCATGGCCAAGCCCACACCCTGCGCTGCCCGGAAGACAACTCCCGCGTGCGCGAAGCCGTCGCCCAGCCCGGCGCAGGCAAAGTGCTCGTCGTCGATGGCGGTGGCATGACGCGCCGAGCCCTCGTCGGCGGCAATCTGGCCGTCACCGCCGCCAAAAACGGCTGGGCAGGCATCTTGGTGCATGGCGCCGTGCGCGATATTGCCGAGCTACGCGCCGCATCGCTCGGTATCAAAGCCTTGGCGCTTTGCCCGCTGCGCACAGACAAACGCGGCTTGGGCGATGCAGGCATCCCCATCATGATCTCCGGCCACCTCGTGCAGCCGGGGGATTGGGTTCATGCGGATGAGGATGGGGTGTTGATTTCTTCTGTTGCTTTGCATTGACAAATAGCCCAGCAATTTAGGAGTAATCATGCCCGCTTGGTTGGACTATCAAAAACTTGCAGCATCAGTGTACTCAGCACTAGAGAAAAACGCTGTCGTAACTCACGATGACAAAATTCTGGGAAAAAAGAGTAACGCTATTCGCCAAATTGATGTTTCGGTCAAGCTTAGCTTGGCGGGCCATGATTTATTAATCATCGTTCAGGCAAAAGATATGAAGCGTCCAGCTGACCTGAACGTGGTTGGCGAGTTTCTGTCTGTGGTTGAGGACGTTCAAGCAAGCAAAGGTGTTTTGATTTGTAGTGCTGGCTTCACGGAGAAGGCTATTGAGTATGCAGCACATTGTGGAATCGACCTATGTTCAGTTCATGATGCCTCAAATCCAAAATGGGCACTCAATCTTTGCTTGCCTGTGCTCTGGATCGAGTATTCCATAGGCCTCAGTTATGAGTTTGTATTCGTGCCTGATAAACCTATGCCTGCTGAACTTTCTATCGATATGGACCCGAGAGCTTGGCCAATATCATTTGATGGTGGTAAATCCTATGAACCGTTTGGTCCATTCATTCAAGCTAAGCTGAGCAGCATGGAGCTTTCATATGAAGTTGGTAAGACACACGAAGTCAATTTCCCGCTACATGCATCACGAGTGTTGTTGGGCGGAACAGCGTCATGTCCAGCAGAAAGCGTTAGGGTTTTGTATTCCGTAACAAAAATGGGTTGGAGCGGAAAAGTTCGACTTTCTAACGTCTTAGGTTTACTCAATCGAAGCTCTGCGACTCTTAAAGCGGTTGCACGTTTCACAGAAAAGGACATACCCTTAGCTAGAGATCCTCTATGGGAAAAAGTATCTGACGTGCATGAATTTCGCGAGACTCATCCGAATCTGTTGACGATTGAATGCAGCTTGCCTTTATTTTCAGATCTCACCAATCTTGATATTGCAATGACTGAGTTTGAAGGCACTGCGCAGCTAAAGGAGTGAGCGAGTTCGCAATTTTTAGCTTGCTTCAATTTACATCACGCTCCGTGATGGGTCTGAAAAAGACGAGGCCTTTCTCGGTCGAGCGCGGCCAACCAACTCCAGAACGCTACAAAAGACAAGCAGCTTAGAGCTTGCGGGTAAGAGCGCCTAACAAGAAAGGCATAGGGTTTTTCGGGCACGTCGCGGAGCAGGCGAGCGGGTTGCGTGAAAGCGAAGCGGTCTTCAATCCGCCAGCAACACTACCAACACATGCCTGCCTTCGCCAGCCAAGATGTTGTAAGTGCGGCAAGCAGCCAAAGTGTCCATCGTCTCCAATCCAATCCGCGCTTCCATCAGCGCGCGCTGATGCGCAGGTGAGGCGAAGCGGAGTTTGCTGCCACTGCCGAAAACGACTAATTCGGGTTTGAATTGCGCTAGTTGTTCGAAGTGTTCGGCGGTGAGTTGATCGAAAGAAATGCCGAGCCAATCGAGGCGTTCGCCTTGGGAGCCGAGCACGATGGAATGCGTGACTTTCTCCTGCTGGGGCTGCCCGTTCACGAAAAATCCGACGCTGACCCAGCCGGGGCCGTAGCCAGTGATGACTTGGGTGTCTGCTTTATCGGGTTGAAGTTTCATGAATCTAGGTGCTGCGCTGCACAAAAAAGTGGCGGGATTGTGGTCAAATTATAGGTTTCGCCATTCGACAACATCCCTAGGAGGGACTTGCATGAAAACTATCAACAAATCTGCCAAGCTGGCCAATGTGCTTTACGACGTGCGTGGACCGATTGTGGACGCGGCCAAGCGCATGGAAGACGAGGGCCAGAAGATCATCAAGCTCAATATTGGCAACCTCGCGCCCTTCGGCTTTGATGCGCCCGAAGAGATTCAGCAAGACATGATCCGCAACCTGCCCAATTCGGCGGGCTACTCGGATAGCAAGGGCATCTTCGCCGCGCGCAAAGCCGTGATGCATTATTCGCAGCAGCAAGGCATTGCGAGCGTGACGCTGGATGATATTTATCTGGGCAACGGCGCCAGCGAGCTGATCGTGATGGCGGCGAACGCGCTGCTAGACAACGGCGACGAACTGCTCGTGCCTTCGCCCGATTACCCGCTGTGGACGGCAGCCACATCGCTCTCCGGCGGCAGCCCCGTGCATTACCAGTGCGATGAAGACAATGGCTGGATGCCCAACTTGGCTGACATCCGCGCCAAGATCACTCCGCGCACCAAGGGCATTGTGGTGATCAATCCCAACAATCCCACCGGCGCTTTGTACAGCGACGAACTCTTGAAAGGCATCATCGAGATCGCTCGTGAGCATGAGCTCGTGTTGCTCGCCGATGAGGTGTACGACAAAGTGTTGTACGAGACGGCGAAGCACACGGCCATAGCAAGCCTGTCAACCGACGTGCTCACGCTAACCTTCAATTCGCTCTCCAAAGCCTATCGCTCCTGCGGCTACCGTGCGGGCTGGATGATTCTCTCTGGCCCCAAACACATCGCAGGTGATTTCATCGAAGGCCTCAATATGCTGGCCAATCTGAAGCTCGGCTCCAACGTGCCCGGCCAATACGCGATTCAAACCGCGCTCGGCGGCTACCAAAGCATTCACGATCTCACGAAAGAGGGCGGCCGCCTGCGCCGCCAGCGCGATTTGGCCTATGAGCTGATCACCGCCATCCCCGGCGTGAGCTGCGTCAAGCCCGAGGCGGCGCTGTATATGTTTCCCAAGCTCGATCCGAAGATTTACCCGATTGAAGACGATCGCCAGTTCTTCCTCGAAGTGCTCAAAGAGACTCGCGTGATGCTCGTGCAAGGCACAGGCTTTAACTGGAATGCCCCCGATCATTTCCGTATCGTCTTCTTGCCGCATGAAGACGATTTGCGCGAAGCTATTGGCCGCTTGGCAAGATTCTTCGAGAGCTATCGCAAGAAGCATGGCACGGATGGCTTGGCTAGTTCTGCCAAAGCATCCACTATCAAATTGGTAGCTGCCCGCGCATGATTTATGCCGGCGATCGGCACTTTTCTCTATAAATTGACATGAAAAACATTCAAGTAGGTCTTCTCGGTATCGGTACGGTGGGCAGCGGCGTGTTTGCCGTCTTGCAGCGCAATTTTGATGAAATTCAGCGCAGGGCAGGGCGCGGGATTGAGATTGCGATGGTGGCGGATTTGGATACCGCGCGCGCCAAGAGCATCGTGGGCGACAAGGTTTCAGTGGTGAACGACGCGCGCGCCGTGATCGCGAATCCTGAGATTGATATCGTGATTGAGCTGATCGGCGGCTATGGCATCGCTAAGGCGCTGGTGTTGGAAGCGATTGCCGCTGGCAAGCACGTCGTCACGGCCAATAAGGCCTTGCTCGCCGTGCATGGCAGCGAGATTTTTCAAGCGGCGCAGGCCAAGGGCGTGATGGTGATGTTTGAAGCTTCGGTGGCGGGCGGCATTCCCATCATCAAAGCGCTGCGCGAAGGGCTCACGGCCAACCGCATCCAGTGGATCGCCGGCATCATCAACGGCACTACGAATTTCATCTTGAGCGAGATGCGCGACAAGGGGCTTGATTTCAGCGTCGTGCTCAAAGAAGCACAGCGCTTGGGCTATGCCGAGGCAGACCCGACCTTCGATATCGAAGGCGTTGACGCAGCGCACAAAGCCACCATCATGGCCTCGATTGGCTTCGGCATCCCCGTGCAGTTTGACAAAGCGCACGTAGAAGGCATCACCGCGCTCACCGCCACCGATATCAAATACGCCGAGCAATTGGGCTATCGCATCAAACTCTTGGGCATTACGAAAAGACGTGAATCGGGCATCGAGCTACGAGTCCACCCCACGCTCATCCCTACCAAGCGCCTGATCGCCAACGTCGAAGGCGCGATGAATGCCGTCGTCGTCAACGGCGATGCGGTCGGCACCACGCTGTATTACGGCAAAGGCGCAGGCGCCGAGCCCACGGCCAGCGCCGTGATCGCTGATTTGGTGGACATCACCCGCCTCGCCAACGCCACATCGGTGCAACGCGTTCCCGCGCTCGCCTTCCAACCCGGCAGCATGAGCGCCATGCCCATCCTGCCTATGAGCGACGTGATCACCAGCTACTACCTGCGCCTCCGAGTGAAAGACGAAGCCGGCGTGCTCGCCCAAGTCACAGGCCTGATCGCAGGCGCAGGCATCAGCATCGACGCCATGCTCCAGCGCGAAGCTGATGAAGTCAGCGGCGAACAAGGCGGCCAAACCGATCTCATCATCCTCACGCATGACACCACAGAAGGCACGATGAACGCCGCGCTGGCGAAAATGCAAGCCCTGCCCACCGTGCTCGCGCCGATTGTGCGGATTCGAAAGGAAGAGTTGGCTTGATACACAAGCTAGTTTGACTCTCAACATAAAAAGACGGCAAGTGAATCCAATCGATTGGTCAAAACAACACTGCGGCGTTCACATGGCGCCGATCAGTGCAGTGAAGGATTTGATGCCGGAAGTGCATTCGTTCATTTTGGAAACTTTTCCAGATGATGCAACTTCTTTCACTTGGGACGTTAAGGTTCACATGCTGATGCCGAGGCAATACCCATGTATTCCAAATTGGCATGTCGATGCTGTGCCTAGATTGAACGGCATTCAGCGATTTGACTTAGTTCGCCTTGATTTACCTTTGTACCTGTGGGTAAGCGGGCCTCCATTGACTCAGTTTGAAGACGGTTATCTCGAGGCTCGAGTGTGGCATAAATACGGCCAGAGTGATAAACACAGAGGCACACCTGCTGCAGAATTTTGCTGGAGAGGATTTATTCGGGCGACTCACCGCGAGATTGAAGCTCCTAAAGAAGCGAACCATATGCGACGTCATAGTCAAGTTTATTTGGATGCTGAAAACTATACGTGTTGAATGCTTCTGATGACAGAATAGCCATAAACGTTTAAAATCCTTTCAATTATTGATTTTGTAAGGATTTATATGTACAACGCCACCATCACATCCAAAGGCCAAACCACGATTCCTAAAGATGTGCGGGAAGGTTTGAGCTTGCAGCCTCAGGATAAATTGCAGTTCACTTTGTTGCCCGACGGTACGGTGATCATGCGGGCGAAGAAGCGCACCTTGACTGAGCTAGTGGGGATCGCTGGCTACAAAGGCCCTAAAATTTCCTTGCGCAAACTCAAAGGCTCGCGTCTCGCTACTACCTAAAGGTAGAGCGCATCATGATTGGCCTAGATACCAATGTCCTTGCGCGCATCGTGCTTGCAGACGATGTGCAGCAGACGAGCCAAGCGCTTTCATTGCTTGAAGCTTGCGATAAGTCAGACGAAGAAATTGCTGTTTCTTTGAGCGTTATTCTGGAATTGGAATGGGTGCTGCGCAGTGTTGCGAAGCTGAGCAAGGCTGCAGTGATCACCGTATTTCGGCAACTTCTTGAGACGGCGTCGCTGCGCATAGACAACGAAGCAGCCTTGGAGCATGCACTCTACTTGTACGATGGCGAGGGTGCAAAAGCCGATTTTGCAGAATGCCTTTTTTCAGCGCAATACCAGCGCATGGGTTGCAGAGTTATGGCGAGCTTTGATGAAAAAGCCCAGAGGATGCCACGGATCTTGCATCCCACCCAAGCTGTTGCCTAAAGCGCATTCATGAAATTTCGCCCATTACTCGTTACTGTGATGTTGATGCTTTCTTTTGCGCTCACAGCATGTGGCCGCGCTGATCCTCAGACAGCGCTGGAAGCTGCTGTGCAGAAGCTACAAAAGAACCTAGAAGCAAAGGACACCAGTGCGGTGATGAAGCAACTTGATCCGAGTTTTCAGGCTCAGGCGGAGTTTGACGGCGAATGGGCGCGCAAGACGATGACACTGATGTTTTTGCGCTATGCCAATGTGAAGGTGATCGCTGTGAGTCAAACGAGCGGTATCAACCCGGCCTCGTCAAAGCCTGGCGTGACGGAGGCGAAGGTGTTGGTCACAGGGGCGCAGGGTTTGATCCCTGAGCGAGTCGAGCCATTTGATGTGCGCCTGGAGTGGAAGCTCGTGTCTGGCGAGTGGAAGCTGGCCGCGATAAGGTGGGAGTGAGCGCGTAGGGGCGACATACTAAGTTCGCAAGTCAGGGCATAAGACCGCAACCAAAGTTCAATCGTCTTCGATACAGTCTGGCTCATGTTCAATTGATGTAGGAGAAGCCGATGAGCCCAGAGATTAAGCAGTTTGCGCCATTTACCGTACACGGCCTACAGGTGCGCACGACGAATACGGCGGAGCAAACACCTCAAGCGAAGATTGGGGGGCTTTGGGGGCGATACTTCAGTTCGCCGGGTGCAGGGGCTTCTGGGATTTATGGCGTTTACAGCGGATACGAAAGCGATTGGGCGGGGGCGTTTGATGTGACGGCGGGGGCTGAGGCTACTGCTGGAGTCGCACTGAAGCCTGATCATGTGAGCGTGCAGATTGAAGGCGGGCAATATTTGGTGTTTCATGCCAGGGGCGCGATGCCGCAGGCGGTGTTTGAGGCTTGGGGGCGCGTGTGGCAGTATTTTGCTGCGCCGCGCACGGATTGGCAGCGGTGCTATGTGACGGATTTTGAGCAGTATTTGAGCGCGGATGAGGTGGCGGTGTGCATTGGGGTGAAGCCGGTTTGATGGGCTCAATGCGATGAGTGGATTCCTGACAACTGCCAATACAAGCCATGAGACGCGCGAGGTGACTTTGCAAGCCTGGCGCAAGCGTATGCAGCGCGTGGCGGATTGGCTGGTGGATCATTTGGATCAGCCTTTTGATCTGGATCGCTTAGCGGAGTTGGCGCATTTTTCGCCTTATCACTTTTATCGCGTTTACTCTGTGGCGATGGGTGAGCCAGTTGCTGAGACGGTGCGGCGGATGCGGCTGCATCGCGCGGCTGTGTTGCTCGCGACGACGAATCAGCCTGTGGCTGAGATTGCGAAGAGATCGCGCTATGGCAGTGTGCAGGCCTTTGGGCGCGTGTTTCGCGCGGCCTACGGGCTGCCGCCTGCGCAATATCGGCAGCACGCGGTGAATTCTCTGGCCTTGGTGAAGCGCGGCGCTTTGCAAACCAAGATTGAAGGAGTCAACATGACAGCTCACTTTCCCTCTGGCCTGGGTGCTTCGCCTGAAACGGCTGTACAGATCACCTCGCCCGTTGCAGTGCGCGTCGCTGCCTTGCCGCACTCTGGCAGCTACAACAGCATTGGCGATAGTTTTCAGAGGCTCACTGCTTGGGCGATTGGGAGAAATCTCTTCGGCGCGGAAACTCGCATGTATGGCATTTACTACGATGATCCAGATTCCAAGCCTGTGCACGAGCTGCGTAGCGATGCATGCATTAGCGTGCCGGAGAGTTTTGCGCTCAACGCGCAAGATGCTCCATTTCACATCACGCAGACCAGCAGTGGCCGCTGCGCACGCATGGTGTTTACCGGGCCTTATGCGGAGCTGCACACTGCGTATAGCTGGCTTTACTACGTTTGGCTGCCTGCAAGTGGCGAAGAGCCGGGCACTCAGCCGCCGATTGAAGAGTATTTGAACGATCCGCGCAGCCTGCCGCCAGCGCAATGGCAGACGGCGATTTCGATTCCGCTCGCGGAAAAACCCTGAGTGTCGCTTTTGATCCGGCAATAAAGGGCTGAGCCAGCCTTTGCAGAGCTTCTTCGCTTCGGTCAAACGC
Source organism: Comamonadaceae bacterium (assembly GCA_013297925.1). GTDB lineage: Bacteria > Pseudomonadota > Gammaproteobacteria > Burkholderiales > Burkholderiaceae_C > JANMDU01. Next base: position 17,616 of record JAAFJC010000013.1, read on the forward strand.
CCGCCAGAGCAGCCGGGGCGGATGGCTCCATGTCCTCCGGCGGCAACCAGGTTTGGTTTGTCTTCGGTGAGCTGATCGCGCCGCCTCCCCCTTTACTTACGCCATCCGCCCCGGCTACTCTGGCGGGCTTGGCTGAAGTCGTGAATTTAGTGCGCCACCAGAACCCATGCCCGTCCGATGTGGCTTTGCGTCTGGCGCAAGTAAAGGGGGAGGCGGGGAAAGACTTCCACCGGAGAAGGCAACGCCAATCCCCGCCGGAGGACATGGAGCCAGACGCAAAGCCACATCGGACGGGCTGCCCTATGCAGCGGATAGCACCCTTAATTGTCGTATCAATAGGCAGGCGGCTCTAGGCGCGTGTCGCCTTTGCGCTGTGTTTTCTTGAGCGAGCACTATGATGTACGCCATGAATTCAAACACTGCTTCTTCCTCTCACGCTCTTTACCCGCGCCTGCTTGCTCCTCTTGATCTCGGCTTCACCACGCTGAAAAACCGCGTGCTCATGGGCTCGATGCATACGGGCTTGGAAGAGGGGCGGGATTTGAGCCGCTTGGCCGCCTATTTCCGCGAGCGGGCCGAGGGCGAAGTGGGCTTGATGGTAACGGGCGGCTTCGCACCAAACATCGCAGGCTGGACGAAACCCTTTGCTGGCACGCTCTCCACCTCGCGCGCCGCCAAGCGCCATCGCGTCGTTACCGATGCCGTGCACCAAGCAGGCGGCAAGATTGCATTGCAGATTTTGCACACGGGGCGCTATGCCTATCACCCGCTGGCAGTTGCTCCCACGCGCTTGAAATCTCCCATCACGCCGTTCACACCGTTTGAGCTCTCCAGCGGCGGCGTAGAGCGGCAGATTCGTGCGTTTGTGAATTGCGCCGCGAAGGCACGCGAGGCCGGCTATGACGGCGTGGAGATCATGGGCTCGGAGGGTTACTTGATCAATCAGTTTCTCTCCAAGGCCACGAACCAGCGCGATGATGAATGGGGAGGTGATTATTCGAATCGCATGCGGCTGCCGCTGGAGATCGTGCAGCGCACGCGCGAGGCGGTGGGCAAAGATTTCATCATCATCTATCGGCTCTCGATGATTGATCTGGTGCCCGGCGGAAGCAGTTGGGATGAGATCGTCACGCTTGGTAAAGCTGTGGCGCAGGGCGGCGCGAGCATTATTAACACCGGCATCGGCTGGCATGAAGCCCGCGTGCCCACCATTGCCACCAGCGTGCCGCGCGCGGCCTTTGCTTGGGTGACGCAGAAGATGAAGGCGGAGTTTGCCGCCAGCGGCATCACCACGCCGCTTATCACGAGTAATCGCATCAACACGCCCGAGGTGGCGGAGCAGGTGCTACAAGATGGCTGCGCCGATATGGTCTCGATGGCTCGGCCGTTGCTGGCCGATGCGCATTTTGTGAAGAAGGCGCGGCTTGCGCAATCCGATCAGATCAACACTTGCATCGCTTGCAATCAGGCTTGCCTCGATCATGCGTTTAAAAATAAACTGGCAAGCTGCTTGGTGAACCCGCGTGCTTGCCATGAGACAGAGCTGGTCTATCGCCCCACGGTAGCCAAGAAGCGCGTGGCCGTGGTGGGCGCAGGGCCTGCGGGCTTGACGGCTGCTACGGTGCTGGCCGAGCGCGGGCATGCGGTGAGTTTGTTTGATGCTTCGCACGAGTTGGGCGGCCAGCTCAATATGGCCAAACAAGTGCCAGGCAAAGAGGAGTTTCACGAGATGCTGCGCTATTTCAAGCGGCGTGTGGAAGTCACTGGCGTGGATTTGCAATTGGGCAAGCGTGTGGATGCGAGCGATGTCAAAGATTTTGATGAAGTGATCATCGCCACCGGCGTGCTCCCGCGCGATCCGAAGATTGCGGGGCAGGATCATGCGAAGGTGCTGAGCTATATCGAGGTGTTGCGCGATAAAAAGCCTGTGGGCAAGCGCGTGGCGATCATTGGGGCGGGTGGCATTGGTTTTGATGTGGCTGAGTTTTTAGTCACGGGCGGGCATTCGACCACGACCAATTTGAACGAATGGAAAGCAGAGTGGGGCGTGACAGATCCTGCATCCGAGCGTGGCGGCTTGGCAGCATCTGGTCCGCAAGCCGAGCCCCCAGCTCGGCAGATTACGCTGTTGCAGCGCAAAGAAGGCAAGCTAGGCGAAAACCTCGGCAAGACCACCGGCTGGATTCACCGCACCGCACTCAAAATGAAACAAGTGCGCATGGTGGGCGGCGTGAATTACGAGCGCATCGGCGATGAAGGCCTGATGGTGAGCGACGGCGAAAAGCGCGAAAACCCCCGCTGGATTGAGGCGGACACGATAGTGCTTTGCGCCGGGCAATTGCCGCTACGCACTTTGGCTGATGATCTGCTGGCGCTGGGCAAAACGGCGCATATCGTGGGCGGGGCGAAGGAAGCCGGCGAGCTGGATGCGAAAAGGGCGATTGATCAGGCGGCGAGGTTGGCTGCGCGGTTGTAGCGGATGATGCTTGCACGCCACACGCCAGAGTGAATGCTGCCCCGGAGGCTCTTAATTGTCATTCGAAATGTGTGACTGCAAGTTGTGGCTTAATTTTGACATGACAGCGTGAGGCCGCAAAGGCTACTGGTGTGTGATGCAAAGATCAGCGTTTTAAGTTAGTTTCATAGCGCGTAATTCAAACCTGTTGTTGATAGGCTGAACCAAGATCACCTGCAAAGGAATACTCTTGGTTAGCTAAATCTACAGTAGGATTAATACTTTACTTCTCCAATACACATCATGTTTCATCTTTTTTCTACAGCTGCCTTGATATTCACGGTTCTTGGTCTAGGTTGTTCCAACGAAGGAAAACCAGCGCAGCCTAGTGTGGAAGTTTCCGGCGTTAAGTCAGCGCAAGAAAAGAAGTCTGTTACCGCAGAGGACTGGCAGCGAGTACTTGCTGCCAGTCAGGTAGTTACGAGTCTCAAAGACGAGGGCGAAGGCATCACATCTTGGTTTGCTTGCTTTCGTGAATCAGAGCCAGATTTGAGTACAAATAAAAAAATCTGCTTGAACAAAAGTTTTGCAAAGCGAGACGTATTTAGAAAAATGTATTTTTTTAAGTCCGGTATCAATTCTGCAATCCCATCAACAGTATCTGGGTGGAATTACGTCATATCCTATATTTCTCTGCCAGACAACAAGCTCCCTAAATTAATGCTTAGCCCTCGTTACTTTAGTAAAGATGGATGGTTATTTATGAGCCGAGTTTCCGTCCTTGCTGACAATGAACTGATTTTTGATCGAACTTTTGAAAAGCTGGACGTAGATAGAACTAACGAAAGCTATGGTGTCGAAGAAATAATTCACCTCGTAATTACGGACGATGAGATTAAGTCCCTGAGAAAACTAGCGGCAGCTAATTCTATATCCATACGTTTGACGGGTGACAAAGGGCATGTTTCCGTCTCGCAAAAAGCGGTTAAGGGCTTCAAAGAAGAGATTGCCAATATACTGTTTGTATACGATAGGTTACATAAAAATCTCAAAGATGTTATTCCGGCACCTAAGTCGGAATAAGTTTTTTGAACGAAATAGCATAGGTATTAGGGGATTGATGTTATTTCGGAGTTCAACAACTCTATGTCAAGTGCCTGTAAGTGCATAAATGCGTAGTAGCCCGCCAAAGCCCATTGCTCATCATTAATGGCGTTACCACTGTAATAGTCTTGCAGTTGAGATAAGGCAAAAAATAGTGCGCTAACGTTTGTAAAATTCGAAATCCATGCGTGATTTTTACTACCAGCCAAACGATTTAACAGCTCTAAATTCTGTGTAACAGCCATTTTGATTAATTCGTCCGAACCATCACCTCTTCTAGGCTCAGAGCAGACCTTTTTAAATGAGTGAGACATAAATTTTTCAGTCATATTTTTCCTTTGTTGTTGTTTTTGAGCAGACCCAGCGCCCATCCTGATGGATTTATTTTTTCTATAACATATTATACTACCCCTGTCAACCCCCCCCCAAAAAAAAAAGCAAATAGCAATCTGGTAAATGTCCAGAACTATTTGGTCCAGCCACAATATAAAAGTAATGATAAAATTTATTATTACTTTTTAGCGCCAAATTGCCATGGGATACGCCCTTACCACCAAAAGCCAGGTCACTGTGCCCAAAGCCGTGCGGCAGGCGCTTGGCGTGCTGCCGGGTCAAGAGATTGACTACGAAGTAAAAGCCAATGGCCAAGTGCTGATGTTTCCTGTCAAAAAGCCGAATGTTCCGCAAGAAAATCCGTTTTTGAAATGGATCGGAACGGGCACCTCGGGCATGACGACCGAAGAGATTCTTAACGAGACGCGCGGCGAAGGCTGGAACCGATGATCTTGGTGGACAGCAGCGTGCTGATCGACCTGCTTGAGAAAACGCCCGAATGGTTTGAATGGTGCTCAGAGCGATTGGCTCAGGCCAAGCAAAGTGATAGTTTAGGCATCAACGCATTGGTCTACGCAGAGATCTCACGTACCTTTAAAAGTGGTGCTTTACAAGATCAGTTTCTTAAAGCGACTGGCATTCAATATCTCCACATATCCCCAGCAGCAGCTTTTGAGGCGAGCTTGGCGCATCGCCGCTATCGCGAAGCGGGCGGCTCGCGCGCTGCCACATTGCCCGATTTTTTCATTGGTGCGCATGCCCGCGCCGAAGGCTATACCCTCATGACACGCGATGCCAAGCGCATCAGCACTTATTTCCCAGACGTTCCTGTGATTTCCCCAAGATGAAATACCTCTCTACCCGAGGCCACGCTGGCCGACTTGGCTTTTCTGACATTTTGCTCGAAGGCCTCGCGCCTGACGGCGGCTTGTATATGCCTGAGACTTATCCGCAGATCAGTGATGCGAAGCTCACGCAGTTGCGTAGCGTGCTTTTGAACCAAGGCTATGCGGCGCTCGCTTTTGAAATTCTCTCGCTGTATGTCGACGACATTCCCGCTGCGGATTTGAAGCGCTTGTGCGAGAAAACTTATACGCAAGAGGTATATGGCACAAAGGAGATCACGCCTGTCACGCCGCTGGGTAGTACAGGTCTGCATTTGGAAGCCCTCTCGAATGGCCCCACGCTCGCCTTCAAAGACATGGCGATGCAGTTGCTGGGCAATTTGTTTGAATACGAGCTGGCGCGGCGCAATGAGACTTTGAATATTTTTGGCGCAACCAGTGGCGATACTGGCAGCGCTGCTGAATACGCGATGCGTGGCAAAAAAGGCGTGAAGGTGTTTATGCTCAGCCCACATGGCCGCATGAGCCCGTTTCAGCAGGCCCAGATGTTTAGCTTGATGGATGAGAATATTTTTAACATTGCCGTAGAAGGCGTGTTTGATGATTGCCAAGATATGGTGAAGGCCGTGTCCAATGATTTGGCTTTTAAGAAGAAATACAAAATTGGCACGGTCAATTCGATCAACTGGGCGCGGCTTTTGGCTCAGGTGGTGTATTACTTCGCGGGTTATTTGTATGCGACGAAGAGCAATGCTGAAAAGGTGAGTTTCTGCGTGCCCAGCGGTAATTTCGGCAACGTCTGCGCTGGCCATGTGGCGCGCATGATGGGTTTGCCGATTGATAAGCTGATTGTGGCCACCAATGAAAACAACGTGCTGGAGGAATTTTTCCGCACTGGCGTGTATCGCGTGCGCGGCAGCGCGGATACGCATGAGACATCCAGCCCCTCGATGGATATCTCTAAGGCCAGCAATTTTGAGCGCTTCATTTTTGATCTGATCGGACGCGATGGTGCAGTGGTGAAAGATTTGTTCTCAACGCAGATCAGCAAGCAGGGGCGCTTTGACTTGAGCGGTGATGCGCGCTTTGCCCAGGCGGCGGGCAAATATGGCTTTGCCAGCGGCAAGAGCACGCATACGAATCGTTTGCAGACGATCAGAGAAGTGTTTGAGCAGCATGGTGTGATGATTGATACGCACACGGCTGATGGCGTGAAGGTGGCGCGTGAGCACAGACAAGCTGGAGTGCCAATGATCGTTTTGGAGACGGCGCTGCCGATCAAATTTGCTGCGACGATTGTGGAGGCGCTAGGCCGCGAGCCTTCGCGGCCTTCCAAGTTTGAGGGCATTGAGGCATTGCCTAAGCGCGTGATGGTGATGAAGCCTGATGTGGATCAGGTCAAAGCATTGATCGAAGCCAACGCTTAGATTTTTAAAGAAAATAGGCGGCTTGCACGCATCTGCGCTGTATAGTTTGCTATTAAATAAAGAGCATTATGAAAGTTGTTGGATTTGCAGGTTTCTCCGGTTCAGGCAAGACGACCTTGGTCGAACAGCTCATTGGTGCGCTCAAAATTCGTGGCCTGCGCGTCTCGGTGGTTAAGCATGCGCATCATGCGTTTGACATTGATCATCCGGGTAAAGACACGTTTCGCCATCGGGAAGCGGGCGCGTTTGAAGTGGTGGTGGCATCCAGCAAGCGCGTGGCTCTGATGCGTGAATTTGAGAAAGAGGCGGAGCTTAGCGTGCATCATCTGATTGCAGAGTTGTATGAAGGTGTGGATTGGGTGCTGGTGGAGGGCTTCAAGCGCTCGGATCTGCTGAAAATTGAGGTTTTTCGCCCTAGCGCTGGCAAGCCTGCGCTCTTTGAAGAAGATGATTTCATTGTGGCGATGGCCACCGACGAGCCGCAGTTTTTTGAAGGCAAAACGCTGCGCCCGGTGTTGGATGTAAACAGCGCGGATGGTGTGGCGCAATGGCTGGTGGATCATGGCGAGCGTTTTGAATACGTCGCTAGTCGCTATAGTTGATTTATGAACGCTCCCAAGTTTTCCGCTCTTCGCTCTTTGGAAGAGGCTCTGGCCGAGTTGCTCGCTGCTGCCCAGCCGCTGGGCGAGGTAGAGACTGTTTCCACCTTTGATGCAGACCGCAGGGTTCTTGCGCAAGATGTGGTGAGCCCGCTGGATGTGCCGGGGTTTGACAATTCTCAGATGGATGGCTACGCCATGCACAGCGCGGATGTGCGCGAAGCTGGCGCGGAGCTACGCGTGAGCCAGCGCATTCCTGCGGGGCATTTTGGTGAAGCCTTGCAGGCTGGGCAAGCCGCCAGGATTTTTACCGGCGCGCCGATGCCGCCCGGCGCAGATTGCGTGGTGATGCAGGAAGAATGCACGGCTTTGGATGATGGCCGTGTGAAAGTGAACGTGATTCCCAAGGCTGGCCAATGGGTACGGCTTCGTGGCGAGGATGTGAAGCAGGGCGCGAAGGCGCTCTCAAAAGGTGAGCTGCTCGCGCCCGCTGCGCTTGGGCTGGCAGCCAGTTTGGGTTTGAGCCAGCTGCAGGTGAGCCGCCGGCCGCGTGTGGCGCTGTTTTCTACGGGTGATGAGCTGGTGATGCCGGGTGAAGTCAAGCCGCAAGACATGAAGCCTGGTGCAATTTACAACTCCAATCGCTTTTTCTTGCGCGCCATGCTGCTGCGTGCTGGCTGCGAGGTCACAGATTTGGGCATCGTGCCGGATCAGCGTGAGGCGACTTTGCAGGCGTTGCAGAAGGCAGCTGTATCGCATGATTTGATTGTGACCAGCGGCGGAGTAAGCGTGGGCGAGGAAGATCACATCAAGCCCGCTGTGCAGCAACTTGGCAGCTTGGATTTATGGAGCATTTCCATGAAGCCGGGTAAGCCGTTTGCTTATGGGCGGGTAAACCGGAGTAATCAAGGCTTCGCTCATTTCGTTGGCCTGCCGGGCAATCCTGTCTCTAGCTTCGTCACCGTCCTGCTGCTCGTGCGTCCGCTGCTGGCGCGCTTGACTGGCCAGAGTGGTGATCTATCTACTATCGATTCCATAGCACTCCGCGCAGATTTTATGAAGGCGAAAGCCGATAAACGCCGAGAATTTCTACGTGCGAAGCGCAATGCTGAAGGCGGGCTGGATATTTTCCCGAATCAAAATTCCAGCGTGCTGACCTCGGCAGTGTGGGCGGATGGCTTGGTCGATGTGCCGGCTGGGCATTTAATCGCTAAAGGTGATATCGTGCGCTTCATTCCTTTTTCTGGCTTGCTCTGATGACACAAGTTTCGATCAAATACTTTGCTTCGGTGCGTGAAGCATTGGGCACGAGCGGCGAGCAACTGCAAACCAATGCTCTGACTGTGGCTGCATTGCGCGACGAGCTGATCGCTCGCGGCGGTGAATTTGCTCAAACCCTCGCACGCGGCCAAGCGCTGCGCGTGGCGCTCAATCACACGATGACCGAAGAAGACGTGGCGTTGATGGAAGGCTGCGAAGTCGCCTTCTTCCCGCCAGTGACAGGAGGCTGATGCGATGACTGTACGCGTGCTGATTCAACGCGAAGACTTTGATCTCGGCGCTGAGATTGAGGCGCTGCGTGCTGCGGATAAACGCGTTGGCGCGGTGTGCAGCTTCATCGGCACAGTGCGTGATCGCAATGATGGCCTGAACGTGAGCGAGCTGGAGCTGGAGCACTATCCGGGCATGACAGAAAAATCCATTGAAGGCATGATTGACGAGGCCTTCAAACGCTTTGATATCTATGCCGCGCGAGTGATTCACCGCATTGGCCCTCTCAAGCCGCTAGATCAAATCGTATTGGTGGCCGTGACTTCTGCGCATCGAGGCGAGAGCTTCCAAGCTTGCGAGTTTTTGATGGACTATCTTAAAACCCAAGCGCCCTTTTGGAAAAAAGAGCAAACGCCGGATGGGGCGAGATGGGTGGATGCGCGGGTGAGCGATGATGCGGCGCTGGCTAAATGGGGCATCGTGGCTAGTTCAAATACTTAGGCCGCTCCCCGCCACCTGCATTTCCTTCGCCTGGCAGTGAAGCTTCTTGCGTAGCAGCCAACAAGCCGCCCGCCCACTGCGAGGTGGCCAAGGCTTTATCTAGCAAATGCACGAAGCCATGCACGAGTTTTTGCTCAAGCGCGATGCGAAAGCCGCGTGGGTTGGGGCTGAGTTGGCCGTCGTCTTGGGGTAGTTTTTCGCTGAAAGCCATCTGAAGCTGGCCTGAGGGTAGCGGCTTGACGGTGACTTCCGTGACGAGCAGTGGCTCGGGGCCGAGCGGCAGAGCTTGCGGGGCTTTGTAGGGTGTTTGAAAATCGGATTTTTGCAAGGATTCTTCGCGTTTGAATTCTGCCAAGAGTTGCTTGGTTTGGGCATCCGCCATAGCGCTGGGCGAGGTGGAAGGCGATTTCACGGCTTCTGCCGTGGCCACCCAATCGGCCACGATTTTCTGCAGCATGGGCTGAAGGCCTAAACTCAAGCGGCGCGTGAACCATAAGCGCAGTTCCTCGCTGCCCGTGGTGTTGATGCGAACCAAGATGCGGTCTTGCTCTTGAACGTAATTGACTGAAAGTTGATGGATGTCCACGTTTGGGATTTTATGGCTTGAAATCTGTGCGTTTGCACCCAAGTGAAAACGAGTTAAAAATCCGAGGGTTATCTATGAGACTCGACAAACTCACCACCAAATTCCAAGAAGCTCTGAGCGAAGCGCAAACGCTAGCGCTTGGGGGCGATCATGCTTACATTGAGCCTGCCCACGTACTAGCCGCGATGCTGCGCCAGGAAGACGGGCCGCGGGCGCTGCTCCAGCGGGCGGGCGTGAACTTGCCTGCGCTGGCCGCTGCTGCGGATGCGGGCATCAAGAAGCTGGCCAGCGTGCAAGGGCAAGAGCAGGTGACGGTTGGGCGCGATCTCGTCTCGCTGATTCAGGCGGCTGAGAAAGAGGGTATCAAGCGTGGGGATCAGTTCATCGCAGGGGAATTGTTCTTGCTCGCCTTGGCCGATGCCAAAACCGATCTGGCCAAGAGCGCGAAAGAGGCAGGCCTCTCTCGCAAAAGCTTGGAAGCGGCGATTGATGCCGTGCGCGGTGGGCAGAGCGTGAACAGCGCGGATGCCGAAGGCCAACGCGAATCGCTCAAGAAATATTGCATTGATCTCACCGAGCGCGCACGCATGGGCAAGCTCGATCCCGTGATTGGGCGAGATGATGAAATCCGTCGTGCAATTCAGGTCTTGCAGCGCCGCACGAAGAACAATCCCGTGCTGATCGGCGAGCCTGGCGTGGGCAAGACGGCGATTGTGGAGGGCTTGGCGCAGCGCATCGTGGCAGGTGAAGTGCCGGATTCGCTCAAAGGCAAACGCGTGCTTTCGCTCGATATGGCTTCTCTGCTCGCAGGCGCGAAGTTTCGCGGCGAGTTTGAAGAGCGTTTGAAGACGGTGCTCTCTGAGCTGGCTAAAGATGAAGGCCAAACGATTGTGTTCATCGACGAGCTGCACACCATGGTGGGCGCGGGCAAGGCTGAAGGTGCGATGGATGCCGGCAATATGCTCAAGCCTGCCCTGGCTCGCGGCGAGCTGCATTGTGTGGGCGCAACCACGCTGGATGAATACCGCAAATACATCGAAAAAGATGCTGCGCTGGAGCGTCGGTTTCAGAAAATCATCGTGGGCGAGCCCACTGTGGAAGCCACGATTGCGATTCTGCGTGGCCTGCAAGAAAAGTATGAAGTGCACCATGGCGTGGAGATCACCGATCCGGCCATCGTGGCCGCTGCTGAGCTAAGCCACCGCTATATTTCGGATCGCTTTTTGCCCGACAAGGCGATTGATCTGATCGATGAAGCGGCGGCCAAAATCAAGATCGAAATCGATTCCAAGCCCGAGGTGATGGATAAGCTGGATCGCCGCTTGATTCAGCTCCAGATCGAACGCGAAGCCGTGCGCCGTGAGAAAGACGATGCTTCGAAAAAGCGCTTCGAGTTGATTGAAGTGGAAATCATCAAGCTCAAAAAAGAAGCTGCTGATTTGGATGAAATTTGGAAGGCTGAAAAAGCGCAAGTGCAGGGCAGCGCGCACATCAAAGAAGAAATTGATAAGCTGCGTTTCCAGATTGAAGAGCTCACGCGCAAAGGTGATTTCAATGCTGTGGCTGAGCTGCAATACGGCAAGCTGCCCGAGCTAGAAAAGCAGCACAAAGCGGCGATTGATTCGCAGGCCAATGCTGCCAAGAGAGGCAAGAGTGATGCGCCTCGCTTGCTGCGCACGCAAGTGGGCGCCGAAGAAATCGCTGAAGTGGTGGCGCGAGCTACCGGCATCCCGGTGAGCAAGCTGATGCAGGGCGAGCGGGACAAATTGCTGCAAATGGAGAGCAAGCTGCATGAGCGCGTGGTGGGCCAAGATGAGGCGATCACCGCTGTGGCCAATGCGATCCGCCGCGCGAGAGCAGGCCTGTCTGATCCGCAAAAGCCCACGGGTAGTTTCCTCTTCCTCGGCCCCACAGGCGTCGGTAAGACGGAGCTGTGCAAAGCACTGGCTGGCTTCATGTTTGATTCCGAAGAGCAGCTCATTCGCATCGATATGAGCGAATTCATGGAAAAGCACAGCGTGAGCCGCCTGATCGGCGCGCCGCCGGGCTATGTGGGCTACGACGAAGGCGGTTATCTCACTGAGGCCGTGCGCCGCAAGCCGTATTCCGTGGTGCTGCTCGACGAGGTAGAAAAAGCGCATCCCGATGTGTTCAACGTGTTGCTTCAGGTGCTCGACGATGGCCGCTTAACCGATGGCCAAGGCCGCACGGTGGATTTCAAGAACACAGTGATTGTGATGACGAGCAACATCGGCTCGCCGATCATCCAAAGCATGGCCGGGAAAGACCATGAGCTGATCAAAGAAGCCGTGTGGGAAGAGCTGAAAAACCATTTCCGTCCCGAGTTCTTAAACAGAATCGACGAAACTGTCGTCTTCCACGGATTGGATGCCAAACACATCGAAGGCATTGCCAAAATCCAACTCGCCACGCTGATCAAACGCATGGAGAAGATGGAGCTGGTTTTGGAGGTGTCCCCTGCTGCGCTGGCAGAGCTCGCCAAGGTCGGCTTCGATCCGGTATTTGGCGCGCGGCCTCTGAAACGTGCCATTCAACAACGTATTGAGAATCCACTGTCTACCTTGATCCTGCAAGGCAAATTCCCTCCCAAGAGCGTGATCCCGGTGGATGTGGATCCAATTCACGCCCCGGGCGTGTTTGTATTCAAAAACGCCTAGTTACTGGGATGAAACATGCGCAGAGTGCTATCGATTTAGTAGTGTGCTTAGACTGAACCTGTCGCGCTGCCAAGCTGGTGAAGGCGTGCGTAATGGCCGGAAGTGGCGATCAGCTGCGAATGTGTGCCGCGCTCAACGATGCGGCCTTGGTGCATGACGATGATTTCATCGGCGTGCTCAATCGTGGATAAGCGATGCGCGATGATGAGTGTGGTGCGGCCAGCGGTGAGCTCGGCCAGAGCCGCTTTCACGGCTTGCTCGGATTCGGTATCCAGCGCAGAGGTGGCTTCATCGAGTACGACGATGGGTGCGTTTTTATAGAGCGCACGAGCGATGGCCAAGCGCTGGCGTTGGCCACCGCTCAAAGTGTTGGCGTTGTGGCCGACTTGCGTATCGATACCTTGAGGCAAAGCACCAGCCCAGTCTTGCAGATGAGCTGCTTTTAGCGCAGCTTTTACGCGCTCTGCATCAGGCGCTTCGCCTAAAGCCACGTTGGCGGCTACAGTGTCGCTAAACATCACCACATCTTGGCTCACGAAGGAAAACTGCTGGCGCAAAGCATCCATCTGCCATTCACGCAAATCCACGCCACCGAGCAGCACGCGGCCTTGCGTGGCATCCACGAAGCGCGGTAGGAGATTCACCAAGCTGGTTTTACCTGAGCCTGAGCTGCCCACAAGCGCGATCGTGCGGCCAGGGGTGACTTGTAGGTCAATGCCAGCAAGAGCGCTTTGCTCCGCATTCGGATACGTCAAATGGACGTTTTCAAATTGCAAAGGCAGTGGCGTGGTGGTGTCGGTAGGTCGATAAGAGCCGCTGGCTTCCTGTGGCGTGTGCTCCAGCAAATCCAGCCCTCGCTCCAGTGCTGTGAGCCCACGGGTGAGGCTGCCAGCCACTTCAGACATGGCTCTGAGCGGCGTGATCAGTAGCAACATGGCTGTCACAAAGGCCGCAAAGCCACCTACGCTGATGCTTGTGGTTGAACTTTGCCAGAGCGCTGCAGTGATCACTGCAGATAGCGCTACCGCAGCGAGAATTTGCGTCACAGGCATCACGGCTGCAGAGGCGATGGTTGACTTCACGGCCAAGCGGCGCAGACTGTGCGCAAGGCCCGCGAAGCGCTTCTGTTGCGTCTCTTGCGCATGATGCAAGCGCACGGTGCGCCAAGCGAGCACGTTTTCTTCCACCACATAGGCGAGTTCATCAGTGGCGCTTTGGCTTTGTTTGGTGAGCTTGTGCAAACGCTTGGAAAGTGCGCGTATCACCCAGGCCATTGCCGGGCCGACGGAAAACACGATCAGCGTCAGTTGCCAATTGAGGTAAAGCAAATAGCCAAGTAGCGCCACGACAGAGAGCAGATTTTTCACCAAAGACAGCAAGGTATTGACCACCATGCTCGCGCCGAGCTGGAGCTCATACACCATCGTGTTGGACAAGCTGCTGGCCGTGCTTTTTGTGTAAAGGCTAGGATGCGCTTTGTGCAGCACGGAAAATTGCGCTGAAGCCAAGCGCTCAACGATGCTGTAGGTGACGGCGCTTGTTCCGTATTTGGCAACGAAGGTAGACAAGCCGCGCACCGCAAACAGGCTGATCAGTGCTGCGGGCACGATCCAAAGCGCCAAGCGGTTGTCGCCAAAGCCGCGATCCAGGAGCGGCTTCATCAGCGCGGGCACAAGCGGCTCAGTGATCGCAGTAACGATCACTGCGATAGCGACCAATGCAAGATAAGGCCCCGAGCCCTGCGCATAGGGGCGCAGGCGGCGCAGCATGGCGAGCAAACGGCTGCCACGAGCTGGTGCCACATCGGGGGCAGTACTTGTGGCAGGAGAGGGCGCGTCACTCATAAATATGTAGCAATACCGTGATGCTTTTCAATGTTTAGAAACTATTTTTGTTGCAGACTGGGCACTTGAAGCGTTCCGTTTGCGGAACCTATGCGTTAGGATTATCGTCTGAGTACACATGTCTATCTGCCTATGCTAAAGCCTACCAACAATTACGCCCTATCCCGCCGCCAAGGTCTGCAGGCCGCTTTGGCGCTTTCTGGCGCTGCACCTCTAGCGGCTTGGGCGCAGTTTCGGGTGGAGATTTCAGGCGTGGGCGTGACGCAATTGCCGATTGCAGTGATGGGTTTCAAAGGGGATGATGCTGCACCGCAAAAGATCGGCGCTATCGTGATGGCAGATTTGGTGCGCAGCGGGCAATTCAAATCGATTGATCCCGGCGCGGCCAATCTGGATGAAAACAGCCGCCCTGAAATGAGAGAGCTACGCCAGAAGGGCGCGGATCATTTGGTGGTGGGCAGCACCACGCGCTTGGCTGATGGCCGCTTTGATGTGCGCTTTCGGCTGTGGGATGTGGTGCGGGGGCAAGATTTGGGCGCGCAAAGCTATGCCGTGCCAGCTGGCGATCTGCGGCTGGCCGCGCACCGCATTGCCGACTTCATTTATGAAAAGCTCACGGGCGAGAAGGGTGTGTTTTCATCGCGTATCGCCTACGTAACGAAAACTGGTCAAGGCAGTGCCCAGCGGCATAGCCTGTGGATTGCAGATAGCGATGGCGAAGGCGCGCAAAGCGCCTTGGCTTCGCCCGAGCCCATCATCTCAGCAAGCTGGTCTCCCAACGGCGCTCAACTGGCTTATGTGTCGTTTGAATCGCGCAAGCCGGTGGTCTATGTGCATGAAGTGGCAAACGGCAGACGCAGGATGCTGGCCAATTTCCGGGGATCGAACAGCGCGCCCGCTTGGTCGCCCGATGGCAAGCAAATCGCGATTACTTTGAGCAGAGATGGCAACTCGCAAATCTATGTGATGGACAGTGCAGGAAGCGGGGAGCCACGCAGGCTTACGCAATCTGGCGGCATTGATACTGAGCCTGTCTATTCGCCTGACGGTAAATTGATTTACTTTGTGAGCGATCGAGGCGGCGCGCCGCAGGTGTATCGCATGCCAGCAGGCGGCGAAGCTTCAGGGCGCGCCGAGCGCGTGACTTTCAGTGGCAACTACAACATCTCGCCAGCGATTAGCCCCGACGGTAAACGCATGGCTTTTATCTCACGGGTCTCGGGGGATTTTCGTTTGCATGTGATGGAGCTCGGCGGGCAAGGCGCGGTGGCGCTGACAGACACTGCCGCTGATGAGCGCCCCAGCTTCGCGCCGAACAGCAAACTCATTTTGTATGCCACCCGCCAAGGCGGCAGAGAGGCTTTGATGACATCCACTCTGGATGGCAAGATCAAAGCTCGTTTGGCGAGTCAAGGTGGTGATATTCGCGAGCCGCAATGGGGTAGATAAGCCATTGAACCCCAACCCCCTTCAAACAGTTTCAAGGAGTAAGACATGAATTTTCGACAACGAGCCACTTTGATTTTGATAGCTATCGGTGCAGCATTCATGATGGCAGCCTGCGGATCGAGCGTGAAGCTGGATGAGGTGGGCGTGCGCGATGCGGCAGGCACACCGGTGACTGCGCCAGTGGCTGTGCCGAGCACGCCGCAGGGTACGCAAACCGGCGTGGCTGAGCGAAATGTCCAGGCTGTGAATGTGGCGCCCAATGCGGGTGATGCAGCGGGGCCCAATGGCGTGGCGCGTGTGATTTTGTTTGATTACGACAGTTTTGTGATCAAGCCTGAATACCAAAGTGCCATTGACGCTCACGCGAGATTCTTAAGTGCGAACAAAACTCGAAAAATGGCGATTGAAGGCCATACCGATGAAACCGGCGGGCGTGAATACAATCTCGCTTTGGGGCAAAAGCGAGCAGAAGCGGTGCGCAAAGCTCTGGGCTTGCTGGGCGTGGCGGATGCGCAGATAGAAGCGGTGAGCTTTGGTGAGGAAAAGCCTGCAGACGCAGCCAGCAATGAGCAAGCCTACGCTAAAAATCGCCGTGCTGAATTGAATTACAAGTAAATCCTATGCTATTACTTTGGAAGCGCTTTGCGCACGTTTCATGCCGGCTAGTGGCGATTTTCGGTCTTGTTTTTGCTCTGCAGCCTGCCCACGCTGGCCTGTTTGACGATGAAGAGGCGCGCAAAGCGATACTTGAGCTGCGCACACGCGTTGATCAAAACCGGCAAGCGCAAGAAGCGCAGATTGCAGAGCTCAAACGCAATCAAGACAAAGCTTTGGCGGATGCGAATGAGACGAATGTCGCTTTGCGCCGTAGCTTGCTGGATCTGCAAAATCAAATTGAGGCCTTGCGAAATGACCTAGCCCGCTTGAGAGGTCAAGATGAGCAGCTTGCACGTGATGTGGCTGAAATGCAGCGCCGTCAGAAAGATTTGGCGCAAGGCGTCGATGAACGTGTGCGCCGCTTTGAGCCAGCGAAAGTGCAGCTCGATGGCCGCGAATTCATGGCCGAGCCCACGGAAAAACGTGACTATGACAACGCTTTCGCCTTGTTCCGCAAACCAGACTACTCAGCCTCTTCTAGCGCTTTCATCGATTTCATCCGCCGCAATCCGCAAAGCGGCTACGCGCCATCAGCATACTTTTGGCTGGGCAATGCGCAGTATGCCAACAAAGAATACCGCGAGGCCATCACCAATTTCCGCACCATGATCGGCGCTGCACCCGATCATCCTAAAGCGCCAGAGGCCGCTTTAGGCATGGCCAACAGTCAAATCGAGCTCAAAGACACCCGCGCCGCCCGCAAAACGCTAGAAGATTTGATCAAGGCTTTTCCGCAATCGGAAGCTGCAGCTGCGGCAAAAGAGCGGCTCGCGCGCCTGCGCTGAAGATTGCTTCGTTTGCGGCTCAAAGTCAGCCGCAAACGAGAGACAATCAGAGCATGTTGTTTCCCGCTTCTGAAGATGTTTCTAGCCCCAGCGAAGAGCCCACGAGCCCTTTGCTGCGCAATCTCAATCCTGAGCAGCTCGCTGCTGTCACCCTGCCCAATGAGCACGCCCTGATCTTGGCGGGTGCAGGTTCTGGCAAAACGCGGGTGCTGACCACGCGGATTGCTTGGCTGATGCAAACCGGGCAAATCTCGCCCGGTGGCGTGATGGCGGTGACTTTTACCAACAAAGCGGCCAAGGAAATGCTCACGCGCTTGTCGAGCATGCTGCCTGTGAACGTACGCGGCATGTGGATTGGCACCTTTCACGGGCTGTGCAATCGGTTTTTAAGAGCGCATTACAAACTGGCCAATTTGCCGCAGAGCTTTCAGATTTTGGATACGCAGGATCAACTTTCAGCGATCAAACGGCTCATGAGGCAGTTCAACGTGGATGAAGAGCGCTTCCCGCCGAAGCAATTGCAGTATTTCATTGGCGGCTGCAAGGAAGAGGGGCAGCGGCCATCTGATGTGCAGGCTCGCGATGAAGAGACGCGCAAGAAGGCCGAGTTTTATGCGTTGTACGAGGAGCAATGCCAGCGCGAGGGCGTGGTGGATTTTGGTGAGCTGATGCTGCGCTCTTATGAATTGCTGCGCGATCAGCCGGCCGTGCGAGAGCATTACGCGCGGCGCTTTCGGCATATCTTGGTGGATGAGTTTCAAGATACCAACAAGCTGCAATATGCGTGGCTGAAGATGTTTTCAGGCTGGAGCCCAGAGAATCCGTGCGCGGGCAGCTATAAAAATGGGAGCGAGTATGCTCACGTGGGCAGCGTGTTTGCTGTGGGCGATGACGATCAAAGCATCTACGCCTTTCGCGGTGCACGTGTGGGCAATATGGCGGATTTCGTGCGCGAGTTTGCGGTGACCAAGCAGATCAAGCTCGAAGAAAACTACCGCAGCTATGCGCATATTCTCAATAGCGCCAACCATCTGATCGGCCACAACAGCAAGCGCTTGGGTAAGAATTTGCGCACCAGCCAAGGGGTGGGCGAGCCGGTGCGGGTGCAGGAAAATGGCAGTGATTTTTATGAAGCGCAGTGGTTGATTGAGGAGATCAAGCACTTGCTGCGTGATCAAGGCACAGAGGTCGGCCTCAAGCATTCCGAGATTGCGATTTTGTATCGCAGCAATGCGCAAAGCCGTGTGATTGAGACGACGCTTTTTAATGCCGGGATTCCGTATCGCGTCTATGGCGGGCTGCGATTCTTCGAGCGGGCTGAGGTGAAGCATGCATTGGCCTATCTGCGCTTGCTGGAGAATCCGCACGACGACACGAGCTTCATGCGCGTCTGCAATTTCCCGCCGCGCGGCATTGGGGCTCGCAGCATTGAGCAATTGCAAGATGCAGCGCGCGCTTCTGGCTGCTCGCTGCATGATGCGGTGAGTGTGGTGACTGGCAAGGCTGGCACATCTCTCGGCGCATTTGTGGCCAAGATGGATGTGCTGCGTGAACAAACCACAGGATCGACATTGCGCGAGATCATTGAGCTGGTGTTGCAACACAGCGGACTGGTAGAGCATTACAAGGCCGATAAGGAAGGTGCAGACCGGATTGAAAACTTGGAAGAGTTGGTGAGCGCGGCGGAGAGCTTTGTGACGCAAGAAGGCTTTGGGCGCGATGCGGTGGCTCTGCCGGTGGACGAACTGGCCGCAGCTGGTTTGACCCAATCCCCGGCCAGTCAGGGCGTCAGTTTTGATCAAAATACCGATATCGCCGGCGTAAATACTGCGCAACCCGCTACAGAATTCATAGCGCCCGATGCAGAGACGGGCGAAACGCTTTCTCCGCTCGCCGCCTTCCTGACACATGCTGCGCTCGAATCTGGCGACAACCAAGCCCAGGCTGGCAAAGACGCCGTGCAGATGATGACGGTGCATTCGGCCAAGGGTTTGGAGTTTGATGCTGTCTTTATCACCGGGTTGGAAGAGGGCCTGTTTCCCCATGAAAACTCGCTCTCCAGCCACGAAGGTCTAGAAGAAGAGCGCCGGCTGATGTATGTGGCGATCACGCGAGCGAGAATGCGCTTGTATCTCAGCTTTGCGCAGACCCGCATGCTGCATGGCCGCACCAACTACAACATCAAGAGCCGCTTCTTCGATGAGCTTCCTGAAGACGCGCTCAAATGGCTCAGCCCCCGCAACTCTGGCTTTGGCAGTGGCTTCCAACCCGGCTTTGCAGGCGGCTACGGCGGCAGCAATGCTTGGCGTGGCGACAATAAATTTGCTATGAAATCAGGAGCTGCTCCCGCAGATTTCATGCCGGGAGAGCGGCCTTTTGTCCCTAAAAAAGAAGAGTCCGTGCCCTCAGCCAGCGGCTTGGCGATCAAAGCCGGTATGCAGGTCTTTCACAACAAGTTTGGCGAAGGCAAGGTGCTCGCGATTGAAGGGCAGGGCGAAGATGCAAGAGCACAGGTACAGTTTGGCCGACATGGTGTGAAATGGTTGGCCTTGTCTGTGGCAAAACTCACTGTGGTGTAGCAATTTGGCTATTTTTAGCGCTCTGTAAGTGGCTGTTCCATAAAGAAAAATCCAAAAAACGTGCATTTTTAACCATTTAGTCCAAAAGCTTCTGAAAGTATGAATGACTTGGCGATTTAATACGCCAAAGTTAAAAATACGATTGGATTGATATGGGTTTGTTCAGACATGTTCTGACATTGGTTTTTGCGTGTTGGGTGCTGAACGGGCATGCGCAGGTGGCTTTTGGGCCACGTTTCTCAACCAATGCCAAGGGTGATATTGTCTTTGTCTCCAATGCTTCCATGACCTGCCCCGCAGGGTCGAATGGTTGCACCGCAGCGCAAAACAGCAGCTTGGCAGCTGGTTTGAACAATAGCTTCAGCATGGTCTATGTTGATATTGACGCAGACACCAACACCTTCAACTCATCGTCTGCACAGCTCAATTTAGTGGGCGGATCAAGCATCCTTTGGGCTGGCTTGTATTGGGCCGGTGATTCTGCTGTAGCTGCGCGCAATCAAGTCAAGCTCAAAGGCCCAGCGGATAGTAGCTATGTGCTCAGAACGGCCAGCCAAGTTAACGCGATTGGTAGCACATACCAAGGTTTTTTAGACATCACATCCATCGTTGCGTCTCAGGGAAGCGGTAATTACACGCTCGCAGATGTCCAGTCCACTCTGGGCAGCAATCGATACGCCGGATGGACGATTGTTGTCGCTTACCAAAATGCTGCTTTACCCACCCGCAATCTGTCGGTGTACGACGGGTATCAGCGTGTCAATAGTGCAACGGCTGGCGGAGGCATCAACGTATCCCTTTCAGGTTTCTTGACGCCACCGATTGGGCCTGTCAACACCCGAATAGGCACGATTGCCTATGATGGTGATCGAGGCTCAGGCGAGGGCACGGCAGGATTACAGTTTGGGCAAACCGCAACCAGCTTGAGCCCTGTTTTTAATGCTGTAAACCCACAGGCAGACTATTTCAACAGCACGATCAGCAGAGACGGCGCAGAGGTGACCACGCGTAACCCCGCCTATCTCAACACATTCGGCTATGACGCAGACATCAGCCAACCCAACACGCCGCTGCCTAACGGCGCGACCACCGCTGTGGTGCGGGTGTCGTCCAGCAGCGAAACGATTGATCTCGGCGTGGTCACTTTGGTCAACGATATTTTCGTACCCAACATCAAAGACACGCTGACCAAAAAGGTCACTGATATCAACGGAGGGCTCGTGTTGCCCGGCGATATCCTCGAATACGAGATGAGCTTTGGCAACAACGGCCAAGATCCAGCGATTGAAGTTGTCTTGCGAGACAACATTCCCGCCAACACCACTTATATCCCCGGCTCTTTGCAGATCGTCTCTGGCGCCAACGCCGGCGCAAAAACAGATGCCGCTGGCGACGACCAGGCCGAATACGATGCGGCTAACAACCGCGTGGTGATTCGCGCAGGGGTGGGCGCGAATGCCACGACCGGGGGCAAGGTAACGCCGGGTGATCCGTTCACCGTGGTGAGATTTCGCGTTCGCATCAACAACGGTGTACCGGGTGACACGCAGATCGACAACTTCGCCGTGGTGACCTTTAGAGCACAAACCTTGGGCACTGTGTCCAGCGATACCAGCGATGCCGATCAAAGCACTCCTGGCGATCAACCTGCGCGCGTGATTGTGGCTTCACCTGATTTGACGATTGCTAAAACGCATACGGGCAATTTCTTCGCGGGCCAAAGCGGTGTGACCTACAGCTTAGTCGTCAGCAACTCGGGGCTGGCTTCGACCAGCGGCGTGATCACCGTGACAGAATTACCACCGGCAGGTTTGACGGTGCTCAATTTGGCGGGCACGGGCTGGTCTTGTACGGGCTTGGTATGTACGCGCACCAATGCCAGTGATGTATTGGCATCCGGAGCAAGCTTTTCCCAAATCATTGTCACAGCCAATGTGGGGCTGAGTGCGCCTGCCTCCATCGTGAACCAAGCCAGTGTGAGCGGCGGATCAGAGGGCTCAAGCAGAACAGGCAACAACATTGCCAGCGATCCCACCACCATCGTGCAGGGTTTTCCAGTTTCCAAAAGTTTCAATCCAGCTTCGGTGAGCACAGGGCAAACATCGCAGCTGAGTATTTCTGTACGCAACCTCAGCGGCTCAGCAAGCATCAACACCTTGTCTGTGAACGATCCCTTGCCGCCTGGTCTGATGGTAGCCACGCCACCATCAGCGAGTTCCGCAGGATGTGGATCCTTGATTTTTAATCCTGCGGCCGGTGCAACGGTACTGAATTCCAACAACGGCAGCATTGCAACCAACAGCACATGTACTTTGGTCGTCAACGTCGTGGCTGCCAACCCAGGCGCTTACGCCAATACGATTCCCGCTGGAAGCATCACCACGGGCAATGCTGGCGACAGCAAAGCGCCTGCCAACGCTACCTTGTCGGTTGCGGCATCCGATTTGCAAATCAGCAAAACCGCCAGCGGCAGCTTCTTCCGGGGCCAAAGCAATGGCGCAAGTTTCAGCATCACGGTTAACAACACTGGGGCGGGCTCAAGCGTTGGCGCGGTCACGGTGGTGGATAACCTTCCTGCTGGACTCGTGCCCACAAACGCCAGCGGCACGGGCTGGAATTGCAGCATCGCGGGTCAACAAGTGACTTGCTTGCGTGCTGATGCGCTTGTGATCGGCAGCGCCTATCCGCCCATCACGATTGCCGTGACAGTAGATGCGAATGCAGCAACCAGCATGACCAATACCGCCGTTGTAAGCGGTGGCGGTGAGCCAGTAGCCAATACCAGTAACAACACAGCCAATGCAGCCGTCACCGTGCTCGTGCCGCCCACAGCAGCCAAGAGCTTTACGCCCAGCGTGATCAGCTTGGGCGGTACATCACTGCTGCAAATCACCCTCAGCAATTCAAATCCTCAAGCAATCACAGGCTTGAATGTGCTTGATAACTACCCTGCGAACTTGCTCAATGCTGCAGCGCCGAACGCTAGCACCACTTGCGCAGGTGGCACTTTAATCGCCAATTCAAATGGCGCAAGCGTGCAGCTTACAGGCGCGACGCTGGCGGCCAACCAAAGCTGCCAGGTGAGTGTGGTGGTGACGCCAAGCTCAGCGGGTGGTGTTGGCGGTTATGCCAATGAGTTACCCGCCGGTGCAGTCACGAGTAGCAATGCGGGCTCAAGCACACAGGTGGCCAGCGCGACGCTTAATGTGTCTGCGCCCGATCTCACCATCAGCAAAACCCATGTGGGTTCCTTCTTCCAAGGGCAAAGCACGGCGAGCTTTTCCATCATTGTTTCCAATAACGGCCCTTCAGGCAATGGTGCGACACTGGGGCAGATCACGGTGGTGGATACCTTACCGGTGGGCCTCGTGCCTACGGCAGCCACAGGCGCAGGCTGGGGGCCGGGCTCAGGTGCGTGTAGCGTCGCAGGGCAAACTGTGATTTGCAACCGCTCGGATGCTTTGGCCTTTAGCGGCAGCTTTCCAGCTATCGTCATCACGGCCAACGTGACGGATGCAGCAGCTGGCACGGTGACCAACGTGGCTGCTGTGTCTGGCGGCTCAGAGCCTGCTGCAAACGCAACGAATAACAGCGCCAGCGATGCGGTCTTCGTGCTTTCGCGCCCAAGCATCAGTAAATCTTTCTCGCCCAGCAGTGCAGCTCTGGGTGCATCAGTGCAGATGAGTGTGGTGATCACCAATCCAAACAATGTCGCCCTCACAGGCGTAAGTTTCACGGATAACTATCCCGCAGGTCTGGCAAATACCGCCACTCCAGCAGCAGCCAGCAGCAACTGCGGCGCTATCCCAGCCGCTGTGGCTGGCGGTAATTCTCTGTCTATCAGCAACGCCACGATCCCTGCAAATAGTGTGTGTACAGTCACCGTGAATGTGCAAGCCAATGTGGCTGGTGACCTCATCAACGTCATCCCTGTGGGTGGCTTGACCAGCGCCAATGCAGGCGGCAACAACGTCGCAGCAAATGCCACTTTGAGGGCTGCAGGTGCGGATCTGGTGCTCAGTAAAACCCACGTTGGCAATTTTTTCCAAGGCCAAACCACAGCATCATTCCTGGTCACCGTTACCAACCAAGGCGCTGGCGCCACATCAGGCACGATTCAGGTGACTGACGCACTGCCCTCTGGCCTCACTCCACTTGCTGCGGCAGGAGCAGGCTGGGGTCCGCAAGCAGGCAATCAATGTACCGTCGCCGGCCAGAGCGTGACCTGCGAAACCAATGCTGTACTTGCTGCAGGCGCATCCAGTGCGTTCTCGATCACAGTTTCTGTTGCGTCCAATGCGCCTGCAAGCTTAGTCAATCTTGCGCAAGTGGTAGGCGGTAACGAGCCCCTGTCATCGCAGAATAACAACAGTGCTTCAGATCCTGTGCTGATCTACAGCAGCCCACGTGCAGCCAAAGCCTTTAACCCAGCGGCAGCAAGTGCAAATCAAACCGTCACGCTCACCGTGACGCTCTTCAACGATAACCCTGGCGCTATCTCAGGCCTATCGTTCTCTGATAATTTGCCTGCGGGCTTGTTGACGGCGGGTGCAGCGAGCAACACTTGCGGCGGTGTACCGACAGTCTCATCATCGCTGCTGAGCCTCAGTGGTGGATCCATTTCAGCCAACGGATCCTGCCAAGTTAGCGTGCCAGTGGTGGCCGCGTTGGCTGGCAGCTATGCCAACACGATTCCTGCTGGTGCAGTGAGCAGCAATGAAGCCGGTGCCTCTCAGCAAAATGCGCAAGCTACGCTGGCTGTTGCTGCAGCTGATTTGCAAATTGTCAAGAGTCACTCTGGCGATTTTTACCAAGGCCAATCCACTGCCACGTACACCATCACTGTGAGCAACACTGGCGCAGGCAACACAGACGGCTCGTCCGTAGTCATGACAGATGATCTACCTGCCGGACTCACGCCGATCAATGCCAGTGGCGCGGGCTGGGCTTGCGGATTCAGCGGGCAAACGATCACTTGCAGCCGCAGCGGCGTATTCATCGCTGGCACGGCATCGGCGATCACCTTGCTGGCTTCTGTAGATGCCAATGCGCCTAGCAGCGTGATCAATACAGCGCGTGTGAGCGGTGGCGGTGAGCCAGCATCAAGTGCGGGTAACAACAGCGCCAGCGATCCAACCACGATCTTGGCCAATCCCGTGGTGAGCAAAGTCTTCACACCAGCCACGGTCAATATCAATCAGCCCAGTGTGATGACGATCCGCATCACGAATCCGAACGCACAGCCACTAACTGGTGTTACGTTCACCGATGCGTATCCATCAGGTTTGGCCAATGCGCCGGTGCTTGCCCTGGCCAACACCTGCGGCCCTGCGCCCGTGACGACAGCCAACAGTTTGGCTTTGACGGGAGGCATTGCTGCAGCTAATTCCTTCTGCGAAATTTCGCTGCAAGTTCTGGCTGTGGCGTCGGGTGGCTACACCAACATCCTGAGCGCTGGCAGTGTCAACACCACCAATGCGGGAAGCAATGCCCAAGCTGCGCAAGCCACACTCAATGTGGCAGGACCAGATCTGTCGATCACCAAATCCCATATCGGCAATTTTTTTAAAAACCAAGTGGGCGCACAGTTCACCATCTCTGTGCGCAATATCGGCTTGGGCGGTACGGCTGGCCCAATCACGGTCAGCGACACCTTGCCCGGCACGATGCTGGCCACTGCCATCAGCGGCACGGGATGGATGTGTGGTTTGTCGCCCTTGCAATGCACACGCTCAGATAGCCTAGCAGCGGGCAGCGCTTATCCAGACATCATCGTGACTGTGAATGTGAGCGACAGCGCAGCTCCGAATGAGAGCAATCGTGCTGAAGTCAGCGGTGGTGGCGAGCCATCGGCTAATTTGGCCAACAATGTGGCGACTGATAGCGTGCTGATTTTGGGCAACCCTACGATTGCCAAAAGCTTCACACCAGCTTCTATCAATGCAAACAGCCCTTCAGATTTGCTGCTGACTTTGAGCAATCCCAACCCTGTAGCGATCTCTGGCGCATCAGTCACTGATAACTTACCTTTGGGCCTGAGCACCACAGCCACGGCCAGCGGCACTTGCGGCGGCAGTTTGGTGACGACTGCAGGGGCCGTGTCCTTGACGGGTGGCAACATCCCGGCCAATGGCAGCTGCCAAATCAGAGTGCAAGTCACAGGCGCAACGCCTGGCAGCTATGCAAACGTGATTGCAGCTGGTGCGCTCACCAGTGCCAACGCGGGCACAAATCAGCTGGCTACCACAGCCAGCTTGAGCATTGCCGCGCCTGATTTGATTGTGGCAAAAAGCCATAGCGGTGATTTCTACGTAGGTCAAAATCCAGCGGCATACAACTTGGAAGTGCGAAACATTGGAGCGGGCGCTACCAATGGCTCAGCCATTGTCATCACTGATACCTTGCCAGCAGGCTTGAGCTATGTTGGCTTCAGCGGTAGTGGCTGGTCGTGTAGTGCCAATCTCCAAGTCGTGTCTTGCAGCAACAGTACTGTTTTAGCTGTTGGCGGGGCATTGCCCGTGCTCACCATCAATGTGTCCGTATTGGCTGCGGCTGCGCCACAAGTGGCCAATACTGCGAGTGTCAGTGGTGGTGGCGAGCCAGCCAGCAGCGCGGGTAATAACAGCGTGATTGACAACACCAAGGTATTGCGCAATCCCCAAGTGAGCAAAGCATTCAGCCCCTCATCGGGCAATATCAATGTACCTACTCGCTTGGCCATCACACTTTCCAACAGCAATGATGTGCCCATCACAGGAGCTGTGTTCACAGACACTTTCCCGATCGGCTTGGTGAACGCCAACCCTGCCAATGCTTTGAGTACGTGCGGCGGTTCAGCCGTTGCCGTTGCAGGAGGCGGTACATTGGCTCTCAATGGCGGTACGATTCCGGCTAATGGCAGCTGCCAAGTGGAAGTCAATGTCGTCGTGTCCAGCGCGGGCAACTACACCAACACCTTGCCTGCAGGTGCAATCTCTTCCTCCAACGCAGGCGCTAGCACCACACCCGCTGTTGCATATTTTGCTGCGCAATCGCCCGATCTGGCGATTGTGAAACTGCACGGTCAAAACTTTTTCCAAGGCCAAGTGGGCGGTACGTTTACCTTGAAAGTGACAAACGTTGGCGTCTCGAGCAGCAGCGGAGCGGTGACTGTGACCGATGTGGTGCCCACGGGCATGACTTTGGTGAGCATGAGCGGTACGAACTGGACTTGCGCAGGAAACGCATGTACGCGCAGCGATGCGCTCGCA
The DNA here is from genome assembly GCA_013297925.1 of Comamonadaceae bacterium. GTDB lineage: Bacteria > Pseudomonadota > Gammaproteobacteria > Burkholderiales > Burkholderiaceae_C > JANMDU01. Next base: position 44,199 of record JAAFJC010000013.1, read on the forward strand.
TCTGGTGCGAGCTACGAAGAAATTTTGGTGACTGTGAATATCGCACCGAGCGCATCTGGCAGCTTAGTCAATGTGGCCAGCGTGAGCAATGCGAACGAACCCACAGCTAATTTGGCTAACAACAGCACCAACGATACCGTACAAATCTACACCAACCCGACGATTGCTAAATCCTTCTCACCCGCCAATATGCTGGCAGGCGATGTATCGGTATTGAGAATCGTGCTTGGTAATGCGAATCCTGTAGCGGCCAACGGCGCAAGCTTTACAGACAACATGCCTGCAGCTATCACGGTAGCCAGCCCTGCGAACGCAGTCTCTAGCTGTGGTGGAGCAGTTACAGCAGCAGCAAACGGCATCTCTCTGAGTGGTGGAACGATTCCAGCGAACGGCAGCTGCGAAGTGCGGGTGAACGTGACAGCCAATTTACCCGGAGCGCATCTGAATACCTTGGCTGCTGGTGCACTCACTACGATCAATACGGGCATTAACCAATCACCCACAAGTGCGGCGCTAACCATTGCCTCTCCTGACTTGATCTTGAGCAAATCGCATGTCGGCAATTTCTTCCAAGGTCAGAATAACGTCACCTTCACCTTGGCGGTGACGAACATCGGCTTGGATGCCAGCAGCGGCCCGATCTTTGTGACGGACACCTTTCCCGCAGGGCTAACGCCGGTAAGCGCGAGCGGCGGTGTGAATTGGTCATGCAGTGTCTCTGGCCAGTTGGTTTCATGCTCATATGCGGCGGCAGCCGGCGCAGGATCTGCGCTACCCGCTATTAATATAGTAGCGAATATCGCAACAAACGCAACCAGTGTGACGAATACGGCCGTCGTGGGCGGTGGTGGTGAAGCTGCTGGGTTGGCTACAAACAACACTGCCAACGATCCTGTGTTGATATTGACTCCGATTCAAGTGACGAAGGCTTTCTCACCGAATCCAATCGTGAATGGACAAACAACCAGTTTGGTCATCGGTTTAAGCAACTTCAATACTGTGGGTCCCAGTATTCCTGTGAATTTGACAGACAACATGCCTGCTCAAATCACTGTCGCAGGCGCTGCTATTTCGACTTGCACCGGTGCACTGGTGACAGCTCCTGTCGGTGGCTCACAAATACAAGTGACGAATGCGGCAGTGAGTATTCAATCAAGCTGCACGATCACCGTGCCGGTGACAGCCAGTGCCCCGGGTGCTTGGGTCAATGTGATCAACACAACGGATGTCACGCCTAATACTGCTTCCCCAGCAGTTGCCAGCTTAGTCGTCAATGCGCCAAATTTAAGCATTAGCAAGAGCCATACCGGCACTTTCTTTGCGGGTCAGCAGGGCGCTGCTTTTGAGATCAATGTCAACAACATTGGCAATGCAGCTACAAACGGCTCCCAAGTTGCTGTTACAGATACGCTCCCCTCAGGTCTTACGCCCGTTTCAGCCAGCGGCGCTGGTTGGAGCTGCAGTGCGCCTAGCGGCCAACAAATCAGTTGCACGCGTACCGGGTTGCCCACGGCTGTGCTAGCTGCCAGCACAAGCTTTGCGCCTATCACTGTACTCGTGAATGTTGATGCCAATGCTTCAGGCAATTTGATCAACACTGTGCAGGTCAGCGGCGGTGGTGAGGTGGATACGAGTAACAACACTGCGACGGACACCGTGCTAGTGCTGCGTCACTTGAGCATGGTCAAACAATTCGCCACTTCTGCCATCAGCCCGAATCAAACCACCACCCTCACTGTGCGCCTGATCAACTCCAATCCAGTGGCGGTCACGGGCGTCGGTTTCACTGACACCTTCCCCAGCACCCCAGGGCAGATGATCGTCAATGGTGCTACAGCGACGGGTTGCCCAGCAGGCGCTGTGCAAGCACTGGCGGGCAACGGTGGCGTTGTGGCTTCGGGAATCACTGTTGCTGCGAATTCTTCCTGTACGGTGACGGCAGTGATCACGGCAGCCACCTCTGGTTTGTATCTCAATCAAATTCCAGCCAATCAACTCACCTCAGACAACGCTGGCTCAGCCGCGCAAGATGCACAAGATGCACTCACGGTAGAAGCCGCCGATTTGATCAGTAAAAAATCTGCAGTCAACGCGCCGTTCTATCCAGGGCAAACAGACGCTCTGTTCTCCGTGATTGTGCAAAACGTGGGCAATGCGCCTGCGGTCAGTGGCGTAATCAGTGTTGTGGATAACTTGCCTTCTGGCCTCCTGCCTACAGCGGCCTCTGGTACCGGTTGGTCTTGTAGCACTGCGGGCAGTAGCGTTTCATGTTCTCGCGATGCCGCTGCTTTGAATCTTGCAATTGGCGCAAGCTATCCAGCCATCAGTATCACCACCACGATTGCTCAGTCAGCCAACGGTACGCTCTCGAATACTGCAATCGTGTCAGGAGGCGGAGACAACAACCCCGCGAACAATGCAGGCAGCGTAGATTTTGAGATTTTGCGAAGCCCGGCAGTCAGCAAGTCTTTCGCGCCGAGCAGCGCGCAAGTGAGCCAAACGGTACAGCTCACAATTGCGCTGGCCAATCCCAACAGCATTGCGCTTACAGGCGCCGCTGTCACTGATACCCTGCCGTCAGGATTGTTGCTCAGCGCTGATCCAGCGCCAGTGAATACATGCGGCGGCACAGTGCTCGCTCCCGCGAACGGCAGCAGCATTTCATTGTCCGGCGGTACGATTCCAAGCGCAGGCTGCTTTATCCGCGTGAATGTGATGGCGGCCAATCCGGGTGTGTATCTCAATTTGATTCCCACTGGGCAATTGCAAACGGCAAATGCTGGAGCTAGCCAACAAGCAGCAACAGCTAGTCTGCAAATTTCTGCACCGGATTTGAAGATTGCCAAGAAAAGCAATGGCAATTTCTGGCGCGGCCAACAAAGCGGGGCTACTTATGCGATCACCGTGAGCAACATCGGCTCTGCGCCTACGAATGGAACAGTGACGATGCAAGACACGATTCCTAGCGGTTTGGCAGTCGGCACAGTAACGGCAGTGGGCTGGGCATGCACCACGGCAGGGCAGGTGGTGAGCTGTGCTCGCTCGGATTCCTTACCTGTGGGTGGCAATTACGATGATATTCAAGTGGCCGTGACGGTGGCGCGCGATGCGCCTTTGTCGCTTGTTAATACGGCGCGCATCGGCGGAGGCGGTGAGCCGCCGAGCGCGCTCGCCAACAACAGTGCTGATGACATCACTACGATTCTCGCTAACCCAGTCGTCTCCAAGCAATTCTTGCCTAGCAACATCAGCTTAGGCCAAATCGCTACCTTGGAGATCACGGTTCAAAACAGCAATGCGGTGGCAATCACCAATGTGGCTGTGATCGATGCCTACCCGCCGGGCTTGATCAACGCGCCAGTTCCTAATGCAAGCTCAAGTTGTGGTGGCTCGGTGACGGCTTTGGCTGGCTCGGCAAGCGCGAGCTTGAGCAACGGCACGATTGCTGCAAATAGTACTTGTGTGATCAAAACGGATGTAACCACCGCGCCGAATGCCACACCCACGGCCTTGGTCAACACGATTTTGGCAGGCAGCGTGACCAGCGCCAATGCGGGTGATAACCCGGCTGGTGCAGCCGCCACACTGAATGTCGCTTCTTCCGATTTGGTGATCGTTAAACGCCACATCGGAGATTTCTACCAAGGCCAGACCAACGGTACTTACACCTTGGCTGTGACGAACCAAGGTAGCGGTAACAGCTTTGGCACCGTCACTATGACGGATACCCTGCCCAGCAGCATGACGGCGACGGCCATCACTGCGCCCGGCTGGTCTTGCAATGCCATGCCCGCTGCAGTGGTGACATGTACGCGCAACGATGTGCTCACCGCAGGATCAAGCTGGCCGCTGATTGAGATCACGGTACAGGTCAGCCGCACAGCGGTCTCAACCGTGAACTTTGCCAAAGTCAGCGGCGGAGGTGAGAGCGCTGCAGCATCGACCAACAATGGCGCCAGCGACCCCACATCAATTTTGGCAAATCCCACCATCAGCAAAGCCTTCAGTGCGAGTTCCGTGCCGATCAATACGCCATTTACACTGACCTTGGTACTCTCCAACAGCAATGCTGTGGCTGCTACAGGCGTGGCAGTCTCTGATGTCTTTCCCGCAGGCTTGGCCTTTGCGGGCACACCGAATGCGCAAAACACTTGTGCAGGCACTGTGGCAACCACTGGCAACACATTAGGGTTGACAGGAGCCAACATAGCAGCCAACAGCAGCTGCACACTGGCTGTATCGGTGATAGTTACTTCTACCGGCAATGCAATCGTTAATATCCTGCCGCCAGGTGCCCTCGCCACTGCTAATGCAGGAAGTAGCGCGCAAACTGCAAGTGCCACTGTGACTGGCTTTGTGACAGAGCCCACTGGCTACAAATCCGTGCGACTCGTGAACGATGCTGACAACTCAGGAGGTGTGAGTGCTGGCGATATACTGGAATGGACGCTGGTATTTGCCAACACCCAAAACGGCGCGATCAGCCGCTCCAGCTTTCAGATCAGTGATGCGCTACCAGCTGGGCTTACGCTCACCGCTGCGCCCACAGTCTTGGTGAGCGGCACGGGCACTGCTGCTAGCGTAAATGGGTCCTACAACGGCGGGAGTAACGTTGCATTGTTGTCTAGCGGCGCTGTGCTGGATGTGGGTGGCATGATCACTGTGCGCATTCCCGTGCGTATATTACCCAATACAGAAGGCTCGTTGAGTAACCAAGCTACTGCAACCGCGCCAACGCTTGCTGCGCCCATCCCCACGGATGCTGCTGACAACACCACGGTTGCTTCTAACCTGCCTCCTGGCGTGGTGATTCCTAGCGGCAGCTTGGCTGTCACGCAAACAGCAGCTCTTGATCCGACTGCGATTACTGTGGGCATTCCCGCGCGTATTGGCGTGGCAAAAGCCGTCAACAGCACGCAGCAAATCAATGGTACGACGATCCGGGTGGTGTACGACGTGCTCGTGAAGAGCTTTGGCCCCCTTGCTGCGCCGAACGTCCAAGTCATGGATTCCTTGCTCTTGGCCTTCCCTTCACCGGTGAGCTTTTCAGTGGTCACTGCACCGTTCGTCGTGAGCGGCACGTCTCTTGCGGTGAATCCAAGCTTCAATGGCAACACTGACATTCGCTTGCTGCAAGGCAATACTGAGTTGCCCGCAAACAGCTCAAGCTTGATTCGGTTTGCTGTGAATGTGAGCGTCTCTGGTAGTCAAAGCAATTTCTTGAACAGCGCGTTTGCTTCCACCTCGGGTGTTGGCCCGAATGCAGGCGGTAGTGTTAGCGCTCCCAGCTTGCCCAGCGGTGTACCTGTCTACACGCCCATAGTTGGCGCTGTGAGCACAGATGCTTCCAACAACGCAACACAAAGCGCCACAGTCGCTCAACTAGAAACCGCCATTGATCCTAACGGTAACAGCCGCCCCAGTGATGCAGCAGAAGATACGCCAACGCCTGTGAGCCTAGCCTATGCAGCGGCATTGCGAGGCAGCGTCTGGTTTGACAACACGCCTAATCGCTCCCGAGATTCTGGCGAGCCGGGGGTGGCCAATTTTGGTGTCGAGCTGATCAACTCGGCGACCAATCAAGTTATCAGCTGTATCAATGGTGTGAACACCTCGATTGGCTGTGTGATCATGCCCGATGGCCGAAGCTTGTTTGCAACGAATGCGAATGGCGACTACGAAGTGATTGGCGTCCCTGTCGCCACTTATCTGGTGCATTTCCGTGATGGGGCCAACAACGTGATCTATGGCACACCTGTGAACGGCTCTAGCAATCCGCAATCGACGGTGACCGTTTCTCGTGACAGCTTGCGGGTGAATTTGACAGCTGGCGTGTCTGTGCTTGATCAAAGCTTGCCTCTTGATCCTTCTGGCGTGGTTTACAACAGTTCGCCCACCTCGCGCGCGCCAATTCCCGGCGCCCGCGTGACTTTCTGTGGCCCAGCAGGCTTCAATGCTGCCACGCAACTGGTCGGCGGCGCTTCCTATACCGCAGTGCCTGGACAGTCCAATTGCGCTGCCATGATCGTTGGCTCACTAGGCTTTTATCAGTATCTGTTGCAGCCCGGCTCACCTGCAGGGCAATACACTTTGAGCGCAACAGCACCGAATTTCTTCGGGCCTTCTGTGGCGATTCCGCCTACTGGCACGCCGCCGGTTGTACCGCCAGCTCCCGGCATTTTTGCGGTGCAGCCCCAATCCGTGCCACCTACGGGCGCACAAGCGACCACTTACTATTTGACGCTCAATCTCTCAGGCGGCATTCAAGATGTGGTGCACAACCATATTCCGCTTGATCCATTGGGCAATGCTCGCCTCTTCATTTCCAAAACCGTGAATCAGCGCACAGCCGAGATCGGCGATTCAGTGGAATACACCATCAGTGTGGTGAGTCCGGACACGACGATCAATGGCGTAAACGTAACCGATCGCTTGCCTACAGGCTTCCGCTTGATTCCACGCACAGTTCGTATCAATGGTGCTAGCGTTGCTGATCCTTCCGGCGCACCTGGCCCACAAATGACGTTTAGCGTGGGCAGCTTGGCGCAAAACGTGCCGGCGCGCATCAGCTACCGTGTGCGTTTGGGCGTGGGCTCACAAATCGGTGATGGTATCAATCGCGCTAGCGCCAATGCCACGGGCGGCATCAACTCCAATGTCGCGCAAGCGGTGGTGAAAGTCACTGGTGGCGTGTTTACCAATGAAGGCTGTATCGTCGGCAAGATATTTGTCGATTGCAACCGCAACCACACCCAAGACGCTGGCGAGCCGGGCATTCCCGGCGTGCGCTTGTATTTGGAAGATGGCACGTATTTGATCAGTGATCGCGATGGCAAATACAGCTACTGTGGCTTGACGAACAGTACCCATGTTCTCAAAGTTGATCCGCGCACATTGCCCAAAGACTCACGTTTGACAACATTCAGTAATCGCAATGTGGGCGATGCTGAGTCTGTACTCATCGATATGCGTTCGGGTGAGTTGCACCGTGCTGATTTTGTGGAAGGCTCATGCAAGCCTGAAATATTGGACGAGGTGGACAAGAGGCGAGGGCGAGCGCAGCCACTCAGTGGATCGCAGCCATCCAACCCTGCCGCTCAAGGAGGCCAAAAATGAGAACACGCCTCACACATATTTCTCTTGCCGTGTTGAGCATGATGGCCGTTGAGTCCGCTTCCGCTCAGTTGACGACGTCAGTCGTAGACGATACGCGCGGTAGTAGCATGATGAATCAGTTCGCTGGCTCGGTGCAAACTGTGCACCCATTGGCGACTACTGCAGCCAATCAGCGCATTGCTAAGATTCGCTTGATCACTGCCACTGATACTTTGATCGCCGATGGCCAAACACAAGCCAAAATCCGCATCGAGGTTCTCGGCGTAGATGGGCAGTTGCTCGGCGAAGAAGTGGTGCTCACCCTTGAGGCCACGCAAGGCTTGCTCAATCTCAAGCCGGGTGAGCCTTTGAAGCTTGTGCAAGATCGATTGGGCCGATGGGTGAGTGAAGCAGAAGCTGCTGATATTGATGAGCTCACGCCGGGTATTCAAGTCAAGGTCAAAGGCTCTGTTGATATCTCAGTCGTTGCGCCTTTTGAGCTCAAAGATGTTCAAGTGCGCGTCACAGGCGGCTCTACCAGTGAGATGTTGACGCTCAAGGCATTGCCTGAGTTGCGCGATATGGTTGCTGTGGGTGTGATTGAGGGCCAGCTGCGCTTCAACAAACTCGCTAAAAATCTCGTGCCTGCCAATGAAGGCGATTTGTTTGAACGCGAATTGAAGCGCTACAACAATGATTTTGAAAATGGCCGAGGCAGCGCAGGCGGCCGTGCTGCCTTCTTTCTGAAAGGCAAAATCAAAGGCGAATACCTTCTGACTGCAGCCGCCGATTCCGAGAAGGACACTGGTGGGCGTTTATTCAAAGACATTGATCCCAATACCTTTTACCCAGTTTATGGCGACAGCAGCCTACGCGGCAGTGATGCGCAGAGTAGCGGGCGGCTTTTTGTGCGCATCGATAAAGATCGTAGCTATCTCCTTTATGGAGACTATAACTCTGGCTCGAGCAGCGAGATTTTCCAGCTTGGGCAGTTTTCTCGCTCAGCCACGGGCCTAAAGTGGCATTTTGAGGATCTTGATAACCGCCGCAATCTCAATGCATTTGCCAGCTACGACGATCTCAAGCAAGTGGTTGATGAAATTCCCGGGCGTGGTATCTCTGGCCCATATAGCGTCAGTAATCCGAGCGGTGTAGGCGGCACAGAGCGGGTAGAGATCATTGTGCGTGATCGCAATCAGCCCAGCGTGATTTTGCGCAGCACCTCTCTTGTGCGCCAGAGTGATTATGAGTTTGAGCCTTTCTCCGGCAAGATTTTGTTCAGGAGTCCCGTGCCGAGTGTGGATGATTATTTCAACCCCGTGAGCATCCGCATCAGTTATGAAGTGGAGCAGGGTGGGCAAAAGTACTGGGTGGGTGGTGTGAATGCAGAGTGGCAAATCCATCCGAATATTCGCATTGGCGCCTCAGCTGCGCGTGATACCAATCCGAATCAAAACTACGGTGTGAGCGCTCTCGGCTTGCGCACTCAGCTGACGCAGGGCATCCGATTGACTGCGGAAGTGGCGTATACCGACGGCACGCCGGGGGGTGTGCTCGGTGCAAAATCCGGACATGCGCAGCGTATGGTGCTGGATGTGCAGCAAGAGCGCTTCAGTGGGCAAGTGAAGTGGCTGCGCTCCGATGCAGCCTTCGATAATCCATCGTCTGGGCTTGCAGCCGGAAAGATGGAATTCAATGCCAAGGCGCGCCATGAGTTCACCAAGAAAGACGCACTGCGCGGCGAATTGAGCCGATCCGAAGACATCACGACAGACGCGCAGCGCGATGCAGCACTGATTGAATACGAGCGAAGCTTCAATCCTGCTTGGGGCTTGCAAGTCGGTCTGCGCCATGCCAAAGACAAGACGGGCACAGGACCAAGTGCAACAAACCTGGGCTCATCCAGTGGCATTTGCTCAGGCTTTTCTGGCTACAACGGTGGCTTTGGCGTTGCGTCTAGCAACGGCGTGACAGACAGCTTATGCAACAACGGATCGCGCTTTGCCGTGGCTCCTGGCTCGCTCGCTGCCGCCAGCCCGAATGTGGTCAGCGATAGCATCTACGCCCGCCTGAGCTACCAACCACCAGCAACAGACGCGCAAGGCAAAACAGTTGCATCGCGTTGGAGCATCTTTGGCGAGGCGGAAGTGGATGTGCGCGACAGTGACAAGCGCCGTTTGGGTGCTGGTCTGAACTACCAATGGTCCGAGCGTACCAAGCTGTATGCTCGCTTTGAAGATATCAGCAGCGTGACGGGTTTAAATGGCCTTTCAACTACGTCGCAAGCGCATTTGCGAGCGTTCTCAGCCGGTGTGTCAAGCGACTATGCAGAGAATGCGCAGGTGTATAACGAGTATCGTTTGAACAGCGCCACCAGCGGTAAGCAAGCGGAAAACGCTGCGGGTTTGCGCAATGGTTTCTTGATTGCACCTGGTCTCAAACTCAGCACCAGCGCAGAGTTGATCAAAATACTCAATGGCACGGGCAGCGATGCTACGGCTCTGGGTGTGGGGTTGGACTACACCGCTTCGCCGATCTGGAAAGCCTCTGGGCGCATCGAATGGCGACAAGACAGCAGCGCGCGCAACTGGCTTTCGACAGCCAAGGTTTCTCGCCAACTGGACACTGCTTGGACGCTTTTGGCGCAAAACTACTTGAGCATCACAGAAAACCGCAAGGGCGAAGGCCGTAAGTTAGAGGATCGTTTCATCATCGGCGCGGCCTATCGCCCTATTGAGACGAATACCTACAATATGCTCACTCGCTACGAACATCGTACTGAGCAAGATAGCCTCCCCAGTGCCACGCAGCCTAAACGCGATGTGAATATTGTGAGTATTCACGGTGACTGGCATCCCAAGCGCGTGTGGCACATCAATGGCCGTGTGGCAGCGAAACACGTGAATGAAACCTTCATCGCGGGTTCCAATACGGTAAACGATGCATTTGCAGCTTGGTTGCTTGGTGCAAGAGTCATGTATGACTTGAGCGATCGCTGGAGCGTGGGCGTGATGGGCAGCATGCTGCAGCAAACCCAGGGTGGCAAAGCGCTGCAGTTTGGCTATGGTTTAGAAGCTGGCTATGCGGTGACTTCCAACGTATGGTTCAACCTAGGCTATACATGGCGCGGCTTGAACGATAAGGACTTGCTCGCCAGCGAATACCGCAATCGCGGCTTTTTCTTAGGGCTGCGCATGAAGTTTGATGAAAACCTCTGGGGTGCAGACCATCAGCGCAGCAACAAATCTTTGGAGCCGAAATGAAGAAGATCTTTTCAAATGCTATCAATAGCATAGCTGCTTGCGCATTGTCTATGCCGATTTTTTGCCTTTTCTCCTTTGAAATCAGTGCCCAAACAGTCTCTGAGGCACTGATCAAACGCATTGAAGCCAGCAGCCAGCGCATCTCACCTGTGCGAGCCAAGGCCATAGACACTCAGCAAAGCTATGCCTTGGAAAAAGCGCAATGCTGGCTGGATTTTTCTAAACACGAAGCACTGCGCAACAACCCCACCCAAGTGCCTGAGCTGGCGCATCAAAAAGCGACACAGCTTCTGGGCGCTTTGGAAGCGGGTTCTGCACCTGCAGCCTTTGCCTTAAACTCGTCGTTACTCGGTGATGACAAGCGTATGCGAAACGATCTCTGGGCGCAGCTTGAGGTCATTAAGTCATCGAAGCAAATGGCTTGCGCGGCGAAAGAAGTGGCCTGCAGCGAAGTGATGCTGGTGCAAGCAGCTCATGCCCATGAGCGAATTGATTGGCGCTATGCGCAACCTTACTTTGGCATGGCCGAAGATGGGGTGCGTGCCGCCAAAAAACAGGCTGCGGCTTGCCCGCTTGCTCAATGATGATTATGTTGCCGAATTCGTAACCTCTTGTACCAACTGCATCTGATCTGAACTTACGCGACGTAGATTAGTCCTATCATTCAACTTTTGGAGAAATCTATGAAATCAACCGCTAAAACAGCCGTGTTTGCAGCCTTGCTGGCTATCAGCGCTGCCGCCTTTCTGCCGGCCTATGCAGCTGATACTGGCCCTACCGTGGCGCAACCCACCGTCAGTGAGCGCTTAACGCTCGCCCGCGATGCGATTCAAAAGAAAGACTGGCGCAAAGCTCTAGCCGAACTCAATGTAGCCGCTAAAGAAGAGCCGCGCAATGCCGATGTTCAGAATTTACTGGGCTACAGCTACAGGATGCAGGCGCAACCTAACTTGCCAAAGTCTTTTGAGCACTACAAGTTGGCGCTTCAAATCGATCCCAACCACAAGGGCACGCATCACTACATTGGGATGGCTTACTTGATGGATAAAAAACCTGCCGATGCAGAGAGCCACCTCGCCAAACTTGAAAAAGCCTGCGGCAATAAAACCTGCCCTGAGTATCTCGATTTGTCTCGCGCGATTGGTCAATTTAAAACCACTGGCACAGCCAGCAGCGGCCAATCGTTTTATTGAGGTTTGACTTAGTCTTGCGCCGAGCTCATGGCGTGAATTGAGCCCTCAACCAAAGCCGCTGTAGCCAGCGGCTTTTCCATGGGGAAGAGATGCGTGCCGTCGATCCAGTTCATGCGGCCTTGTGTAAATTTTTTGGTGAAAGTGACACCAGCGATCTTGAGCGCATCTGATTGCAAGCCGCCTATGAAGGCCGCTGGGCATTGCAGAGGCTTGTGTCGGATGAGGCTGGGAAGGTTGTCGGGCAGGGTGTTGTAGATTTGTGTCTCGACATCGCGATCAAAGCTCAAGTGGCGTTTGCCATCTTCGCCTTCGTGAGTACCGTAGGCGATGTAATCGCGTAGCACCTGGTCTTGCCAGAGAGCAAAGACACGCTTGGATTTGAAGCTGTCATAGGCTGCGCGTTCGCTCGCCCACGTCTGCGTGCGGCTCTGGCTGATTTTGCCGGGAGAGATGCTGCTGACCAACCCGCTGGCTTTGAGAGTGCTCAAAGCAATGGCTTTCCAGCCGCTGAAAAGGGGTGCATCCAGAGATACGATGCCGCGCACGAGATCAGGATGACGAGAGGCGCACATGGCGCTCAGTGTGCCGCCCAGCGAATGGCCAACGAGCCAAGCTTTCTCTCCTGATTTTTCCACCAAGGGTTGCGCGAAATCAGCCAGCTCTTGCACGATATGCGGCCAGTTATTGGTGACTCGGTAGCGTTCGTCATGCCCAAATTTTTCAATCGCCTTGACTGTGAAACCGCGCTTTTTGAGCGAAGCCAGCAGTACGCCATAGGTGCTGGCCGGGAAGCTATTGGCGTGAGAGAAAATCAGCAGGCTCAAATCAGTTTTTCCTCGGGCGTGGTGATTTTCTTGAGCGGGATGCTGCGTGTGCTTGCGGCTTTGAGAGGAGAGTCCGTCTTACCGCCATTCCACTGAGGATCCTCCAAGCTGTCAAACACCTCTCGCAGCTTGCCCCCCCAGGTGCGGCGCAACATCATGAAATACGGGTTGTTTTCTTCGATGCAAACGATGCGATCGCTTTTGAATTGACCCTCTTCATACACCACCAAATCCAGTGGCAGGCCGACCGAGAGATTAGATTTCAGCGTGGAATCCATGGAGACGAGGGCGCATTTGGCCGCTTCATCCAGTGGTGTATCAGGCTGAATCACGCGATCCAGCACAGGCTTGCCGTATTTGGATTCGCCCACTTGGAAGTAAGGCGTTTCTTTGGTGGCTTCGATGAAATTGCCTGCGGAATACACTTGGAAGAGGCGCATGCCCTCGCCAGCGATTTGTCCGCCAAAAATCAACGACACATTGAATTCCACGCCCGCCGCTTTGAGCGATTCGCCATCGCGTGCATACACATGACGAATGGCCGAGCCGAGCACACGCGCCGCTTCAAACATGCTTTTGGCATTCCAAATCGTGATCGGCTCGCCATCTTCATTCTTGAGCTGCTCCACTTGCAGCATCTCGCGCACGCTTTGGCTGATGCTTAAATTGCCTGCTGTTAGCAAGACCATGAAGCGATCACCGGGCTTTTCGTACACGATCATTTTGCGGAAGGTGCTGATTTGATCGAGGCCTGCATTGGTGCGCGAATCCGAGAGGAAAACGAGGCCGGCGTTTAGTTTGATGGCGACGCAGTAAGTCATAAAGTTATGTTTGCTGTAGTTTTTTCAGTTGATACAGGGCATCGAGAGCTTCTCTGGGGCTCAGGTTATCCGGGTTGATCGCTGTTAACGCCGATTCTAATGCGCTGAATGCTCCTGAATGCGTAGCATCGGTCGCCGGCGCGGCAAACAAATCAACCTGAGCTTGGGCGGCTTGTTGGCTGGCCTCTAAGCGCTCTAAAGCTGCTCTGGCATGGTTGACGACTTGGGCGGGCACGCCAGCGAGCTTGGCCACTTGAATACCGTAACTCTTGCTTGCGGGGCCAGCCTCTATGCTGTGCATGAAAGCGATCTCTCTGCCAGTTTCAACAGCACTCACATGCACATTCACTGCGCCATGATGATCTGCGGGGAATTGCGTGAGCTCAAAGTAATGCGTGGCAAAAAGCGTGAAGGCCTGGGACTTGTGCAGATGCGCAGCGATGCCACTGGCCAGACTCAGGCCATCGAAAGTGCTTGTGCCTCGACCAATCTCGTCCATCAGGACCAAGCTCTGTGGCGTAGCGGCATGAAGGATTTGCGCGGCTTCCGTCATCTCCAGCATGAAGGTCGATTGCGCGTTGGCCAGATCGTCAGCTGCGCCGATGCGGGTGTAGATGGCATCCAAGGGCCCAAGGCGACAAGTCGTGGCCGGTACGTACGAGCCCATACAGGCAAGCAGGGCGATCACGGCGATCTGGCGCATGTAGGTAGATTTACCGCCCATGTTGGGGCCGGTGATGACTTGCATGCGGGTCTTGGCGCCGAGGTAAGTGTCGTTGGCGATGAAGGATTTGTTGATCGTCTCGGCCAAGCGGGCTTCGACTACGGGGTGGCGGCCACCTGTGATGTGGATGCAGGGCTCTGTGGCGAAACTCGGTGCGTTCCAGTTGAGCGTCAATGATCGTTCGGCGAGGGCGCAAATCGCATCGAGCGTGGCAAGTGCAGTGGCTGCATCGGTGAGCGCTTTTACATGCGGTTGGAGTTGATCGAGCACTTGCTCGTAGAGGAATTTCTCTCTAGCAAGTGAGCGCTCTTGCGCGGAAAGCGCTTTGTCTTCAAAGGTTTTAAGCTCCGGTGTGATAAAGCGCTCGGCGTTTTTGAGGGTCTGGCGGCGGCGATAGTCTTCGGGCACTTTGCTCGCCTGGCCTTGCGTCACTTCGATGTAGAAGCCATGCACTTTGTTGTATTGCACGCGCAGATTGGCGATGCCGGTACGCTCGCGTTCACGGGTTTCCAGATCAAGGAGAAAAGCATCGCAATTGGTTTGGATGCCGCGCAGCTCATCGAGATCGGCATCGAAACCGTGGTTGATCACATTGCCATCACGGACGAGGGATGATGGCTCGGGCAGGATGGCGGCTTGCAGCAGTTGCGCAGTTGCTTGCAAGTTTTCAGAAGCCTGCAAAGCAGTGAATATTTGAGAAAAATCAGTGCCTAGCTGCCATAAATACTGCGCGAGCAGCTCTGATTTTGATAGCGTATTTTGTAAGGCAACAAGCTCACGCGGCTTCACCTGCCTAAGCGCAATCCGCGCCGCAATTCGCTCCACATCGCTAGAGCCTTTGAGCTGTTCGCGAAGTTTTCCTGCATGGCCTTCGCGCAATATACCGATCATTTGAATGCGCTGCAGGGCGATACTGCGATCTCGCGATACATTGAGCAGCCAGCTTTTGAGGGCGCGGCTGCCCATGCCGGTCATGCACGTGTCAAGCAACGAAAAGAGGGTGGGGCTGTCTTCGCCGCGCAAGGTTTGCGTGAGCTCCAGATTGCGCCGTGTGGGCAGGGGAATATCCATCAGCTCCGCTTCGCGCTGCACGCGCAGGCGGCTGACGTGGGCGAGATGGGCGCCTTGGGTGTGTTCGGCGTAGGCGAGCAGGGCGCAAGCGGCGGCTTGGGCATGGGGCAACTCTTGCGCGCCGAAGGCAGCGAGGCTTGCGACTTGGAGCTGGGCGCAGAGCTTTTGCGAGCCGAGGCCGCTGTCGAACTGAAACGCGGGGCGCAGCGTGAAAGAGAGCGCCTGAGAAAAGCGAAGCGCTTTGATTTGCTGCTCAAAAGCCGGCGTCACGTCACTAGCGTAGAGCAATTCACTCGGCGCAATGCGCGAGACCCAGCCAGCCAATTCATCGTGGCTGCATTCCGCGAGCTTGATCTCTGATTGCGTGAGCGCGAGCCATGCCAAGCCGAGACGATTGCGCGGCGCTTGATGCACGGCCAGCAATGTAGCTTCGGATTTGTCGCTGAGCAGCTCGGTGTCCGTCAACGTGCCAGGAGTGACGACGCGCACCACTTTGCGCTCTACTGGCCCTTTGCCCGTGACCTCGCCCACCTGCTCACAAATCGCCACCGATTCGCCCAGCTTAATGAGCCGCGCGAGATAAGTTTCTAGCGAATGAAACGGCACACCCGCCATGACGACGGGCTGCCCACCCGATTGCCCGCGCTGCGTGAGCGTGATGTCAAGCAAGCGCGCCGCCTTCTCCGCATCCGCGAAAAACACCTCGTAAAAATCGCCCATGCGATAAAACACAAGCGTGTCGGGAAAGTCTTTCTTCAGATGCAGGTACTGCTGCATCATCGGTGTGTGTTGGGACAGATCAGCGCTCACGCTGCGAGCCTAGATTACAGGGGAGCTTCTTCGTCAGCAGCATCAGGAGCTGCTTGGCCTGCGCCTTTCAATGTGCCTGCTTGCCGCACAGCCGCTTTCTCGCCAGCGCTGGCGAATTTGCTGTATTTCCCGAGCAAGCTCACCATTTGCGCATAGATTTTTGGATTCGCTGCGAGGCATTCTTTTTGTTCGAGGTAGTTGGCCTCGCCGGTGAAATTGCCAATCAAGCCGCCGGCCTCCGTCACGAGCAGGGAGCCTGCGGCCATGTCCCAAGGCATCAGGCCAGTTTCAAAGAAACCGTCGGTGAAGCCTGCAGCCACATAGGCGAGATCAAGCGCTGCAGCGCCGGGGCGGCGCAAGCCGGCGGTGCGGGTCATGATGTCGCTCATCATGGCCATGTAGGTGGGGAAATTGTCGCCGGGGCGGAAGGGGAAGCCGGTAGAAATGAGGGATTGAGCGAGCGTCTCGCGTTTGCTCACACGCAGGCGGCGGTCGTTCAAATAAGCGCCTCTGCCGCGCGAGCTGTAGAAGAGATCGTTGCGAGTTGGGTCGTACACCACGGCATGATCAACCTTGCCGCCGATTTGCAGCGCGATGCTCACGCAATACACAGGAAAGCCGTGGATGAAATTGGTGGTGCCATCCAGCGGATCGATGATCCAGATGTGATCAGAGAATTTGTTGCCTTGGCTGTTGCCGGATTCTTCGGCCAAGATGCCGTGATTGGGGTAGGCCTCAA
>JAAFJC010000130.1 GCA_013297925.1 Comamonadaceae bacterium
AGCCTTGCGCCTTGCCCTAAGCTTGCTTTGGTTCGTGCCATGCGTCATCTCCTTGGGTGGGATGACGCATCGTACCTGAAAATGATTTAAATGAACAGTATTGCGCCTCCCCCTTTACTTACGCCATCCGCCCCGGGTGCTCTGGCGAGCTTGTGGCAAATCGAGCATTGTGATGTGCCTCCCCGCTCCATGCCCGTGCGATGTGGCTTTGCGTCTGGCGCAAGTAAAGGGGGAGGCGGGAGGGGGCTTCAACCGGAGAAGGGAATGCCAACACCCGCCGGAGGACATGGAGCCAGACGTAAAGCCGCATCGCACGGGCTGCCACCCTACACCACACATACGGTGAAGGAATTCAACCCAGTATTGCCGCCGCAATCGGATGAAACGGATGGGTAAGGTCTCAGGGCGTGGGAATTTCAAACACTTGGCGCAAGTAAGCCAAGTATTTTTCGTCATCACACATACCCTTGCCCGGCGAATCTGAGAGCTTGGCCACGGGCTGGCCGTTGCAGCGAATCATCTTCATCACGATTTGCAAGGGCTCATGAACGGGCGGATCGCCCAAATCGTTGGTGAGATTCGTGCCAATACCAAAAGCAAGCAAGCAGCGGCCCTTGAAGCGTTGATAGAGCTCAATGGTGCGAGGCACGGTGAGGCCATCGCTAAAGATCAGCGTTTTGGTACGCGGGTCAACGCGATTGAGTCGGTAATGCTCAATCATGCGCTCGCCCCAGCTGAATGGATCACCACTGTCATGCCGTGCGCCATCAAACAGCTTGCAGAAATACATATCAAAATCGCGCAAGAAAGCGCTCATGCCATATACATCAGAGAGCGCAATGCCCAAATCGCCACGGTATTCCTTTGCCCAGCTCTCAAACGCATAGATTTGGCTATCGCGCAAACGCGGCCCGAGCGCTTGCGCGGCTTGCAGGTATTCATGCGCCATCGTGCCCAGCGGCGTGAGGCCGAGCGTACGCGCGAAATGCACATTGCTCGTGCCAGCAAATTGGCCTGTCGCGCTCGTTCCCAAGCCTTCTGCCAAACGGCGCAGCACCTGCTCTTGCCACACCTTGGAGAAGCGTCTGCGCGTGCCGTAATCTGCAATTTTCAGTTCTTGTAATTCAGCTGTCTTCAGCAGTGAAATTTTATGAGAAAGACGCTCTTCGCCGGCAGATTGATTGCGCGGAGCGCTATGATTTTTGAAGTAAACCTCGTTCACAATCGCCAGCACCGGGATCTCAAAAAGAATGGTGTGCAGCCACGGGCCCTTCACGGAAATCTCCAGCTCGCCATTGGCTTGCGGCATCACGCTGATGCATTTTTCGTTGAGCCTGAACAGCCCCAGAAAATCCACGAAATCGCTCTTGATGAAACGCATGCCGCGCAAATACTGAAGCTCATCTTCGGTAAACGTCAAGCTGCACAGCGATTTGATCTCCGCGCGAATCTCATCGGCATGCTGCGCCAAATTCACACCGGTATTGCGGCATTTGAATTTGTATTCCACCTGCGCACCCGGAAACTGATGCAGCACGACCTGCATCATGGTGAATTTATAAAGATCGGTGTCAAGCAGGCTATTAATGATCATGGTGTGTGCGGCTAGCTAGACCCGCATCCTACCAAAGCTCACGCAGCGAAAAACAAGCGGTGCCGGTTGCGCGAGACTAAGATCAGATGCGGCAGCGTGATCGCAGCCAGCGCCACCACCAGAGCGCGCAGCCATTGGCCTGCATCATTCAAGGTAAAAGTCTGCTTGGACATCCACCACATGAGCCCAGCCAAAGCCAGCAAAGTAGCCAGCATCGTGGCAACCAGCAAGCCATCATGCCAAGTCTTCCCTTCGCGCCGCTGCAGTTGCCGCATGCGCCAGATGTGCGCACCCGAGTGATACACACCAAAGAAAAGTGCAAAAGCCAGCAGAGGAGAAAGCAGCAGATTGAGCACCATCAGCGCGATTAACTCGATCCAAAGCGTTTTACTTGTTTGAGAGCGCCAAGGCTTGATCAACACAAGAGCTACGAGCAGTAAAGCACACCACAGGCCTGCAATGCCCACCCAAGCAGGCCACACCCATGCGGTGTCTGCCACTGCAATGCTCTGCACCCAAGGCTTGAGCGCATCGGGTGAGAGCAAAACGGGCAGCATCACGCTGCTTCCGCCTTGCACGAAGCGCAGCAGCCAAGCCTCTTGTTGAGGATCATGCTCGCGATGGGCTTGCTCGCCAAAATGCCAAAGCGAAAGCAAGATCAACGTAATCAATGCCACGCCCGGCCATAGCATCAAGACCGCGCCGAGAACAAGCACCGAGCCTGCGTAAAGGCCACACGCTTTCGCATCGATCTGGTCGCGCGCATCACGCATCAGAAAAATATCCATCGCGCCATGAGCGAAGCCCACCGTCACGGTGAGCAACACAAAACCCACCGCAGCCAGCATTGGCCATTGCCGCTCCAGCCAAGCAAGGATTAGCAAGCTTGGCAACAGCCAAAAAAGGTGCAAGGGGGAAATGGCAGCCATGACTTAGCGTAACGCAGCGCGCATGAAAGGCCAAGCCGGCAAAGCCCGCATCACAGCCAAGCGATCTTGCGCGTTGGCTTGGCCTTGCAAAAACCGAATGAGCTGTAGCTCGGGCACACGCTCGAAGAGTGAGAGGAAGTACTGCGGCGCAGCTTGCCAATCGCTTTCCAACACGCGAAACAGCACGGAATCCATCCATTGATCCATTGCGCTCGTTTTGAACGGTGGCGCTTGCCAATCAATAAGCGCCTTGCCTTCATTGAAGTGCTTCGCCAGCGACGCGGCCAAGCTCGATGTCTGCTGCAAACTCGCGCAAAACGCATAGCCCGTAGCGGCACGCAGCTTGCCCCCCGCTCTGCCAATGCGCACCACATGCGATTGCGCAGCAGCTGGGCGCGGCATCAGGGGCAAAGCGCCCTTCTCGCGAAACGTGATGGCATAGTCTGAGCAGCCCCAGCGCTGCTGCAAGGCCTCGCGCAGCTCGGCTTCATAGTCTCTTTGCAGAATAGCACGCGAGATCCATGTGCTCTCCACCAAGGCTTGTGTGCGGCTGTAGGGCAAGCAATAGAAAAAATGTAGGCCGCTTCCATGCGGCTCAAAGGCCATTAACTCAACACACTGCGACTCAAAGCAAGGCGATTTGACCTTGACTTCCCAGCCCACAAAATGCTGCACCCAGTCACTGGCTTGGGATGGCTTGGGAGGCCGCGAATCAAACAGCAATTTGCTGCTGATGCACTGCCCCGCATTCGTGGTGATCTCCACACCATGCGCGGTCGATTCCGCTTGCTGTATCGAAGTTTCTCGCAACCATTGAATATGAGGTGCTTTGGCGATCATGCCCAGCGCTGCATCGTAGAAGGCATCGGCTCGCACGCTGGCATAAGGCACTTCGCTCTTCGACAGCACACTGCGCTCAGCCAAACTCACACGCCATTGCGGCCATTGCGTGGTCGGTAAGCCTTGCCATTGTTGCGGCAAAGCATTCGGCAGCGCCCAGTAACTCCAAGTGCGGTCTCGCACATAGTTTTTTCTGGGCTCAATCAGCAACACACGCAAATGCGCAAACTCAGGCGCTGCCAACTCCGCAGCCAAGGCCAAGCCCGCTAGCCCCGCACCTGCAATGACCACATCCCATGTGTCCATCGGCTTCATGCCTTAAGCGCAGGGAAAGCCGGGGATGCGCTGCAACACGCTTTGATGCTCAGTCAACGCACTGACGAGCGGCGGCTTGGCTTGACCCGACATACCCATCAACACTTGCATCACGCCACCGGCTTTGTTGGCGGCGCTCAGGTGCACGCGCTGCGCCCAATACTCCGACGAGGGCATTTTCATGATCTTTCGGCCGATCCCGCGATACAGCACGCAGGCAATTTTCACGGCGCGGCGATTGGGCATCGGAATCGCATCAAAGCCCTGCTCAGCCGAGGCATAGAGCGGCTCGGCCTCGGCAAGCAAGCGCTGCACCGCTGCAAAAGCCTGCCCCCGCGCCACCACACAACCTTCCAGCAATTTCGCCAACTGCCAACCAGCAGGCAACCACTCCGCTGGCAAATAGCAGCGCCCGCGCTGTGCATCTTCCATCACATCCCGCGCAATATTCGTCAACTGCATCGCCATGCCCAAGGTGACTGCATGGTTATCGGCTTGAGCGTTTGCACCCAAGATCGGCCGCATCATTTGCCCCACGGTGCCTGCCACACCATAAGCAAAGCCTAAAACATCCGGCAGGCTTTGCAAGTGCCGAGGCTGCGCATCGGCCAGCAAGGAATCCATGAAGGAGCGCAGCACCTGCTGATCCACGCCCAGCGATTGCAGCATCGCGCCCACCGCATGGCTGCGGCTGTCATCAACCATCGCGCCCAAGACTTGCGCTCTGTGCATTTCAAATTGCGCCAAGCGCTCATCCATGCTTCCGAGCGCAGCTTCATCCACCAAATCATCCATCAGCCGCGCAAAGGCGTAGAGCTGAGCAGCCTGCCCACGGGCTTGCTTGGAGAGAAAGCGCGCCGCCCAAGAAAAGGATTTGGCATGTGCATCCATGATCGCTTGTGGATCGGCATGATGGTCTCTCATGCGGCCATCCTCTCTGTCGCGACCGAACCAAACATCAAGCGCTCTACCACCTTGGCCGATGTGACGACACCCGGCACACCAGCGCCTGGATGCGTGCCCGCGCCCACAAAATACAAATTGCTCAATTGCGGCGAGCGATTCGGATAACGAAAACCTGCCGACTGCATCAAATTCGGTGTGATGGAAAAGCCGCTGCCTTGCGGCGATAGCAGCTCATCTTTGAAGTATTGCGGCGTGAGGAAAAAGTCATCCACGATGCATTGTGCCAAACCCGGCAAGATGCGATCTTGCAGCGCTTGCATCAGTGATTGCTTGAAGCGCTCTTGTACTGCAGGCCAATCAATCGTCGCTGCCAGATTAGGCACGGGCACGAGCGCATAAA
>JAAFJC010000131.1 GCA_013297925.1 Comamonadaceae bacterium
TTGCAGAGGATGCAAAGCGCTCACACATGCTCTCCTTTTTTCAAGCGCGAAGGTTTCTTATGTGAGGCGAATCGGTTTTCTGCCCCACCAAGCGCGAATCTTGGGAGAAATCATCGCCGAGGCAGCCACCGAGGTCATGCCTCCATCGACGGGCAAATCAACCCCTGTTACAAAACTGGCTTCATCGCTGGAGAGATAGACGGCCGCCATCGCCACATCTTTGGGCTCACCTACGCGGCCGATTGGATAGGCTTCTTTGTCCAAGATCAGATCTTCATCTGAGCGACCCGCGCGGGTGCGCTCAGTCATGATCAATGCAGGTGAAATGGCATTGCAGCGAATGCCATGCGGGCCATATTCCACCGCAATTTGTTTCGTCAACGCATGGATACCGCCCTTGGCTGCCGTGTAAGCCGCAAGATGCGGATTGGCCACGATTTGATTGATGGAGCATAAGTTAACGATGCTGCCTTGGCTCGCTTGCATCATCGGTTTGAGCACAGCACGGCAGGCTCTAAAGACGGCTGAGAGTGCGGAATCTACCGTGCTGTCCCAATCTTCATCCGAGCATTCATGCGCGGGGCTCTCTTTATACGCGACGGCATTGTTGACGAGGATATCGATACCGCCATGCTCTTTAAGAGCGGTGGCAACAGCATCGTCCATGACGCCGCGCTGCATCACATCAACGCACAGCACCGTTTGATTCGGCAACGCTTCAGATAGAGCTGCTGCTGAAACGGGATCACGCTCCAAAGCGATGACCCGGCAACCTTGCAGCACAAACTCCAGAGTGATCGCTTGGCCAATGCCGCGCCCAGCGCCTGTGATGATGGCCACTTTGTTTTGCAGTCTCAAGATTCAAACTCCATCGCCAAATCTGGCATTGGCGCATGTTGAGCTGTCGAGTGCGCTGTTCCCCAAGCTTGAATCGCGGCTTTGGCTTTGCGATGCAGCGAAGCCGTGCTCACGCCGGGTGTGTAGAGACTGGAGCCCAAGCCCACGCCATCTGCGCCAGCCTGCCGATAGTTGCCCAAGTTGTGCTCCGTCACACCGCCCACGCAAATCAGCTTGGCATGGCTTGGCAACACCGCGCGCCAAGCTTTGATGGTGGACAGCCCCAGCGTATCCGCCGGAAACAGTTTGAGCGCATGTGCGCCGGCTTCGAGTGCGGCAAACGCCTCCGTCATAGTGGCCACGCCAGGGATAGAAATCAAGCCGCGCTCTACGGTTCGCGCGATCACTGCGGGATTCATATTGGGAGAGAGAATCAATTGACCTCCAGCATCGGCCACTTCATCGACCTGGCCAGCAGTCAACACCGTGCCCGCGCCGACCAAATGCGGGCCGCGCTGACACAGCAGATGAATGCTCTCGACAGCTGAAGGCGAATTCAAAGGCACTTCCATGGTCTGCATGCCTGCCAGCCCGAGCACATCCGCCACGGGTGCCACCTCGTGGGGGTGAATGCCGCGCAAAATGGCAATCACAGGCAGCGCCATCAGCCTGCGCCAAGCCTCGGAAGAAACCATCGCGGCGTTCGTTGTCATGGTGAGCTTACTTTCATGCAGCCAGCCGCCTGCGCTAATTTCCACAGCCCAGCCGTCGCTTCGCTTTGCGATCTCACGGCTTGAATATCCACGGCATGCAATGCTTGGGCATAGCGCATGCACAGCTCATCATCGCCAATCAAATGGATTTGCTCGGGCAATGCGCCAGTCATTTTTAAGCTACTTCCAATTTCCAAACCAATCAAAATGCCCGAGAGATATTCTGACAAGCTCTCAGCCGCCAACGTGCCCATCAGCCCAGCGGTACGTGCGGAGAAAATAATATGTGAGGCGTGCGCGCTGTCGTTCTTGCCGAGCAACACGCCACGCTTAAACGCTAGATCATCTTGCCCCGGCTTCATCAAGCGCCCCAAGATGCCGTGCTTGGTGAGCAATGCAAACAGCTCGCCCGTCATATAAGTTCTGAATTTTTGAATCTCGCCGGCCTTGCCCATCCACGCCCATTTGCAATGCGTGCCCGGCAGAATGCATACCGCGCCATCACTCAGGTCGCTGCCCCAAAGCTGCGTTTCCTCGCCGCGCATCACATCATGCAGACCGCTGTCATCCACACATTGCACGCCAGCGCCAATCAGCAATTGATGCGATTGGCCTTGGCTGTCTTGAAAGGGAACGGCAGTCAGTTGTTGTGCAGCGACTTCGATGCGTGCTGGGCAGGGCAAGTAAGGCGCTTCGCGCCAGCCTTGCCGGCTGCCGATCATGCCGGCGGCAATGAGTGGAAGCTTGGCTTGCGCCAACCATTCACCCACGACGCTGAGTAAGGGCGCTTCAAAATTGCGATCTTGCACCGACATCACGCCGCCTGGGCAGGAGCGATGATCCAGAATCTTGCCTTTTGCATTGAGAAGATAAGCGCGTAGATTGGTCGTGCCCCAATCGACTGCAATCAAAGCTGCGTCGTTGCGTGATGTCGTCATATCCAAATCTTGGGTGAAATGTTAAGAATTAGCAGCGCCCTTCGGCCGCACATACTGCCAAACCGATTCCGCGGGCTCGATACCCAAACCCGCGCCTTCAGGCAAGGAAAAATACCCGGCTTCGCAGCGCATCGTTGTGTTGACATATTGCAAATTGCGATCAAACACCGAATGCTGATACTCATGCATCGGGCAATTGGGTAAAGCCGCTGCGGCATGCAAGCTGGCTGCTTGAAAAATGCCCAAGCCAATGCTGGCATGCGGAATCACTTGCATGTGAAACGCATTGGCCATGCGGCCAATTTGCATGAATTGGCTGATGCCTGTATGCCCCATCTCGGGCTGCACGATCGACATGGCGCGGCGCTCCATGCGGGGCCGGTATTCAAACACCGTGCGCAATTCTTCGCCCAGTGCTACAGGCATGCCCACACTACGGCTCACATGGGCTTGGCCTTCAATGTCTTCCGGCTGGCAAGGCGCTTCGATGAAATAAGGGTTGTAGGCTTGCAGGCGATACGCGAGCTGCACGGCTTCTTGCGCGGTGAATTTCCAATGCAAATCCACCATCAGTTTGATCTGTGGCCCGAGCGCTTCGCGTAGCACTTTCATCTCTTCCACGATACCATCAATGGAAACTACGGCATGGTATTTGATGGCGGTATAGCCTTGCGCCACAAAAGCTTGCGCCATGGCCACGCGCTCAGCCATGGAGCTTCCCGGTAAGCCAGAAATGTAGGCGGGCAGCTTGGATTTCCGTTGACCGCCCAAAAGTTTGACCACGGGTTGTTTGAGCAATTTGCCCAACACATCCCAAATCGCAATATCCACCCCTGCAATCGCATCGACAAAGTAGCCACCGAAGTAGCCGCGCACGCGCATCAGGTCATACAAGTCTTCTTGGATCACCATCACATCTCGAGGATCACGCCCCTTGATCACGGGGCCCAGCACATCATCGATGATGCTGGTCACCGCATCGGGGGCGACGATGCCGTAAGTCTCGCCCCAGCCCACCGTGCCGTCACTGGCCGTGATTTTGATGAGCACCGACATATCCGTGCTCGGATAGATCGCCTTGTTGCCCTTGCGGATCAGATAGCCGCGCTCATTGATGCTTTCGCCTTCCTTGAGTGGCCCCAAATAAGGCACACCTCGCGGAATCGAGATGATGAATGTTTCGACGCGCTCAATCCTTGCAAAATCCATTGGCTCGGCTTTCAATACTGTTAACACGCCTAGTTCAGTCGTTTGCCATCTGCCGCAAACAGGTGGAGAAGAGAAGCGTCGGCTTGAAGTGCAACGATTTGCCCCATCGAGAGCGGTGCATTGCCTTCAACTTTCACGACGATGGCCTGCTCATTGTCTCCCACCGTGCGCACATGCACATAAGTTTCGCTGCCCAAGCGCTCGATCAGTGTCACCTTCGCAGTCGGCAAACCATCCTTGGGCGAGGTGATCTGCAAATGCTCAGGGCGCGCACCCACGGTGAGTTTTTGTTCTGCTGGCCACACGCCGCTGGCTGGAAGTGGCCACACGCCACCTCCCGGCCAACGCAATTGCGCGCTTGCGCTTTCAGTGCGTTGCAGGTCAACAGCCACCAAATTCATTTTGGGTGAACCAATGAAGCCCGCCACAAACAAATTGGCAGGCCGCTCATAAAGCTCCAGCGGTTGACCCACCTGCTCAATCCGTCCATCTTTGAGCACCACGATTTTGTCGGCCAAAGTCATGGCTTCAACTTGATCGTGCGTAACGTACACCACCGTCGTGTTGAGCTGAGACTTGATACGCGCCAATTCATAGCGCATCTCCACCCGCAGCGCCGCATCCAAATTAGACAGCGGCTCATCAAACAAAAACATTTTGGGATCGCGCACAATCGCGCGGCCAATCGCCACGCGCTGGCGCTGGCCGCCAGAGAGCTCTTTGGGGCGGCGCTTGAGCAGGTGTTCGATCTGAAGCGTCTTGGCAGCCTTGGCCACTTTGGTCTTGATCTCGGCTTGATTTACCTTCGCGATCTTCAAACCAAAGCCCATGTTCTCTTCCACCGTCATGTGGGGATACAGCGCATACGATTGAAACACCATGGCCATGCCGCGCTTGGAAGGCATGCTGTCGGTGATGTCTTGATCATCGAGCGTGATCTCGCCATCATCACATTCTTCCAAACCTGCAATCAAGCGAAGCAGGGTGGATTTGCCGCAGCCCGATGGGCCCACAAACACACAAAACTCGCCATGCTCAACCGTTAAATCAATGCCATGAATCACTGGCGTTTCGTTAAACGTCTTTCTGATGTTCTCAAGTTTAAGCTGCGCCATGAGCAACCTCTTCTTCGGTTTGAATGCAGGAGCGCACCACGGATTCTGGCAAGAGCAGATC